>NZ_JBVIUJ010000007.1:0-469003 GCF_055596705.1 Streptomyces sp. NPDC039609
GACACCAAGTCCTGGGGCAACCACCACCACCGCCGCTAACCCCACAACCGGCAACCCTCACACCCGCTCGTCCACAGCGAGTTGCAGGGTCGACCGGACAACATGAACCACCCGCGCCGGGCAGGCCCACCCTGCCCGGCGCACCCACGCGCGCCCCGGCGCCAGACGGATAGGCCCGGACCGCGCCCAGCGCGGCAAGAAGCCTGGCCCACAGATGGTCCGTACGGACTGGCCGGCACCGGGATACAGCCGATCCAGGGTGAGCCGGAGTGCAGACAGGGTGAACACGGAGGGCGGGCCCCGGATTCCGGGGCCCGCCCTCTGACGTGCTGTTTCTCTGACCTGCAAGCGGTGGGTGTGGGATTTGAACCCACGGTGACTCGCGCCACGACGGTTTTCAAGACCTTTCGCCGATCAAGGCCGGTGAGGGCTCCGCCGCAGGTCAGAGGCGTGCAGGGACACCGGCGGAGCCTTCGTCATCGTCGTCGTGCCCTCTACGTGCCCCATCGGTACTCGTGTGCCCTTCCAGCCATGCGTCAGAGGCAGTCGCCACCTCGGCGGCTCGCCCGGCCAGAGGACGGGCGTAGTGCAGGTGACCCGGTTCGCTGCCCGGCCCGTGGTCCATGCCTGGGTCTCGTCCACGGGCTGCGTGTGGGGCCTACTGAGTTCCGGGAACCTGGCCCCCCTCGGTAACGGGAGGCTGTGCGCCTTCTGGAACTTCGCCAGCATTGCGGACGTCACCGCTGGTGGCATCCACTGTGGCGGACAGCAGCATGTCGCCGTTGCGGGCTGCCAGACGCCAATGGACGCGCCACTGGTCTCGGTACCGCTCGACCAGGTAGACGGGCTCCTCACGCTCGCCCTGGCCGGGCTTGAGTTTGAAGTTGGTTTCGAATTTCTTCCACGCCGCGTCCTCGCTGATGCTGATCCGAGGCAGCTTGGGGTCGTCGACGTTCCGGGCAATGAGGTCGGTCATACGGCCAGAGGGTTCGATCAGGATGTCCATGCGCATAGGCATGAGGAGCTTGCCCTGCCACCGGCGCCATTCGACGACCCAGCCGAGATTCTTGTCGCTTGCATCGACGGGCCACACCTTGGCCTGCGATTCGCGCAGCGCCCAGGGCGCGTGGCGCTGGGCGAAGAAGGTGGCGATGTCCTGTGCCTCCTGCGCCGAGCGCACAGGACGACTAGCCCCGGGGATCTGGTAGGCGTAGGTTCCTTCGCCCTGGTTGGTCGGTGTGAAGTGGACGGTCAGCTTCTCGCGGTCCGGCCAGGTCAGTTCGGCGAAGCCTCCGGGCAGGGGTGCGTTGATGGTGCTCGGGCCGTCGATGTTGTTGTGGAAGTTGGCCCAGTCAACGGTGTAAGCATCGTCGAAGGCTTTCTTCAGAGCAGCGTTGAGTGCTTCAACCTGCTGAGGGCTAGCCGTAGGAGTCTCGGTGGGCAAGACGGCACGGACCGGTTCGATGACTGATGCCCATGTTGCCGCGATGAGCAGCGAGACAGCGGCGCCGGCGATGGCGGTGCGCCGGACCTTGGCTTGAGCAAGGTGCTGGCCGTAGTGGGCTCTGCGGCAGATGAGAGCGCCAATGGCTGCTCCGGCGAGGATACCGACTGTATTGGTGAGCAGGTCGTCGGAGTCGCACAGCCGGGCGATGAAGGGCAACGTAGCCTGGGCGGTCTCCACCGTCGCAGTGAACAAGACGCCGACCGCGGCACCGAAGAAGGGCCGCCGGGTGGCAAGGACGGCGAACAGGCCGAACGGAGCGAACAGCAGAACGTTGAGCAGGCCCTGCGTGGTAGTGAACGCCTCGGTCACGGCAGGGTTGATCGTGCAGCGATGGTCGAGGACCCCGCTTCCACCCCAGGTGGTGAGAGCAATGGGCCCGATTGTCGAGGAAGCCCACAGCCCGTAGAACGCGGCGGGAGCACGGTCGACGCGTCGTGCGGCCACGATGTATACGACGGAGCCTATGGCGAGAGTTGCCGCGATGGCGAGCGCGAGAAAGCCTAGATGGTCTTGGAAGACGGCTTTGATCATCTTGGGTGCCTGTTCGTAGGGAAGGGCCCGCACCCTCCTCTAGCAGGGGAGGAGGGTGCGGGCCCTGGCAGAGTGCAGCGCGCGGGCTAGCAGGGATCGACGGCCGGCGTCGTGTACGTGGCGCCGCCACTCGTGTACAGCTTGCCGATCATCGGGCTACAGCTCGCAGTGAGCCCCTTCTGCTGGTCGTAGTGGAACGGCACAGTGGACATGTTCTGGTATGCCCACCAGTTGTTGACACTGGAGCGCTCATAGCCAAGCTTCGCCGTCAGGGCGCCGCCACTCTTGCGGTAGTAGCCGACCAGCACGTAGTTGCCCGTGCTGGTCGAGTAGGTGGACAAGACGCCGTTGGACATCGTGGTACACCGAGCCGACCCCGGAAGGTGGCCGTCGCTGGGGCATGAAGTCGCGGCCGCCTGCGCCGGAATCGTGCCCAGGCTAAGCATTGCGGCTGCGGTTGCACCGACGACAGCCGTACGTATACCAGTTCCCACGAGAGTTCCCCCGTAAGTGATCATGTACAGAACGGGCTGAGTGTACGGCCCGTCAGACGTCAGCCGCTACGCGATCTTGAGTCGAGGTCCTGTTGGCTGGTCAGCGCTCCGCCCCCGGTCAGACGCATGCGGGGACACCGGCGGAGCCGTCGTCATCATCGCCTTGTCCCGTACGTGCCCCATCGGCGCTCGTGTGCCCCTCCAACCAGGCGTCAGACGCAGTCGCCACCTCGGCGTCCCGTCCGGCGACAGGACGGGCGTAATGCCGGGTGGTCACGCTCGCATTGGAGTGGCCGAGGCGGTGCGCGGCGGTCATGACGCCGTACTGATCAGCGACCCAGGTTCCGTGCGAGGCCCGAAGGTCATGCGGAGTCACATCGGTCAGGCCAGCCGCGGCGACCGCCGGGTCAAAGTGCGCCTTGCGCCACTGGTTGTAGCGCAGGGGCCGGCCAGCGCGGTTCGTGAACAGGAGAGCCTCATCACCGCCGGGCAGCGAGTCGAGGTAGGCGCCGAGCCGCTTCGACAGCGAGGGAGCCAGCGTCAGGACCCGCTTTTGGTGCGACTTGGGGGTGTCAAAGACCAGGGCGCCGTTCGCCTCGGCAAGGTTCTCGTCCACGACAAGGAGGCAGCCCCCTACGTCGATGTCCATGCGCCTGAGAGCGAACGCCTCCCCCACCCTGAGGCCCGCGAAAGCGAGAAGCGCGATCAGCAGGTCATGCGGCTTGGCGGCCGAGCGGACGATCCTGGACGCCTCCACCTGCGTGAGAATGTGTGGCTCCGTCTGAGGCATCCGGGGAAGGCGCACACCACGGCACGGAGTCTGCGCGATCAGGTCGTTGTCGACCGCAGCCGCCATGACCTGAGACAGCACCCGGTACGCCTGCCGGATGCGCGAGGAACTGAGCCCAGAACCCTTCATGTCCGCGACCCACTCAGTAACCGTGATCGGCCGGAGGCTGGACAGCTCCCGGTCTCCGAGCGCGGGGTTGATCCGGGAGTTGATCAGCGACCGGTACGACGCCTGCGTCTTGTGCTTGAGCTGCGGAGCCACAGCGGCCAGCCACCGGGCAGACCAGTCCCGCACCGTGGTTGCCCCGTCTGCCGGATCGATCCAACGGCCGTCCTCGATCTCAACCCGCTTCTTCGCGAGCCACAGATCCGCGTCCGTCGTGGTGGCGAAGGTCCGGTCAGCAGGCCGGAGGAGTCCATCCGGCCCCGGGTACCGGGCCTGGTAGCGCCCTGAGGGCAGCTTGCGCACGCGGCCGAAGCTACGGCGTGCTTTCCGCTTCCGAGCCACTAGGCAACCCTCCTGAGCCCGACCGTCGGCCGAAGCGTCATCGGTTCGACGGTGTTGGCCGCGACGAAGTCCGAGACGGCGTTCTCGGGGATCCGGACGTGTCGGCCGACCTTCACGAAGGTGATGCGGCGCTCTTCGATGAGGCGCCGAGGGAACCGGACGGTGGTGCCGAGGAGTTCGGCGACTTGGTCAACGCTCAGCAGTCGGTCCATGTCACCAGTCCCCATTGGTGTCGGTGGCTTCGAGTTCGGCGCGGATCTCGCGGGCGTGTTCGCGGTTGTGCTGGATGTCGCGGTGGATGTTGGCGGCAAGCCAGGACTCACCGGGCGTGTGGCCGTGTCCGGCGTAGGTCCAGTGGGCGACGACGAGGACCGTCGCTTCCGGGTGTTCGTCGGGGTCGGGCAGGCCGAGCGATTCGCGTTGTTGGGCCGCGCGGTAGTCGGCGCGGACCTGGCGTAAGGCACCGAGGGTGGTGGAGTAGCGGCGGGATTTGGTGGAGAAGTGGCCGCGGAAGCCGAGCATGTGGGCCCAGGCCCGCAGGCGCCGGTCGGGGTAGGCCGGATCGAGGTCCATGCAGGCTTCCATGAGGCGCCGGGGGTGGTCCGCGACGTCGAGGAGGATCAGGGCTTCCTTGTTGCCCACCCGGTGGTCCACGGACCCGGTGGTCTCGGCAGCCTTCGTGGCGTACTTGGCGACGTACGCGGCTACGGCCTGTTCGGTGAGGTCTTCGCCCTGGCCGAAGGCGCCGATGGGCTGGACGTCGAGCTGACTGCCCCAGGTCAGCTTCACGTCCTGGTCCACGCCGTACTCGGGCGCGGCGGGGACGGTGACGTGGGCGCGGGCGGCGGCGGCGCGGATGGCGTCGGTCAGCAGCTCGAGCGTGGCCCAGGCCGGGGGCGGGGTGTGGGGGCCGTCGGGTCCGTCGGGTCCGTCGAAGCGGATGACCGCGTGGAAGTGGACGGCGCCGCGCTTCTGGTACTCGGCGACCTTGCCGAAGGAGACCCGGGACTGCTCGCGGGCAGCGGTCTGGGTGAGGCCGGCGCGGGCGGCGATCTCGCGGCGGAGGTAGATCGTGAAGTAGCGCCACAGCTCGGAGGCGTGGTTGTTCCACAGCACCGCCCCGGCGTAGTCGTACGTCTCCGGGTCGAGCGGGGTGCCGAGTTCGGGCGCGTCTTCGGCGTGACGGACACCGCAGCGACACGGCCGGGTACTAGGCCGGTTGTGGACCGGGCCGAAGGACGGGGCTGTCAGGGTGGCGAAGACGCGGGGGTGGTCGCGGATGGTTTCGGGGGTGCCCTTGTCGGGGTTGCCGACGAGCCCGGCGCGGATGAGGTGGTAGGTGTCCCCTGCGTAGGTCCAGGCGCAGGCGGGGCAGCGGGAGGCTCGCCGGTTGCCGCAGGCGACCCGCAGGACGCCTCCGGGTTCGGCGTCGGTGTTGTAGGCGTGGAGCACGGTTCGGGTGGCGGGGTCGAGGGTCTTGGTTCCGCCGGAGAGGCGGATGGGGGCGGCGCATCCTCCGGTGCGGCGGATCTGTTCGGTGAGGCGGTCGAAGCCGGGGGACCCGGCCACCCGGAGCAGGTCGCTCAGGGTGGCCGGGTCCAGGCCCGCCGCGGTGGCGGTGTCGGTCAAGGTGGTCACTTCCCGGCGCGGACGAGGACGGCACGGGCGGTGCGTGTGCCGGTGCCCTTGCAGACCGGGCAGGAGGCCGGAAGAGTGCGGCGGTTCCCGTCCGGTGTGGTGGTGCCGGTGGTGATGTGGACGACGGGGAAGCCGTCGCAGTGGGAGCAGACGCGCGGGGTGGTGGGCTGGGGCATCATGGGCTTTCCCTTTCGGGTCCTTTGGATCTGGGAGGGGTTGAGGCGCCCGGGGCGGCGGAAGTTTGGCGACCGAGGCCGCTCCGGGGGCCGCTCAGTGTGTGTTGCGCCTGCCGTGGCCCTTGGCCGCGTACATCGACGCGTCGGCCATGGACAGGGCGTCGGTGAGGAGCGGGACCGGCAGGTGTTCGCGGTGGCAGTGCCCGACCGACGCGGAGACCCGCAGGGTGTGACCCTGGTGGGTGACTGGCTGGTCCAGGGCGGCGCGGAGTGCCGGAAGGCCGGCGGTGTGCGCGGGGTCGATGACGATGGCGGCGAACTCGTCCCCACCGAGGCGGGCGGCGACGCCGTGGCGTCCGCACCAGACGGTGAGACGGTCGGCCGTCGTGGTGAGGACCGCATCGCCGGTGGCGTGGCCGTGGGTGTCGTTGATGGCTTTGAAGTCGTCGAGGTCGACCAGGACCACGAGCGCGTTCGGGTTCCGGGTGATCAGGTGGTCTGCGCGGGCGGTCCATCCGGCGCGGGTGTGCAGGCCGGTCAGGGGGTCGCGGCGGGCGGTGGCCAGTCGGCGGGCGAGCATGCTGCTGTGCAGTGCCCAGCCCAGGGCGGGTAAGCCCGCGGCGGCGATCGTGTACGTGTCCATGCCGGTCACCGGCCCTTCTGCATGTCGCGGATGAGGAGCCGCAGTACGACCGCGACGAGGGCGACAGAGACGCCGGTGATGGCGACCGCCAGGAGCATCGAGACCAGCACGGCACCGACGACCAGAACCACGGCCCCACCGCCGGCCACGAGGGCGAGCGCGCTGCCCGGGGTGAGCTGGACCGTCGTATGGGCCGGGGCGACCGGCGCGGGTGCGGTCGGGGTGGGGGCCGTCGACTGGTCGGGGGCCGGGTGCTGGACCGGGGTGTTGGTGGCGGGCGGCTGGAGGAGCGGGGTGGTGATGCCGGTCGGGAGCGGGTTGACCGGGACGCGCGGTCGGAGCATGACGCTTCTCCCTACTGGTTGATGGTGTTGTCGATGACCGGGGCGACGAGGCTGTCGGCCAGGAGGTAGCCGCCGAGGAGGATCACGGCGACGAGCCACCAGGGCGGGCGGATGAGCTTGATGCCGAGGGCGCCGACAACGATCAGGGCGAGCCAGAGCGGAACGTCCATGACACGGATCTCCTTGCTCAGCGGGGGTTGCAGCGGTGCGTGCGGGCAGCGAGCTCGGCGGCTGCGCGGGTGAAGTAGTCGGCGGAGAAGTCACAGCCGGGGGCGGAGCACACGGCGGTGTGCTTGGTACGGCCGCGGCCGTCGTGGTGGGTGCCGACCTGCACCGGTCCGAAGCGGGCGACGTTGTAGAAGCGGTTCGGGCGCACGGGTCTCTCCTTTCGGTCAGGCGAGTTGGAGGGCGATCGAGTCCGCCAGGGCGGACGGGACTCCTAGACGGCTGCGCAGGGTCTCGGCATCGATCGGGGCGCCGGTCTGGGCGTGGTGGGCGTCCGCGATCTTCCGGGCGTGGTCGAGTAGTGCGGGCGGAACCGGCACGGCCGGGGCCGAGCGGGCGGGCTCCGCCGGAACCTCTTCCTGCGCGGGAACCGACCTTGATTCGGCCGGGTCCGGAATGGCCGGCGGGAGTTCGGGCGCCGGTTCCGGGGCCCGCTCCACGGTCAGATCCGCCGCCGGGGCCTCCACCGGCTCGTGCTCGAGGGCTGGTTGAGGCGTGTGGGTGTGTGCGTGGGCGAGGAGTGTGCCGCCGAGGAACGCGAGGGCAGGCCATCCGGCGACGAGGATTCGCAGCCAGTCCGGCACGTCCTGCATGTCGAGGAGTCCGGCGGTGGCGACATTGGCGCCGAGTGAGGCGACGAGGGCGATGGCGAACCAGAGCCAGGCGTCACGGTTGCCCCCGTCCGTGCGCATCCGGCGCCATGCGGCGACCAGCAGCAGGTCGACGCTGACGGGGTAGGCCCACGCCTTCCAGCCGTCCTGTCCGGCAGCCTGAGCCAGGTCGTGCAGGTGAGAGAAGGACAGGGCCCCAGCGATGACGGCCTGGATCAGCACGGCGTCGAAGCGGAGGGTTCGGAACACGGTTCACCTCCTTTCAGGCATGGGTGGGTACGGACCTGGCGCGACGCGGTCACGCCAACCAGCGGGCAGGGATGGTCAGTCGGTTGCCGGTACCGGCTTGAACAGCGGCTCGGGCGGAACAGGCTTGCCGGCGATGAGCTGCACTGGCCGGAAGGCGGCGAGGCGCGAAAGAGCCGGGGTCAGGTGCGCGAACTGGGCGCATGTGGCGGCCGCGTCGACCGCGCTGAGCTCGGGAGTGCGGATGCGGGACCACCCGCCAGAGGAGTCACCAGCCACCGCGACACCCGGGCGGTCGGGCGGGATCGTCGTCACCGCGACCACGGCGTCCGGAGCGATGTCGCCCAGGCCCATGTCTGCGGTCTGCTTGTCGTTGACCCGATGAACCACGCGGCCGGTGAGCTGCGCGCGCAGCGTGGTGGCGCCCTTGCCGAGGTCGGATCCGAACCTCTGGCCGCAGACCTCCAGGAAGACGCCGGCCGCGCGGGCGAGCTGGGCCAGTCGGATCGTCTGCGTGACCATCCGGTCCCGGCGTTCCTCGTCCTTCTTCCCCGTGATCAGGAACAGCTCCGCGACCTCGTCCACCAGGACCACGACCGGCACCGGCCGAACATCCTCCGGCAAGGCCCAGACATCGGCGACACCGTGCTCGCTGAGCAGATCGAAGCGGGCTTCCATCTCCTCCACCAGGGCGTCCAGGAGCCCGGACGCTTCATCGGGCGTGATGGCGAGCGCCGACAAGCGGGGCGCGTATCCGCGCTGCTCAACACCGCGCTTGCAGTCGATCCCGACCAAGGCGACCGGGAGCCGGGCGAGCCCGGCGATCAGGTTGCGCTGGTACATCGACTTGCCCGACTGGTTGGCGCCCAGCGTCAGTGCGTGAGGGACCTTCCGGTAGTCCCGTACAAACGCCGTCCCGTCCTCGCGCAGAGCCACGGCAACGGTCATCGGCCCGGAGGGGACGCGGCGCGGCATCTTCACCTGCCGCAGGACGTCGTAGCCGGTCATCCGCAGCTCAACGAACCCCGGCTTCGTCTCCACCACGTTGACCGAGTGGACACCCCAGGCGTGCCGCAGCCGCTCAGCAGCCGCCATCACATCAGCGGGTTCCAGACCGGCCGGAAGGCGGAGCGTGACCCGCATTCCGGTCGCGGAACCCCGCACCCGGCGGATCTTCGGCGGCACGGGCTGGACATCCGCACGGCGAGCCACGGTGCGGACCATGAACGCCCGCAGGCGGGACGGCTGAACCGTCAGCCCGCACACGTCCATCGTGGACCGGTACGTCATCGCGAACCGCACCCGCGTGACCGGCAGACCCACGAGCGACCAGAACACCCGCGGCGCCCGGACCTTCGCGTAGCCGAGTCCACCGGCGCCAGCGAGCGGGAGGCCGACCTCCCATAACGTCGACAGGTCGGTCATGATCAGACCCCGGCCGTGAGGGCGACGGCGCGGAACGAGATGCCGTGCCGGGTCTGGCCGTTGAACGTGTTCTCCCAGTCTCGGGCCTTGAGGCCGATCACCGACACCGGCATGCCCGGCGTCAGCCCGTCGGGGAGACCGGTCTCCGGAACGGTGACCTGGTAGAGGTTTCCCTCCCCCTCGTCCGAGATCAGCAGGCCCACCGTGGAGAGACCCGCACCGGTCTCCCGGTCGACGGCACGCTCACCGGTCTGCTTGCTCACGAGCTTCGGGACGGGGGCCGTGGCCACGAACACCACGGCGGTCGAGGTGTCCACCTTGAACGAAGGCATGGCTTCTCCTTGGAGATGGCAGGAAAGGGCTAGATGACCAACTTGGCTAGCCTGGTTGGTCACATCTCGAAGGTAGGAGACATGGCTAGCCATGTCAACAACATGACTGGCATGACTGTCCTGCCTCAGGGGTGTCGCCTACCATCGACCCATGACCTTCGTCCCCGAGCCGCTAGACCCCGACGACGACCGAGCCCCCTACGAGCAGGTAGCAAGCAGCCTTAGCGCTGCCATCCGAACGAGGCGGCTCGGTCCTGGTGAGAAGCTCCCGTCCCACGCGAAGCTGACGGAGCTTTACGGGTTCGCCCGGGCGACGATTCAGCGCGCACTGCGCGACCTCGAAGACGAGGGACTCGTGGTCTCCCGCAAGGGCAGCGGCGTCTATGTCCGCAACCGGACCGAGAGGCCGGCGGGGCTGAGGCCGTACGTCGAGCAGGCTTTCGCCAAGGACCAGGTGACCATCGACTTCGCCGGATTCTCCAGCGAGACCCTGCACGGCGCGCTTCAGGAACCGCTCGACAAGATCCGGGTCGGCAGGCTCACTCCGTCGAGCATCACCATGCGGATACTCGTCCCGGACATGTCCGTGCCGCAGGCCGCGCCCGTGCGCATGGAGGACGGGGCCGACGACAAGCGGCTCCGCGACCGCATGCACGACATCATGGTCAGCTACACCCGCAGCATCCGGGACGCCATCGCCGAATTGGAACACCTCGGGCTGGTGGCCGAGACCCGGATCGACGTCCGCGTTCACAGCGGCACGCAGTTCTTCAAGCTGTACGTGATCAACAACGAGGACGCATTCTTCGGGTACTACCCGATCCGCCCCAACAAGGTCGTCGCCCAGGGCGAGACCGTCGAGATCTACGACCTGGTCGGCAAGGACACCACGCTCTTCCACCACTCGATCAACGACGGCGAGTCCTCCAGCGGAGCCCAGCAAGTGCAGCAGGCCCGCATGTGGTTCGACAGCGTCTGGGAGACCATCGGAAGGGACTTCGACCTTGACGCACGATGACCAGCTCCCGGCGGTCCTGGCGAACGCGCGAGTCGTCTTCTTCGACTTCGACGGCCCCGTATGCGACGTGTTCGCCGGACTTCCCGCTCACGAGGTCGCCAAGCAGCTCACCACGCTGATCACCTCCCAAGACGCAGCCGCGGGCGCGAAGGCATCTGAGACCGACGACCCGATCGAGGTCCTGCGCATCGCGTACGAAGCGAACGCCGAGCTCGGCCAGGAGGTCGAGCAGGCATTGACGGCCGCAGAGGTCGAAGCCGTCACAGTGGCCGGCCCCCCGACGCCAGGCGCAGTGGAAGCCCTTCAAGCCGCACAGTCCTCAGGAAGGGCGGTCGCGGTGGTGAGCAACAACTCTGCCGAGTGCGTTCAGCACTTCGTGGATCTGCATGGCTTGGGGGACCACGTCGCGAGGATCGTCGGTCGCCCCACGGGGCAGCCCCACCTGATGAAGCCAAACCCGTTCCCGCTCATCACGGCGGCCGAGCTGATGCATATGGACGTCACGAACTGCACCCTGATCGGCGACTCGCTCACGGATATCCAGGCCGCTCACGCCGCCGGGACAACGGTGATCGGCTACGCCAACAAGCCCCACAAGGCCGACCTGTTCGCCGAGGCACAAGCCGACGCGATCACCGACGGCATGCAGTCCATCGCCGACGCACTCACCACGGCGTAGCCGAGGATCAACGGGGGAGCTGTTACAGGTTTCTCTACCTCATCAAGCACCCGGCTCCGCGTACCGCTCCGCCGGGCGGGCTTCCCGGCTCCGCTCCGCGCGACGCTCCTGCCTTCGGCCCGCTCCGCGCGCGCTGCGCCGACGCCCGCCCCTGCGATTGGGATAGGCCCAAGGGCATGAGTCGAGCCCCAACGGCCGCGGTTCCATCTGTCACCGACATGCCTCCGGCGGGGGCGCTCAGGCTCCGGGATGGCGGGGGCACCATGAGCGGGTGCCGGCCGTGGGGTGCTGAGGCGGGGAACTCCCATCCCGCCTGCCATCGGCCCAGGACAAGCCGAGCAGACACGGCACCGGGCGTCCAGGTCGTTCGTACAGTGGCGCGCTCCACCTGGACGCCCGGCACCGCGCCCGCTCCACTGACGTGTGGGCCGACGGCAGACGGGATGGGAGTTGGAGGTGAGTGGTGGGCAAGGTCCGCGGATTGCTGACCGGCGGCTGACTCGCCCATTGCACCCAGTCGCAGCACACCTAGACCCGCCATACGGTGAAAGAGCACGCTGGAGGCATCCATGACGCTCACACTCACCATCAGCAGGGACGACGCCGTCACACTCCACAAGATGCTTCAGGGGCTGGCCGACCTCTTGGAGAAACGTGGCGACAGCCGACTAACTGACGAGGAAGGCGGGATCCTCGCAAAGGCTGCTTATCGGGCCGACATGATCCGCGTCGCCCGCTGTGTGAACTACGACCTCAAGGACGCGATCAACGCCACGCATCCCCGCCGTCGATGAGCATCGTGACCGTGCGTACCGTGACCGCGTGGACGAAGAACCGGTGCTCATCAAGCTCACACGCGACCAGGCGTTCGTCCTGTCCGACTGGCTCTACGACGTCATGATGCGGTCCGACAAACTCGACGCCATCGTGCCCGACCGCGCGGTCTGGTCAGGGATCTACGAGATCTCGGGCACCCTCGAAACGACGCTGCCTGAGGTCTTCATGCCGGACTACGCCGACCGCCTGGATGCGGCGCGCCAACGTTTGCTCGGCTCCATGGGTGGCGACGAAGAAGCAGACCAGAGCCTGTCAAGAACGCCGTCCGGCGATGACATCAGCGGCTGACACCAACGAGCGCGAATCTCGCCGATCGACGCCGAACATCAGCGGCAGGCCAGACGACGCGCGGAGCGTGTTGGGCGAGGTCCCAGAGTCCCCATGATCGACCTGATAAGGATGAGGCCATAGGTCTATTCCTGCGCCCAACGCGGGGCGCCGTTCTCAACCTATGGACGGCGCCCCGCTGGCTTGCATCAGCCATTGAGACTCCGTCGATCACGTGGTCACGCGCCAGTCTCGTTTCACCCGCCGCCCAGGTGGGACAGGGGCCCCAGTCATAGGCTCTGACCTGGGAAGATGCGTGTCTCTGTCGCATCCCTACAAGATTTACCCTCTGAGCCTATGAACGTTACTGTTCGCGCCAAAGTGGTCAATATCGCATGGTTTGGTTAACGCCAACGAGGCCCAGCAGATGGATTGTCAGCCCGGAGGCAACTCATGCCGTCCCACGCACGGGAGCAGCCATGGCCGATCGAGACTTTCGCCGCGACCTCGTCTATCCGCTGATTGTGGCGCTAGTTACCGCAGCACTGACATGGGGTTTAGGCGCGATTTCGGGCCATTCGGAGCATGTCGACATTGCTAGGGCCATTGTGTCGCAGATCGAGCAGGGGCCGATCCCATGCGTGGGATGATGGGTCAGTTGCCTCCACCGATCGGCTCCCATTGGCCCCGGGGGCTTGAACGGATATGGCCATCATCGGCCGGGCAGTAGGAGTACCTCGGAGCGGCGCTGCGGTACAGCAGCGAAGTACAGCAACCACAGCAACCGACCATGGCCCGTAGCGCCCATCAAACCCTTCCGAGCGGCCTGTATGACCGTCGATGCCCGATCTAGATAGAGCTACGGATCAGAAGGTAGCCGTGCCCCTCCCGTGCCCGATCTAGTGGGAACGGACGGGGAACCACGGTGATGGACGGGCAGCAAGCACGAGAACAGCCCCTGACCGATTTACCTGGTCAGGGGCCGTTTCACAGGGCGGTGGGTGTGGGATTTGAACCCACGGTGACTTGCGCCACGACGGTTTTCAAGACCGTTCCCTTAGGCCGCTCGGGCAACCCACCCCGCGCCGGATCCCGTTCAGGACGGCGCGGGGGACAGCCTAGCCGGTCAGTTGTCGCCCGTGCGTTCGCCGAGGGTGACGGTGGCCTTCGCCGTCTTGCCGTCGCGTTCGTAGGTGATCTCGACCGAGTCGCCCGGCTGGTGCGTCCAGATCTCGCTGATGAGCGTCGGGCCGCTGTCGATCTGGCGGTCGCCGAAGGCGGTGATCACGTCGCCCGCCTTCAGGCCGGCCTGCGCCGCCGGGCCGTTCGCGGTGACGGCGGGGGTGCCGCCCGCGCCCTCGTCCGCGATCGTGGCCCCCGCGCCCTTGTCGGTCATGTTCACCGTCGCGCCGATCACCGGATACACCGGCTTGCCCGTCTTGATCAGCTGCTCGGCCACGTTCTTGGCCTGGTTCACCGGGATCGCGAAGCCGAGGCCGATCGAGCCCGCCTGGGTCTGGCCGAAGCCGTTGCCGGTCGACTGGATCGCCGAGTTGATACCGATCACCGCGCCGCTCGCGTTCAGCAGCGGGCCGCCGGAGTTGCCCGGGTTGATCGAGGCATCCGTCTGCAGGGCGCTCATGTACGAGTTGCTGCCGCCGGAGCCGTCGCCCGAGGCCACCGGGCGGTTCTTGGCGCTGATGATGCCCGTCGTGACCGTGTTGGACAGGCCGAACGGCGCGCCGATCGCGATCGTCGAGTCGCCGACCGCCACCTTCTCGGAGTCGCCGAGCGGGAGCGGGGCCAGCCCCTCGGGGGCCTTCTTCAGCTTCAGGACGGCCACGTCGTAGCCCTCGGCCCGGCCCACGACCTCCGCGTCGTACGTCTTGCCGTTGGAGAAGGTCGCGGAGAGCGTGCCGCCCTCCGCCGCCGACGCCACCACGTGGTTGTTGGTGACGATGTGGCCTTCCTTGTCGTAGACGAAGCCGGTGCCCGTACCGCCCTCGCCCTCGCCTTCACCGGCGCCGCTGCCGCCGGACTTCGCCTGGATGGTCACGACGCTCGGCAGCGCCTTGCCCGCCACCGCCGCGACCGTGCCCGGATCACGCTTGAAGGCCGCCTGGGAGTCGCCCGCGGAGACCGTCGTCGAGCTGACTTCGTCGTCGCCGCGCTCGGCCGCCCAGTAACCGATGCCGCCGCCCACACCGCCGGCGACCAGCGCGGCCACGAGGACGGCCGCCACGAGACCGCCGGTCTTCTTCCGCGGGGCTGCGGGGACGGGAGGGACGGGCTCGCCCCAGGTCGGCACGGCCGGCGGGGGCGGCGGCCAGCCACCCGCGCCCGCCGGGGCGCCTGCGGTCGCACCGGCGGGAACCTCCGCCGGAGGGGTCACGGGCAGCGGCGCCGTGGCGTGCTCGGGGGCCGCCTGCGGCTCGGATGCGTCCACGGCAGGGGGTGCGGAAGGGGCCGCAGGAGGGGTCGGAGGGGCGGGAGGGACGGACGGGGCGTTCGGGTCCGCCGGAACCGCGTTGCCCTCGTTCTCGGTACTCACAGCTCTCTCCTCGTTCACTGCACGGATGGATGCCATCGCCAGGGTGCTGCGAACAGCTTTTCCCACTGGACGTCAGGCCACTGTAAGCCGGAGCTGTGTGTCCGCACCCCATTCTTTATTTACGGACAGAACGGACACGATCCGCAATGGTCGTCCTGCCAATGGCACCATGACGCGGTGACCCACGCACGGCAGCACATCAACCGCGTCCCTGTTCAGGTGGTCGCCCACCGCGGAGCCTCCGAGGACGCCCCGGAACACACTCTGGCCGCCTACGTGAAGGCCATCGAGGACGGCGCCGACGCGCTCGAGTGCGATGTCCGGCTCACCGCCGACGGCCACCTCGTCTGCGTCCACGACCGACGCGTCGACCGCACCTCCAACGGCCGCGGCGCCGTCTCCGCCCTGGAGCTCGCCGACCTCGCCGCCCTCGACTTCGGCACCTGGAGGGGGCGCGAGGAGGCGGGCGAGAGCCCGGACTGGAAGGACCCCGAGCTCACCTCCGTACTCACCCTGGAACGCCTCCTCGAGCTGGTCTCCGACGCCGGCAGGCGGATAGAACTCGCCATCGAGACCAAGCACCCCACCCGCTGGGCGGGCCAGGTGGAGGAGCGGCTGTTGACCCTCCTCAAGCGGTTCGACCTGGCGGAGCCGGCGGCTCCGGAGGACTCCCCCGTGCGTGTCATGAGCTTCTCCCCCCGCTCCCTCAGCCGGATCGCGGCGGCCGCGCCGACCCTCCCCACCGTCTCGCTGTCCCAGTTCGTCACGCCCCGGCTGCGCGACGGACGGCTGCCGGCGGGCGCGCGGATCGCCGGACCGTCGATCCGGATCGTCCGCCACCACCCCACCGTGATCCTTCGGCTCCAGAAGGCCGGGCACCAGATCCATGTATGGACGGTGGACGATCCGGAGGACGTGGAGCTGTGCGAGCGGCTCGGCGTCGACGCGATCATCACCAACCGCCCCAAGCAGGTGCTGTCCCAGTTGGGCCGCGTTTGACCCGTTCTCCCCACCCGCATCGGGGCTTACGGGGAGTGCACCGGCGCGTTCGGCCCGTACTCGATCGTCACGAGTGCGTCACCGGAGGCTGTCTGGCCGGTTTCCGGTCCAGGCCATTGGGGCATCCACACCGTGGCGTGGGGCAAAGGAGGTCTCGGGGGTGGCGTTGGTGGTGGCACAGGAGGTGCCCACGTCGTCGAGCATGGCCGTACCCCATGGCCCTGCGGGCGTGGGTGAGGCGCGACACCGTATGCGGGAGCAGTTGAGCCGCAGCGGGATGTCCGAATCGGTCGTCGACGATGCGGTACTGATCCTTTCCGAGCTGCTCAGCAATGCCTGCCGGCACGGCAGGCCGCTGGGGCGGGCCGAAGTGGGCGACGGGGACGTCCGAGCCGCGTGGCGCATCGATGTGTCGGGTGGCCTGACGGTCGAGGTGACGGACGGCGGTGGTCCCACACGGCCTGTTCCTTCGACGCCCTCGGTCACCGCGCGCGGCGGCCGTGGGCTGAACATCATCAGCGCGCTGGCCCAGGACTGGGGAGTACGGGACAGCGCGACCGGCGAGGTCACGGTCTGGGTGATCGTCACCGAGGGCCATCGGCGCGAGGACTTCGCGGCGAGGGTCGGCGGCGGCTCGGGCTTCGACTTCCTGGACGCGTACGACGACCTGGACTGAAGCGACGCCTCCGAGGAGTGGACCGAAGCCCGGACAGCGCCGTCGAGCGACCGCCCGAGCGCGACCGGGCAACAGACCGGACACCGACCGCCCCGGCCTGAGCCCCGCATCGCTTCCGTACGGCTAGGCTCGCCCGACACAGAGCCGTGCACCGAGCACGGCCCTGCACCACCGCACTGCCGCTATCGGGAGAAGCCACACCATGGCCAAGAAGCGCCCCCAGACGAAGGCCGCCAAGGCACAGGTCACGAACGGGGAGATCCCGGTCGTCGGTGCGCGCGAGCCGTGCCCGTGCGGTTCGGGCCGCCGCTACAAGGCGTGTCACGGCCGGGCCGCCGCACACGCCGTGACCGAGCTCGTCCAGCGCCCCTTCGAGGGACTGCCCGGCGAGTGCGACTGGGTCGCGCTGCGCGAGCTGGTGCCCGCCGCCACCGTTCCGCTCACCCTCAAGGACGGCCTGCCCGAGGGCGTGCCCTCGGTGACGCTCGCGACCGTGCTGCCGATGGCATGGCCGGCGCTGCGCCGCGACGACGGCTCCGTTCTGCTCGCCCTGCAGAACGACTCCTCCTCCGGCGACCTCGCCCGCGACCTCGCCGACACCCTCCAGCGCGCCCTGGAAGCGAAGCCCGGCACCCCGGTCGCCGCCCGCCGTGTGCCCTCCGAGGGCCCCCGTCTGCAAGACCTGCTCGACCCGAACAGCGATTTTGCGCCGGTCGTGCACGAGGGCTTCGAATTCTGGATCCCGGAGTCCGCCGACAACTCCAACCCCGAGGTCACCGCCTCCCTGGAGCGCGCGAACGCCGCCGCGATCCCCACCGTCAAGCTGACCGGTGTGGACTCGGCGTACTGGTGCGAGACCCCGGAGAAGAACCACCTGCGCTGGGTCATGCCGCACCCCGAGGAGAAGCTCCTCGACGCGCTCGCCCGCCTGCACGCCGCCGGCACCTCCGCTCTCGTCGACGACACCCGCCTCGTCGGCTCCTTCCGGGCGCACGGCCTGATGGTCCCCGTCTGGGACCTGCCCACCTCGATGAGTGCCGAGGACTGCGAGAAGCCGGCCGCCGAGTTCGCCGAGCGGCTCGCCGCGGCGCTGGCCTCCGACGCCCCGCTGACGCCGGAGGAGCGCCGGGCGCGCGGCGGTCTCACCAACCGTCAGGTCACTCTCAGCTGACACACGCGGTGGCAGCCGTCACTGACAGACCGATCAGTCGGTGACTTCCGCCACAACTCCGCCGCACGACCTGATAAATCCCTGTCCGAATAACCGAGATCGAATTTGCGAACCGCAGATCTCTTGTTACGGTTCTAGAAGCCCGGTCGCTGGTGCATCCCCCGTCGCCAGCGATCGGGCCTTCTCATGCCCGGACGGATCCCGTCCCGCGCTCAACTACCGCCCGTGCTCGCCGCGTTGCTCCCCGACCGCAGCAACAGCGGCGTACTGTCGCCTTCTCCCGCGCCCGCGAATTCCGCCACGGCCGAATATGCCGAAGCAACACCCCGTGCGCGCTCCCGAGGCGTCTCACAAGCCCCCGGTTCGTCCTGTGCCGGGATGGCACAACGCACTTGTACGGTTCGCCCCGCGGGGCCCATCAGAGTGAGTACGGAGTCCAGTCGCTGGCCCGTGGCGTTGCGGTAGTACGTGCGCGCCCAGGTGTCGGGCCCCTCGGTGAGGACGCAGGTCTGCGCCTCGATCCCGTCGGGAGAGGTGAGCTCGGGTCCGCAGTGCGAGGCGTGGCCGGGGAGGTCCGAGGGCGACGGCTGCCGCGGACGGGGCGGAGCCGGGGTCGCGGGCGTCGGCCGCTCCTCGGGGGCGCCGAGGCCGAGGCCCGGCAGCAGGCCGCCGTCGGCCTTCGGCTTCGCGTCGTCGCCCGGCCCCGGGCCTGCCGCCGGGCCGGCGAGGGCGACCAGCGGCAGCAGCGTGGCACACACCACGGCGGCCCCGAGCCCGATCATGCGGAGATTCATGGGGACCCACCTGCCCGGCTGGCTGCGACTCGTGAACGGTGCGCCGAAGATATCGGCGGATCGGGGGCGCTCAGCGCGTCGCGCGCCCATTTCCCGTACAACTCGGGCAGCCTCACACCCGTACGGGTGACGCAGACGCCGGAACGGGCCTCGAGTCCGGCGCGGCCCGCAGGACGGAGCACCCACGGCACGGATCGCCCGCCCGTGAACACGTGGGCCCCTTAGGCCCCCTGCCCCGTCCGTGCACGAGCCTTCCGCGAGCCTGCCCCAGCCCCGTCCGTACGCGAGCCTTCCGCCGCCCGTCCGTACGCGAGCCTTCCGCCCACCGCGTCAGTACGCGAGTCTGCTTCCGCCCTCCGGTGCGCCCGTGCTCGCCTCCACCAGCGCGTCCACGACCGCCTCCACGTCCGGCAGCCACGGCGTGGCCGAGCCCTCCAGCGGGGCTCGCTCCCAGCGCACCTGGCCCGTCCCCGCGACCGAGGGCGGCAGCAGCAGATAGCCGCCCTCCCCGTGGAAGCGCAGCGAGCTGGGCACGCTGTCCTTCGCGTAGAGGAGTTCGCCGAGCTGTTCCAGGCTGTACGGGGCGACCAGCAGCGACCAGCGGGTCGGCGTCGCCACCACGGGGCCGAGCCTCATGCCCATCGTGTCGAGCGCGGCCAGGGCGCGCGCTCCCGCGACGGCCGGCAGACTCACCGCGCAGGGCGCCCTGCCGCCGGTGGCCAGGACGATCGGGGCCTCCGGCCGCCGGGTCCACCACCAACGGATCATGCGCTCGTCGGTCGTGGCCGCGAGCAGGCCGGGGTCGAAGGGGTGTGCGCCGGGAACGACACACTGCGGGTCGGGGCAGGCGCAGCCCACCCCTCCGGACGTACGCGTCGTCGTCTTCAGCCCCACGCCGGGCAGTACGGGCCAGTCCCACTCGGTGGCGCAGACGAGCGCCGCGTCGAGCTGGACAGTCCTCTCCTTGCGCCGGAACCGGAGCCTGCGTCGCCTTCCGAGGATCTCGCGCATGAGCGCTCGTTCCTTTCCGTTGAACGCCGAATCCACATCACACCATGTGCAGATCACTTCACTGTGCGTATCAGCGCGTACAAGGTCGGCGGATCACCGCCCCGTGCGGTGGGGCGGGAGGGGCCGAGCTGAGGCTCGTCGTCCACTCGAGGGGCGCGGCCTGCGGCGGTGAGGACGCCCAGGCACCCTGCCAGGTTCCGGGGCTGCTTCAACTGCCCCTGGCCATCACCGTTTACGTACCCATCACGTTCAAATCAACGCGCTTTCAAACGACGCCAGTCGACCGCAAAAGGTGCACGGTGGGGGTAATTTTCAGCCAAGTTGGCCCGCACTTCAACCCTTCTGCCAAACCCCATAGACACCACAAGTCCCGTAGGGACAATGCTGGACATCGCTCCTCTTGTGCGTGTACATGTGGATGCATTGCTAGCGGCGCAGATTGACATGGGGGTTTGCGATGCTAATGAGCGAAACACACCGGCCGGAAAGCCGGTCGACATGAGCGCCCCACACCTGCCGAAAGTGGCCGGAATCGATTCCACAGTTCCGTCGCCCGCGCACACTACCGCGCCCGTCCCACCCGTCATCCCCTCCGACGCGCCCCTCCCTGACATCCCCGGCGAGTTGATCCAGGACCGGCTGGCCGGCTGGGTCTCGGACCTCACCACCCTCCACGAACTCACCGAACGCCTGGTCAAGACCGGTTCGCTCGACGAAGCACTGCGTGAGGTGCTGCGCGCCGGCGCCGCCCTCGTCGGCGCCCGCCGCGGCATGGCCGTCCTCGAACCCGCCGACGGACTCGGCCCGACCTCCACCGTCGGACTCGGCCTCGCCCACGCGGACCTCGGCACCATCGAGACCGTGCCGCGCAGCGCCACCTCCTACGGCCGCATCCTCGACGGCCTCCCCGAACCGGCCGGCCCCGGAGCCCTCCGCGATCCGACCGGCTCCAGAGCCGCGCGCGACCCGCTCACCGGCCGCGATCCGCTCGCCACCCCCGACTCCGTCGCCGTCCCCGATCCGGTCGCGGTCCCCGACCTCCTCGGCGAGGCCGAACTCGACCCCCGCCACCGCGAGGTCGCCGCCCGGCTCGGCTATGCCGCCAGCTACGCCCTCCCCCTCGCCACCGAGGACGCCGGCAGGCTCGGCGCCGTCGTCTGGCTGTACGACGAGCCCGCCGAACCGGTCGAGCGTCAGCGCCACCTGATCGGCCTCTACTGCCGTTACGCCACCGAACACCTCGCCCGGCTCCTGGAGCTGGAGCGCGCCCGCGTCCAGGTCGCCACCGTCGCCGAGGAGTTGCTGCCCAGCCGCCTCCCCCGGGTCCCCGGCGTCCAGCTCGCCGCCCGCCACCGCACCGGGCCCCGGGGCGGCGGCGACTGGTACGACGCCCTGCCGCTGCCCGAGGGCGCCCTCGGCCTCGCCGTCGGCTCCGTGTCCGGGACCGGCCCCAGCGCGCTCGCCGCCATGGGACGGCTGCGCGCCTCCCTGCGGGCGTACGCGGTCATGGAGGGCGAGGACCCCGTCGCCGTCCTGTCCGACCTGGAACTCCTGCTCCGGCTGACCGAGCCCGCCCGCTCGGCCACCGCGCTCTTCGCCTACTCCGAGCCGAAGCAGCGCAAGCTCGTCCTCGCCGGGGCCGGACACACCCCGCCACTGATCATCGGCGACCACCGCACCGAGTTCGTCGAGACCTCACTGTCCGCGCCGCTCGGGATGCTCGCCTGCTGGGAGGCGCCGAGCGTCGAGATCACCCCGTCCCCCGGAGAAACGGTGCTGCTGTACACCGACGGGCTGCTGCGCCGGACCGGCGACCCCATGGACCGGGCCTTCGCACGGCTCCACGCGGCCGCCGCGAGCGTGCCGAAGGCGGACCGGACCGACCCCGGGGCCATCGCCGACCACGTGCTGCGGACCCTGCTGCCCGAGGGCCTCGACACGGGCGTGGACGGGGAGGACGTCGTCCTGCTCGCGGCCCGCTTCGAGTGAGCGGCGAGCCTCCGGCGAACGGCGGCTTCGATGAGCAGCGAGCTTCGGGGAACTGCGTGTAGACCACATGTGACTCAGCGGTAATAGGTCTTCAGGCCCTGGGCCCCCTTCCGTACGACCGTACGATGGAGGGGGTTCAGTGTCGTACCAAAGGAGACCCCCCGTGGCAGACGAGCTCACCCCGGAAACCCCGGACGAGTCCGAAGAACCGATCAAGCAGCGCAAGAACGGCCTGTACCAGGGCGTCTCCGACGAGCTCGCCGAGAACATGAAGTCCGGCTGGGCCGACACCGAGCTGCACGACCTGCGGCCGATCGCGCAGGCCGAGCACACCGCGGCCCGCCGCGCCGCGCTCTCCGCGCGCTTCCCGGGCGAGCGACTGGTGATCCCCGCCGGCAACCTGAAGACGCGCTCGAACGACACCGAGTACAGCTTCCGCGCGTCGACCGAGTACGCGTACCTCACCGGCGACCAGACCGAGGACGGCGTCCTCGTCCTGGAGCCCACCAAGAGCGGCCACACGGCGACGATCTACCTGCTGCCCCGCTCCAACCGCGAGAACGGCGAGTTCTGGCTCGACGGCCAGGGCGAGCTCTGGGTCGGCCGCCGCCACTCCCTGACCGAGGCCGAGCGGCTCCTCGGCATCCCCGCCAAGGACGTGCGCGAGCTCGCCGCCGCCCTCAAGGAGGCCACCGGCCCCGTCCGCGCCGTCCGCGGCCACGACGCCGGTATCGAGACGGCCCTGACCGACAAGGTCACCGCCGAGCGCGACGAGGAACTGCGCGTCTTCCTCTCCGAGGCCCGCCTCGTCAAGGACGCGTTCGAGATCGCCGAGCTCCAGAAGGCCTGCGACTCCACCGCCCGCGGCTTCGAGGACGTCGTCAAGGTCCTCGACAAGGCCGAGGCGACCAGCGAGCGCTACATCGAGGGCACGTTCTTCCTGCGCGCCCGCGTCGAGGGCAACGACATCGGCTACGGCTCCATCTGCGCCGCCGGACAGCACGCCACCACCCTGCACTGGGTCCGCAACAACGGGCCGGTCCGCTCCGGCGACCTGCTGCTCCTCGACGCCGGCGTCGAGACCAACGAGCTCTACACCGCGGACGTGACCCGCACCCTGCCGATCAACGGCCGCTACACCGAGCTCCAGCGCAAGATCTACGACGCCGTGTACGAGGCGCAGGAGGCCGGCATCGCCGCGGTGAAGCCGGGCGCCGCCTACCGCGACTTCCACGACGCCGCCCAGCGGGTGCTCGCTGAGAAGCTCGTCGAGTGGGGCCTCGTCGAGGGCCCGGTCGACCGCGTCCTGGAGCTCGGCCTCCAGCGCCGCTGGACCCTCCACGGCACCGGTCACATGCTCGGCATGGACGTCCACGACTGCGCCGCCGCGCGCACCGAGGCGTACGTCGACACCACCCTCGAGCCGGGCATGTGCCTGACCGTCGAGCCGGGGCTGTACTTCCAGGCCGACGACCTGAGCGTGCCGGAGGAGTACCGGGGCATCGGCGTCCGCATCGAGGACGACATCCTCGTCACCGAGGACGGCAACCGGAACCTCTCCGACTCGCTGCCGCGCCGCTCGGACGAGGTCGAGGCATGGATGGCCGGCCTGAAGGGCTGATCACCTCGTCCGTACGAGAAGGGCCCCCGCCGACGCGATCGGCGGGGGCCCTTTTTGTCACACATCATCAGATTCAGGTCAGCGCGAGAGGCGCGTCCGCCCGCCATTTGACGATCTTGTCGAAGCTGACGAGCGCACCGCCCCGGCCCGTACGGCCGAAGTGGACATGGTCGGCCAGCTCCTCGATCAGCCGCAGACCACGGCCGTTCTCGGCGTCCGCGGCGGCGGGCAGCGGGGACCCCGAGAAACCCGGACCCGAGTCCGCCACCTCGATCCGACAGGTCTCGCCGTCCAGATAGGCGGTGACCCGGTACTCCTCCGAGGCCATGCCGGAACCCGTGTCCCCACCGTGCTCGACGGCATTGGCACACGCCTCGGTCAGGGCGATCGACAACTCGTAGGACACGTCCGGGTCGACGCCCGCGGTCTCCATCGTGCCGAGAAGGAGCCGCCGGGCGAGCGGAACGCTCGCGGCTTCGCGCCTCAGATGGAGGGACCACCAGATGCTCATGCTTCAGCCTCCTGGCTGCGGCTCGACATGCTGCGGCGCGACATACCGTTACCTATTGCCGCCCTAAGGGGTCCGTAAGCCCCTGGAGAACACAAGAGCCCTCATTCGGCGGATGTGGGCACGCCGGACGCCGGTGTATGTCAGGCCCGAAGCAGCCAAAGGGTGACCTTCCGGACCTGCCGTATGGCAGGTGGGGGCCTGGTGCGATGATGACCCCGCCATGTCTGCCCCCGCGCTCGCACCACGTCTGCTGAGGGCCGCGGTGTTCACCGCGGTCTGCGTCGTGCTGTCCGGGCTCGGACACGCCATCGCCGCGTGCGCGGGCATCGCCCTGTGGACCGTGGTCGCCGGATTCCTCGGCATCTTCGGCATCACCGCGCTCTTCGCCGGGCGCGAGCGTTCGCTGCCCGCCATCGTCACCGCGCTGGCCGGCGGACAGCTCGGGCTGCATGTGCTGTTCGGCCTCGGCCAGCGTCCACTCACACCGGGCGCACTCGGCCCGGCCTCCGACGACGCACTGATCCGCATGGCGGCCAAGCTGGTCTGCGGCGCGGGCGCCGCGTCGCTCAGCCCCGCCGACGCGACCCGCATCATCACCGACGCCGGTCTCGACCCGGCCGCCGCGGCCGCCCAGCCGCACCCCACCCACGGCGCCCACCTGGCGACCGGCGCCGCGCAGAACGCCGACCTGCTGCCCAACCTTCCGATGGCGCTCGGCCACCTGCTGGCCGCGCTCGCCACCGGCTGGCTGCTGCGCCGCGGCGACCTCGCCCTCGGCCGGCTCGTCCGGCTCTCCGCCCAGGGAGCGACCGAGCTCGCCGAAGACGCCCTCGTCCGTTCCCTGCGCGCCGCACTCGCTCTCGTACGGGCGCTCCTCGCCGGCCTTCCCGGGCTCCCGGCGGCCGGTCCGCGCCACCCCGCCCGTACCGCGGCCGACTCCTCCGCGCCACCCGTCGCGGAGGCACTCCAGCACACGGTGATCCGGCGCGGCCCGCCGGCCGCCGACTGCGTCCTCGCAGCCTGACGCGGACCGCTCACAGGGAGCGGGCCGCGGCGATCCGCATCCCTGCGCCCGTACCCGGTCGTTCGCGCTCGCTCGCGTCGTCCGGCCCTCGGCGCGGCGGACCTCTCACCCATCCTCCCGAGCTGGAGTGTCTTCTGCCATGAACGTCTCCCGAATCGCCCTCGCCGGCGGAATCGCCGTCTCCTCCGTCGTCCTGCTCTCCGGCACCGCCTTCGCGCACGTCAGCGTGCAGCCGCAGGGCGAGGCCGCCAAGGGCGGTTACGCGACCGTCAACGTCAAGGTCCCCAACGAGCGCGACAACGCCTCCACCATCAAGGTCGAGGTCAACTTCCCCACCGACCACCCGCTCGCGTCCGTGATGCCGCAGCCGCTGCCGGGCTGGAAGGCCGAGGTCACCAAGGCCAAGCTCGCCAAGCCGCTGGAGCTGCACGGCAAGAAGATCAACGAGGCCGTCTCCAAGGTCACCTGGACCGCCGACGGTTCGAAGATCGGCCCGGGCCAGTTCCAGCAGTTCCCGCTCTCGCTCGGCCAGCTGCCGGAGGACGCCGACCAGCTCGTCCTCAAGGCCATCCAGACCTACGACAACAACGAGGTCGTCCGCTGGATCGAGGAGCCGAAGGAGGGCGCGGCCGAGCCGCAGAACCCCGCTCCCGTACTGAAGCTCTCCGCGGCCACCGAGGACCACCACGGCGGCGGCGCCACGAAGACGGACGACAAGGCCGGTCACGACGACAAGGCCGGGGCCGAGAAGTCCCACACCGAGGCCGCCGGCTCCGACAGCAGTGACACCACCGCCCGGGTGCTGGGTGTCATCGGCATCCTCGCGGGCGTCGCGGGCGTCGCCTTCGGTGTGCTCGCCGGCCGTCGCCGCTCGGCCTGAACCCCCTTCCGCAAGAAAGAACACGATCCATGTCAGTCCAGAAGTCGACCGACCCGAACACCGATGAGCGGGCGCGGCCGAGCCGCCGCACCCCGCTCATCGCCGCGGCCGTCGCGGTCGTCGCCGCCCTCGCGGTGACGGCCGTCGTCGGCCTCGGCGGAGGCGACGACAAGGCGACGGGCTCCGGCAACGGAGCGGTCACCGAGGTCTCCGCCGACGGCAACTCCACCAAGGCGGCGACGGTCCTCGACCGCCCGTTCACCAAGCCCGACCTCGTCCTCACGGACACGAAGGGCCAGAAGTTCGACCTGCGCGAGCGGACCAAGGGCAAGCCCACGCTGATCTACTTCGGCTACACGCACTGCCCCGACGTCTGCCCGCTGACGATGAGCAACATCGCCATCGCCAAGAAGCAGCTCCCCAAGGCGGACCAGGACAAGCTCCAGGTCGTCTTCGTCACCACCGACCCCGAGCGGGACACCTCGGCCGAACTGGCCAAGTGGCTCCCGGCCGCCGGTGACCCCACCTTCACCGGTCTCACCGGCGACTTCTCCACGATCCAGGCGGGCGCCCGCCAGATCGGCATCGGCATCGACCCGCCGAAGAAGGGGAAGGACGGCTCGGTCGTCTCCATGCACGGAGCCCAGGTGATCGCGTTCTCGCCCACGACCGACCAGGGCTACGTCCTGTACGGCGAGGACACCACCATCGACGACTACGCCAAGGACCTGCCGAAGATCATCAAGGGGGAGAACCCGTGAACCGCCGCACCACCACCCTGATCGCCGCCGTCGCTCTCACCGGCAGCCTGGCGCTGACGGGGTGCTCGTCCGACACCTCCTCCGACAAGGCGGACGGCAAGCCCGAACTGAAGGTCAGCGGCGCGTTCATGCCGCAACCCGTGATGGACATGGCCGGCGGCTTCCTGACCATCAAGAACGACAGCGGTACGGCCGACAAGCTGACCTCCGTCACCAGCCCGGTCTCGGACGACGTACAGATCCACGAGACGAAGAACCAGAAGATGCAGCAGGTGAAGTCCTTCGACATCCCAGCCAACGGTGAGCTGAGGCTCGAACGCGGCGGCAACCACATCATGTTCATGGGGCTGAAGACGAAGCCGAAGCAGGGCGACAAGGTCAGCATCGAGCTGCACTTCGAGAAGGCCGCACCCATCAAGATCGACCTGCCCGTCGAGGCCGCCACCCACAACCCGAAGCAGCACTGAGCTAGTTGAGGGACTGACACACACATGAGAGCCACCGCCCCGCGCCTCGGAACCGCCCTGACCCGGCTGCTGCTCGTCACGGCCGCGCTCCTCGGCACGCTGCTCGCCGGCGCCGCCCCCGCGTCCGCGCACGCCGCGCTCACCGGCAGCGATCCCCAGGACGGGGCGGTGGTCGCCACCGCCCCCAAGGACGTCAACCTCACCTTCTCCGAGCAGGTCGCCATGAGCACCGACTCGATCCGGGTCCTCGACCCGGCGGGGAAGCGCGTGGACACCGGAGAAATCCGCGACCTGTGCAGCGGATCGATCGTCAAGTACGGAGTGGGACTCCGCTCCGGCCTGCCCGAAGGCACCTACACCGTCGCCTGGCAGACCGTCTCCGCCGACAGCCACCCCATCGCGGGCGCCTTCACCTTCTCCATCGGCGCCCCCTCCCAGACCTCCGTCGCCCTGCCCGACCAGGAAGCCGGCGGCGGACTCGTCGGCGCGCTGTACGGCATCGCCCGCTACGTCTCCTACGCCGGCTTCGTCGTCCTCGTCGGCGGCGCCGCCTTCGTCCTCGCCTGCTGGCCCCGCGGCGCCGGGGTCCGCCCGGTGCAGCGACTCGTGGTCCGGGGCTGGCTGACACTCACCGCGGCCACCCTCGTCATGCTGCTCCTGCGCAACCCGTACACCGGCTCCGGCGAACTCGCCGACGCCTTCGACCTCGGCGGACTGAAGTCCGTCCTGGAAACGAAGACCGGCGCCGCGCTCATCTCCCGGCTGATGCTGCTGGGCGCTGCGGCACTCTTCGTCGCCGTGCTGTTCGGCGCGTACACCAGGCGGAACGACGAGAAGGAGAAGAAGGACCTCACCTTCGGACTCGCGATCGGCGGCACCGTGGTGGCCGCCGGCATCGCGGGCACCTGGGCACTCGCCGAACACGCCTCCACCGGCCTGCAGCCGGGCATCGCGATGCCCGTCGACATCCTGCACCTGCTGGCGGTGGCGGCCTGGCTGGGCGGCCTGACCGCGCTGCTCGTCGCGCTCTACCGAGCCCCCGACATCGAGCGCGCCGCCGTCGAGCGCTTCTCGAAGGTCGCCTTCGCCTCGGTGATCGTCCTGGCCGCGACCGGGCTCTACCAGTCCTGGCGACAGGTCGGCTCCTGGTCGGCCCTGACCGGCACGTCGTACGGACAGCTGCTACTGGTCAAGGTCGGGCTCGTGGCCGTGCTCGTGGGGATCGCCTGGGTCTCCCGCCGCTGGACCCAGCGACTCGGCGCACCGGCGAAGGCCGACGCCGTCGAGGACACCGCGGAGCACGCCGTCGACGACATCGACGAGGAGTCCCCCGAGACCGCCGACGACGGCTCCGAAGCGGCCGACCGGGATGCCGCCGTCGACCCCGAGCGGGCCGCCCAGCTCGCCCGCCAGCGGGCCGCCGTCGCCACCGCCCGGAAGAAGCGCGACCGCGACGCCGACCCCGAACGCAGCGGCCTGCGCCGCTCGGTCCTGACCGAGGCCGTCGTCGCCGTGGTCCTGCTCGCCGTGACCACCGTCCTCACCTCGACCGAGCCAGGCCGTACGGAGGAGGAGGCAGGGCGCTCCCAGTCCACGTCCGGCTCGACCGCCGTACCCGACCGGCCCGTGGACATCCGGCTGCCCTTCGACACCGGCGGCATGGACGGCAAGGGGACGGTACGGCTCAGCCTCGCCCCCGGCCTTACGGGCGCCAACGCCCTGCACGTCTATGTCGACCGGCCGAACGGCCGCCCGCTGGACGTCCCCGAGATCAAGGTGGCCTTCACCTTGAAGGAGAAGAACGTCGGCCCGCTGCCGGTCGCACCCGACCGGATCCAGACCGGGCACTGGAGCGCGAACGGCGTCCAGATCCCGATGGCCGGTGAATGGCAGATCCAGGTGACGGTCCGTACCTCCGACATCGACCAGACCACCATCGACAAGAACGTGAAGATCGGCTGACCCACGTGAGCAACGACGACAAGCTTGAGATCTCCCGACGGCGCGTACTCGGCACGGTCGGCGCGGCGGGCGCCGCCGGCATCGCGCTCGGCGCCGGCGGTGGCGCCGGAGTGTACGCGGCGGTCGCCGACTCCGGCTCCTCGACGACCACCGACGCGAAGGCGCTGACGACGGTCGGGGCGACGCAGGCGATGTTTCACGGGAAACATCAAGCGGGGATCACCACTCCCCTTCAGTCGCGGGGCCATCTGATCGCCTTCGACCTCGCACCCGGAGCGGGCCGCAAGGAGGCAGCCGCACTGCTGCGCCGCTGGTCGGCGACTGCCAAGGCGCTGATGGCGGGCAAGCCGTCGACCGACGACACCGGCATCGCCCTGGACGCCGGCCCCTCCTCGCTGACCGTCACCTTCGGCTTCGGCCACTCCTTCTTCGGCCGCACCGGACTCACCGCGCTCCGCCCGACGCAGCTCGATCCGCTGCCCGCCTTCTCCGCCGACGCGCTCGACCCGAAGAAGTCGGAGGGCGACCTGTGGGTGCAGATCGGAGCGGACGACGCCCTGGTCGCCTTCCACGCACTGCGCGCACTCCAGAAGGACGCGGGCGCGGCTGCCAAGGTCCGCTGGCAGATGAACGGCTTCAACCGCTCCGCCGGGGCCACCGCCAAGCCGATGACAGCCCGGAACCTGATGGGCCAGGTCGACGGCACCGGGAACCCCAAGCTCTCCGACCCCGACTTCGACCGGCGGATCTTCGTCCCCGACTCCGCGTCGGGCACGTCCACGGCCCCGGAGTGGATGGCCGGAGGCTCCTACGCCGTCGTACGCCGGATCCGGATGCTGCTCGACGACTGGGAGAAGCTCTCCCTCGACAAGCAGGAGAAGGTCATCGGCCGGCGGAAGTCCGACGGCGCCCCGCTCACCGGCGGGAACGAGACGACCGAACTCGATCTCAACAAGGTCGGACCGGACGGCCGGCTCGTCATCCCGGACAACGCGCACTCCCGGATCTCCGCCCCCGAACAGAACGGCGGAGCGGCCATGCTCCGCAGGCCCTTCTCCTTCCACGACGGCATCGGGCCGGACGGCACACCCGACGCCGGACTCCTCTTCGTCTGCTGGCAGGCCGATCCGCTGAGGGGCTTCGTGCCCGTGCAGCGCAAGCTCGACCGGGGCGACGCCCTGTCCTCCTTCATCCGGCACGAGGCGAGCGGCCTGTTCGCTGTGCCGGGCGGGGCGGCCGAGGGCGAGTACGTGGGCCAGCGGCTGCTGGAGTCCTGACCCCGGGCGGGCAGAGGGTCGGCACGTCCCGCGCCTATTAGGGTGACCGTATGTCAGCCACCCGGTATACGTATCTCGGTCCCGAAGGCACTTTCACGGAGGCCGCGCTGCGTACGCTGCCCGAGGCCGCGACCCGGGAGCTCGTCCCGATGGTCTCCGTCCCGGCCGCGCTGGACGCCGTACGCAACGGAGAGGCCGCCGCCGCTCTCGTGCCGATCGAGAACTCGGTGGAGGGCGGGGTCACCGCGACCCTGGACGAGCTGGCCTCCGGCGAGCCGCTGATGATCTACCGCGAGGTGGTCCTGCCGATCGCCTTCGCCCTGCTCGTACGGCCGGGCACCACCATGTCCGAGATCAAGACGGTCACCGGGCACCCGGTCGCCCAGCCGCAGGTCCGGAACTGGATGCGGGCCCACCTGCCCGATGCCCTGTGGGAGTCGGCGGCGTCGAACGCGGACGGCGCCCGGCTCGTCCAGGAGGGCCGTTTCGACGCGGCCTTCGCCGGCGAGTTCGCCGCGGCGACCTACGGCCTGGAGGCCCTGGTCACCGAGATCCACGACGCCGAGAACGCCGAGACCCGGTTCGTCCTGGTGGGACGGCCGGCCCGGCCGTCCGCGCCGACGGGCGCGGACAAGACCTCGGTCGTGCTGTGGCTGGGCGAGGACCACCCCGGTGCCCTCCTCGAACTGCTCCAGGAGTTCGCGGTGCGCGGGGTCAACCTGATGCTGATCCAGTCCCGGCCGACGGGCGCGGGCATCGGGAACTACTGCTTCGCGGTGGACGCGGAGGGTCATATCTCCGAGCGGCGGGTGGGCGAGGCGCTGATGGGCCTCAAGCGGATCTGCCCGAAGGTGCGCTTCCTCGGGTCGTACCCGCGGGCCGGTGTCTCGCGGGAGGACGTGCGGGGGCTTCGACGCGGGACGTCGGACGAAGAGTTCACGGCGGCCTCCGATTGGCTGGCGAGGGCCCAGGACGGTCGGGCCTGATCCGAGAGTGCCCCACCGCTCCCGTTGCCGGGGGCGGTCGTCCACAGGTGTGAACCACTAGTCCTACCTGCATACTTTTCGGTTGCCCACAGAAGTTATCCACAGGTGCGCTTCTCGACCTGGGGACAAGTCGACAACACATGCAGACATGGTCGACAAATCACCCTAGTCACTCCACAAGCGTCCACAGTGCGCCGAGTTGGCCGGTGTCACCTCAATTCCATTGATCAACTCTTTAGGGCGAGGAATTCCCACCCGAATGAGTGTGTGAAGGAGGTTTGATCGGGGAATCCTGAGGCCCGCGAAGTCGATTCGGAATGATCTCCTCCGCAATCCACAGACCTTCCACACAGCCTGTGGATAACTTTCAGGGCTCGGGCTCCCCTGTGGAGAAGTCCCTTGATCCACCCGGCGATTCGGTCAAGCCGCACAGGCCGATGCGCCCCTTTTCGGGGGCTCGCGGCCAGTTTATTGACGAATAGGGAGAGCATTTCCCAATCCCGGCAATTCGGGCAAAGCGACACGCAAGGCTATATCCGGTTGAGGTGCCAGGAGCCCGCACCGGTAGCCTGGTGGGGTGATTGACCTTCGCCTGCTCCGTGAGGACCCCGACCGTGTTCGCGCCTCCCAGCGCGCCCGTGGAGAGGACGTCGCGCTTGTCGACGCCCTGCTCTCCGCCGATGAGCGGCGCAGGTCGTCCGGCGTCCGCTTCGACGAGCTCCGTTCCGAGCAGAAGTCGCTCGGCAAGCTGATCCCCAAGGCCACCCCCGAGGAGCGCGCCGAGCTCCTTCAGCGGGCCGAGCAGCTCAAGGCCGACGTCAAGGCCGCCGAGGCCGAGCAGAACGAGGCCGACGAGACGGCCCGCGCCCTCCTGCTCCAGCTCGGGAACATCGTCCACCCGGACGTGCCCGTCGGCGGCGAGGAGGACTTCGTCGTCCTGGAGACGCACGGCACCATCCGCGACTTCGCGGCCGAGGGCTTCGAGCCCAAGGACCACCTGGAGCTGGGCGAGACGCTGGGCGCCATCGACGTCGAGCGGGGCGCCAAGGTCTCCGGCTCGCGCTTCTACTACCTGACGGGCGTCGGCGCCCTGCTGGAGCTGGCCCTCGTCAACGCGGCGATCGCGCAGGCGACCGAGGCCGGGTTCATCCCGATGCTGACGCCGGCGCTGGTCCGCCCGCGTGCCATGGAGGGCACCGGCTTCCTCGGCCAGGCCGCGGAGAACGTGTACCACCTGGAGAAGGACGACTTCTACCTCGTCGGTACGTCCGAGGTGCCGCTCGCCGCGTACCACATGGACGAGATCATCGACGCGGACAAGCTCCCGCTGCGCTACGCCGGCTTCTCGCCGTGCTTCCGCCGCGAGGCCGGCACGTACGGCAAGGACACCCGGGGCATCTTCCGGGTCCACCAGTTCGACAAGGTCGAGATGTTCTCGTACGTCGCTCCGGAGGACGCCGAGAACGAGCACAAGCGGCTCCTGGAGTGGGAGAAGCAGTGGCTGACCAGCCTCGAGCTGCCCTTCCAGGTCATCGACGTGGCCACCGGCGACCTGGGCTCCTCCGCCTCCCGCAAGTTCGACTGCGAGGCGTGGATCCCGACGCAGGGCAAGTACCGCGAGCTGACCTCGGCCTCGAACTGCGACGGCTTCCAGGCGCGCCGCCTGTCCGTGCGGATGCGTGACGAGCGGAACGGCAAGAAGGTCGTCCAGCCGCTGGCGACGCTGAACGGCACGCTCTGCGCCGTACCGCGCACGATCGTGGCGATCCTGGAGAACCACCAGCTGCCGGACGGTTCGGTCCGGGTGCCGGAGGTGCTGCGGCCGTACCTGGGTGGCCGTGAGGTCCTGGAGCCGATCTCCAAGTGAGCCCGTTCCCGTACAAGCTCGTCGCGACGGACCTCGACGGCACGCTGCTGCGCGCCGACGAGTCGGTCTCGGACCGTACGCGTGACGCCCTCGCCGCCGTGGTGGCGGCGGGGGCCGCGCACATCGTCGTCACCGGCCGGGCCGTCCCCTGGACGCGGCACATCCTCGACGACCTCGGCTACGAGGGCCTCGCGGTGTGCGGTCAGGGCGCGCAGGTCTACCACGCGGGCGAGCACCGGCTGCTGACGTCGGTGACGCTGGACCGGCAGCTGGCCGGCCTGGCGCTGTCGAAGATCGAGGCCGAGGTCGGGCCGCTGGCGCTGGCCGCCAGCCGCGACGGTCTCGACGGCGAGGTGCTGGTCAGCCCCGAGTACCGGGTCCAGGAGGGACCGCTGCCGGTGGTCGTCTTCGAGGACCCGGCGCAGCTGTGGTCCGCTCCGCTGAACAAGCTCTACATCCAGCACCCCACACTGTCGGACGACGAGCTGGCCGGCGCCGCCCGGCGGACGGTCGGCAGCCTGGTGGACGTGGTCATGGCCGGCCCGGGAATCGTGGAGATCCTCCCGCTGGGCCTGACCAAGGCCACGGGCCTGTCGCTCGCGGCGCGCAGACTGGGCGTGAAGGCGGCGGAGACGATCGCCTTCGGCGACATGCCGAACGACATCCCGATGTTCGGCTGGGCGGCGCGGGGCGTGGCGATGGAGAACGCCCACGACGACCTGAAGTCGATCGCGGACGAGGTGACGGCCTCGAACGAGGAGGACGGCATCGCGGTGGTGCTGGAGCGTCTGCTCGCGACCTAGGCGGGCTTCGCCCGAAGGGCACGCCGGTCTTCGCACGGCCCGGGGCCACTTGGCGGGCGCTTGCCCTGGTGGTGCCCGCCCGCGGGCCTCGGCGCTCGGCCCGGGTCTGCGGCATCGCCCTGCGGAGAGGGAGCACCCGCTCGCGAAGGGTCGGTCCGTGCGGGGCACGGGTTCACCCGCTCACGAAGGGGTCGGTCCCCCCGGGCACGGATTCGCCCGCTCACGAAGGGTCGGTCCGTCCGGGGCACGGGTTCGCCCGCTCGCGAGGAAGGTCGGTCCGTCTACGGATCGGCTTCGCCCGAAGGGCACGAGGTCGGTCCGTCTACGGATCGGCTTCGCCCGAAGGGCACGCCGGTCTTCGCACGGCCCGGGGCCACTTGGCGGGTGCTTGCCCTGGTGCGGCGCGCCCGAGGGCCTTGCCCTGGCTGCCGCCCGCCCAAGGGCCACGCGGAGGATGCGCGGATCGAACGCGCGCGGGGGTGACCCCGACGACGGCTTAGCAAGCCGCTGCCTTACCACTCGGCCAATCCTCCGGGTGGGCGGCCCGCGCGGAGAACCCGCGCGCTCGAAGCGGCCGCCCCGGCGGCGCTAGGGGGCGCCGCCCTGCAGGGAGCTCGACGGACTCGAACTCCGGCTCGAACTGGTGTCGGTCATCGTCGCGCTCCTCCCCGGTCTCACGGCGGGCGTCTCCCGCACAACTAGTGTGCGCGCGACGGACGTTCGACGGCCACCGAATTACCGGGCGGGTCCACACCCCAGGTGAGCGGCCGGCACGCGAGACCGATCACCAGCGAGATCGCGTGCCCCAGATCCGTATACGTATGGCTCGTGAAGAGCGGTACGGCGAAGACGGCCACCGCCCCGGCCAGGTAGAGCCACCGCCAGGGCCGTGGGATCCGGTACGTGAGGATGCCGATCGACGCGGCGATCCCGTAACTCACCCCGATGTCCACGACGTGCGCCATGCTGCGCGGCACGTCGTGGTCCTGGATCGCGTCCAGGACGACCTGCTGGCTGATGAGGGTCGCCGCGACATGCGCCGTGGCGACCGTGAGGAACCATCTCAGCGTCCCCAGCCAGCGCTCCACGGGCGCGTGGAAGACCTCGAACAGCACTGCGTACAGCACGAAGTCGGAGGGGTCCTCGATCCAGAACGCGCTGCCGAGCAGCGCCTGGAGCGGGTGGTGGGAGAGCTGGTGCAGATTGCTGGAGTTGCGGTGCAGGAGATAGTGCTCCAGGCCGTCCGACGAGACCGCGATGACGACGCTGGTGACCGCGATGACGAGCAGCCAGAGATGCGTACCGGGTGACGATCGCACCCACGACCTGATCGGTCGGGACGGTTCGCCACCCGGTGCACCACCAGGGAGGGTTTCACTCGGCACTCTTCAGTGCCTATCACCCTGAACTGGGAGAATCCTTAGAAATTGATCATGTGTCCGGCAAGACCGTGGATGGCTTCCTTGACGGCCTCGCCCAGCGTCGGGTGCGCGTGGACGTTCCGCGCGACCTCGTTGACCGTCAGGTCCCACTGCTGCGCCAGGGTCAGCTCGGGCAGAAGTTCGGTGACGTCGGGGCCGATCAGGTGGGCGCCGATGATCTCGCCGTACTGCGCGTCGGCGATGATCTTCACGAAGCCGGTGGAGTCGCCGAGGCCGTGCGCCTTGCCGTTGGCGGTGAAGGGGAACTTGGCGACCTTGACGTCGTACCCCTTCTCCCGCGCCTGCGCCTCGGTCCAGCCGAAGCTGGCGATCTGCGGCTGGCAGTAGGTGGCGCGCGGGATCATCGGGTAGTCGAGTTCCATGGTCTCGGCGTCCCCGATGGTCTCGGCGGCGACGACACCCATGGACTCGGCGGTGTGCGCGAGCATCAGCTTCGCGGTCACGTCACCGATGGCGTAGATGTGCGGCACGTTGGTGCGGCAGCGGCCGTCGACGTCGATCGCGCCGCGCTCGGTCAGCGCCACGCCGGTGTTCTCCAGGCCGTAGCCGGAGACGTTGGGGGCGAAACCGATGGCCTGGAGGACCTTGTCGGCCTCCAGGACCTTCTGCGCGCCGTCCTTGCCCGTGACGGTGACGCGGACCTGCGGGCCGGACTCGTCGATCGTCTCGACGCGGGTCGAGGTCAGGACGTCGATGCCGAGCTTGCGGTACTGCTTCGCCAGCTCCTTGGAGACGTCGGCGTCCTCCAGCGGCGCGATCCGGTCCAGGAACTCGACGATCGTGACCTTCACGCCGTAGTTGTGGAGCACGTACGCGAACTCGATGCCGATCGCGCCGGCGCCGGCGATGATGATCGACTGCGGCACGTCCTCGGCGAGGATCTGCTCCTCGAACGTCACGACGCGCTCGCTGCGGGCGGTACCCGGCAGCAGTCGCGGGGTGGCGCCGGTGGCGATGATGCAGTTGTCGAAGGTGATCGTCTGTGTGGTGCCGTCGGACTTGGCGACCTGCATCGTGTTCGCGTCTACGAAGGTGCCGCGGCCGTCGAACTCGGTGATGCCGTTCTTCTTCATCAGGAAGTGGACGCCCTTGACCCGGCCGTCCGCGACCGTGCGGCTGCGGCTGAACGCCTCGCCGTAGTCGAAGGAGACCGTGCCGTCGACCTTGATGCCGAAGGTCTTCGCCTCGTGGTTGAAGATGTGGGCGAGCTCCGCGTTGCGCAGGAGCGCCTTGGTGGGGATGCAGCCGACGTTCAGGCAGACACCGCCCCAGTACTTCTCTTCGACGACCGCGACCCGCTTGCCCAGCTGGGCGGCGCGGATGGCGGCGACGTAGCCGCCGGGGCCAGCTCCGAGTACGACGACGTCGAAGCGGTCTGACATGACTGACTCCCGAAGGTGGTGAGGGTGTTCGTGTCCGCGTACGGGCCCACAGTAGTCCGGTGCCTGCCGCGAGGTCAGTTGTAGGATGACTGGGCAACCGGGCGAATATCTCGCGTGATCTCGTGTGGAGTGGTGATGGGGCTGAAGGCGGCGGGGCGGACCTCCTTGGTGGACTCCGTGGTGGAGCAGCTGCGCGACCAGCTCGCGCAGGGCGAGTGGGAGGTCGGGGACCGCATTCCCACCGAGCACACGCTCGCCGAGCAGTTGGGCGTGGGGCGCAACACGGTCCGCGAGGCGGTGCGGGTTCTGGTCCACGCGGGCCTCCTGGAGTCCCGCCAGGGCAACGGCACCTTTGTCAGGTCGACCGCCGATCCGGCCGCCGTCCTGCGCGGAGTGCGCCATGCGGGTGCGCGCGACGTCATGGAGCTGCGGATGGCCCTGGAGGCCGAGGCGGCGCGCCTGGCGGCGGTACGGCGGGACACCCACGACCTGCTGCGGCTGCGGGCGGCGCTGGCGACCCTCCGCGAGGAGGGCGACCGTGCCGCGGACGCGGACATGGCGTTCCACCTGGCCGTCGTCGAGGCCACGCACAACGCGGCCTTCACCGAGGTGTACCGCTTCTTCTCCACGCAGGTGCACGAGGTGCTGGTGGAGGCGCTCGGCGACCGGGAGATGCCGCCGGTCGACATCGACGCGCACGAGGCCCTGGTCGCTGCGGTCGAGGCGGGCGACGCGGAGGCGGCGGAGGCGGGGGCGCGGGAGCTGCTGCGGGTGCCGATGGAGACGATCACGGCGCTGACGGGTGAGGCGCGTCAGGTCCATGAGACGCGTGAAGCACATGAGCCGCATGAAGTGCATGAGGCTCGTGACGCTCGTGAGGCGCGGACCGGTGAAGCGCGGACCGGTGAAGCGCGGACCGGTGAAGCGCGGACCGGTGAGGCGCTGTGAGGACCGGGTACCGGCCGCCGGTCCTCGATGGGGAGGCCGATGCCCTTCCTTCGGCCCGAGGGACGGCGGGGCGGTGGGCTTCGCTCGGCCATCCGGTCCTGCTGCTGGTCGGGATCGTGCTGGCGTCGCTCAACATGCGGGCGGCGCTCGCGAGCGTGTCCCCGCTGGTGGGAGAGATCGCGGCGGCCTTCGGCCTGTCGTCGACGGCCAGTTCGCTGGTGACGTCCGTGCCGGTGCTCTTCCTCGGTGTCGGCGCGCTGGTGGCGCCCTGGCTCGGGCGGCGCTTCGGCGCGGAACGGGTGCTGCTCGCGGCGCTGGTCCTGCTCGGCGTCGGCATCCTGGTGCGCGTCCTGCCGTCGGTGTACGCGCTGTACGGCGGCGGTGTCCTGGTCGGCACGGCGATCGCCCTGCTCAACGTGTTGATGCCCGGCCTGATCAAGCGGGACTTCCCCGACCGGGCCGCCTCGATGACCTCGCTCTACACCGGCGCGATGATCGCGGGCGCCACGGTGGCGGCTGCGGCCTCGGTGCCGCTGGAGCAGGCCCTCGGCGGCGGCTGGGAAGGATCCTTGGGGTTCTGGTCGCTGCTCGCGGCGCTCGCCGCGCTCGCCTGGCTGCCGCAGGTCCTGATCGCCGGGGGCCGTACGGGAGATGAGGTACGGATCGTCCCGGCAGCGCCCGCCAGGAGCGTCTGGCGCTCGGCGCTGGCGTGGCAGGTCACCCTCTTCATGGGGCTGCAGTCGCTCTGGTCGTACGTCCTGATCGCCTGGATGCCGACGATCTTCACGGACCACGGGATGAGCCGTTCGACGGCCGGCGTGGTCTTCGCCTTCAACAACCTGATCCAGGTGGCGGGGGCGTTCGCGGTGCCGCTCCTGGCGGGCCGGATGCGGAGCCAGCGCCGGCTGGTCGTCCTCGTCACGACGCTGGTCGCGGCGGGCTACGCGGGGCTGATGGTCGCCCCGGTGCAGGGTGCCTGGCTGTGGTCCGCGCTGCTCGGTATCGGGCAGGGCGGGGCGGTCGGGCTCGCCCTGACCCTCATCGTGCTGCGGACGGGCGACGCGGTCACCGCCTCCCGGCTCTCCGGAATGGCCCAGACCGTCGGCTATCTGCTCGCCGCGGCCGGGCCGTTGGCCGCCGGCGCCGTCCACCAGGCGACCGGCTCCTGGACGGTGCCGATCGTGCTGGTCCTCTGTGTCTGCGCGGCGGCCCTGGGGGTCGGACTGCCGGCGGCCAGGGACACCAAGGTCTGAACCTCGGCAGCCCCTGGCCGCTGTCGCACGGGTTCCGGAGCCCGGTCGGGCGCCTGGCACCCGGAGCCCGGTCGGGCGCCTGGCACCTGGAGCCCGGGCTGGGTCCCGGCTGGGTCCCGGCCCCGGGCTCCACGCCTCGACGCCTCTACTCCTCGCCCGCCAGCTTCAGCGTCCGCAGCTTCTGGCCCGCGTACCAGGTCGCGAGGACCGTCACGCCGATCAGCAGCACCACCGCCGTCGTCAGACCGACGTCCGAGGTGACCAGGCCCTCGCCGCTGACCTTCTGGGCGACGGCGAGCGCCCACTGCTGCACGCTGAGCGTCTTCGCCCCGGAGATCAGCGAGCCGAACAGGGCCTCCCAGACCAGTGCGTAGACCAGGCCGATGACCACCGCGTGGCGGCTGACCGTGCCGAGCAGCAGGAAGAGCGCGCTGTACGCGATGGAAGCGACCAGCGCCGCGACGGTGTACGCCACCGCCACCTGCTGGCCGTTGCCGTTGAGGATCAGGCCGGCGATGAAGGTGGGCACCGCCGAGAAGACCATGGTCACGGCGATCGCGACGATCAGCTTGGTGAAGATGATCGAGGACCGCTTCACCGGCTTGGACAGCAGATAGACGATCGAACCGTCGTCGATCTCCGGGCCGATCGCGCCCGTTCCGGCGATGACACCGATCAGCGGCACCATCGTGGCGAGCGCGAAACCGCCGAGGACGTCGGCCGCGATCTGGTCGTCGGCGCCGTTGAACGCCCGTACCGCGGCGGCGATCACCAGCAGGAGTGCGGGCAGCGCGAAGAGGATCAGCGCCCGCCGGCGGCCGAGCAGGGCCCGGTAGGTGAGCCGGGCGACTGTGGGGTTGTACATCGGTCAGGCTCCTTTCAGGCCGCTACGAGGTACGAGAAGACCGATTCGAGGGACTCGTCCGAGGGCGAGACCGTCAGCAGCCGGATCCCCTGGTCCCGGGCGACCCGGGGCAGCAGTTCCGTGAAGCGACCGAAGTCCACCGCCTGGATGCGCAGAGCGCCTTCGGCGAGGTCGACCTCGATGCCGGCCGTGGACGGGTCGGCGATGAGCGCGGCCGCGAGCGCCCGGTCGTCGCTGGACCGCACGAGATAGCGGTGCGGCCGGTCCGTCATCAGCCGGCGGATCTTGCGGAAGTCGCCTGAGGCGGCATGGCGCCCGGCCACGATCACCTCGATGTGCGAGGCGAGCTGCTCGACCTCCTCCAGGATGTGCGAGGAGAAGAGCACCGTGCGGCCGGCGGAGCCCATACGGCGCAGCAGGTCCATCAACTGCATCCGCTGGCGGGGGTCCATGCCGTTGAACGGCTCGTCCAGCAGGAGCACGGACGGGTCGTGGACGAGCGCGGAGGCCATCTTCACGCGCTGGCGCATGCCCTTGCTGTACGTGGCGATCTTGCGGTCCTGCGCGTACTCCATCTCCACGGTGGCGAGCGCGTGCTGGGCCTCCTTGTCGCCGAGACCGTGCAACTCGGCATTGGCGACGACGAACTCACGCCCGGTGAGGAAGTCGTACATCGCCTCCCGCTCGGGCACGACGCCGATCTGCCGGTAGACGGACTCGTTGCGCCAGATCGCCTCGCCGTCGAGGGTGACGGCGCCCGTGGAGGGCTCGAGGAATCCGCCCATCATGTTGATGAGGGTCGACTTTCCCGCGCCGTTGGGGCCGAGGAGGCCGGTGACACCGGGGCCGATCGTCATGGTGACGTCGTTGACGGCGACGACGTTGCCGAACCACCGAGAGGCGTGGTCGATGGAAAGAGTGCTCATGGGCGCAGCCCATTCTTTGGAAGGGTGGTGGTGGGCGACGGGAGGGCGGTCACAGCCCCACCTTTCGGTAGCGGCGCATCAGGACTCCGTACGAGCCGGCGATGAGCGCGAGTACGACCAGCAGGTACACCACGCCGACTCCGGCGCCCGGTCCCACGCCTTCCCCTCCGGGGAAGGAGGTGGTGGCGCCGAGGAAGGCGGTCTGCACCCCGTCGATGAGCGTGATCGGCGAGAACAGGCCCATCCACTGGATGGCGTCGAGGTTGTCCGTGCCGTAGGCGATGCCCTGGAGCGTGGAGACCGCGCCGAAGGAGATCACCAGCGTGGCGATGACGGCGGCGACGCCGAAACCGCGGCGCGGTGTGAGCGCGGCCATGACCAGGCCGATACCGCCGAAGAGCAGTGACAGCAGCGCCACGGAGACGAGACCCTGGCCGAAGCCCTTGGCCTGGTCGGCGAAGTCGAGCTTCGCGAGCAGCGCCCCGACGAAGAGGATCACCAGCGGCGCGGCGGTGAGGACGAAGAGTGCCGACGCCATCGCGCCGAACTTGGCGAGGACGTAGTCCATCCGCTCGATCGGGCGCGAGAAGTACAGCGGCACCGTCCTGAACCGCAGGTCGCGGGAGACGGACTGGGGGGCCTGGGCGGCCAGGTAGATGCAGATCACGAGCTGGAGGTAGATCGCGTAGGCCGTGTAGTCGAGCGGCAGCTTGCTCGCCTTGGTGACGACCGCCACCGCCACCATGATCAGCGCGGGAACGCACATCACGGCGAAGAGGATCATCGGCAGCACCTTGGACTTGGCACTGCGGCCCAGTCCGTACGCTCCGCGCAGCGACTGCGAGAACAGCGCCCGGCGCGCGTACGCGCGGCCGAGGCGCGGCCCGTCGTAGTTGCGGTAGCCGATGTTGTGGATCTGTGTGGTCTCGGGGGCCTGGGAGCTCATCGCGCCGGCACCTCCTCCTGCTGCTTGGCGTCGGGGCGGAAGACCTCGGCGATGTGGTGCCGCCGCTGCTCCATCCGTACGAGTCCGAGGCCGAGGCCGGCGACGGTGTCGCGGACGAGGTCGTACGTGTCCTCGCCCTCGGCCTCCACCAGGAGGATGTGGCCGGCGCCGGGCAGCCCGTCCTCGACACCCTCGTGGAGGGTGACCCCCGCGGCGGCGAGCGCGGCGCGCACGGCCTGGGCACCGTCGGGGTGGGTGTCGGAGTCGGTGACCTCGACCGCGAGGGTCGTGGTGATCTGCGTGAAGTCGCTGGTGGAGCTGGAGCGCAGCAGCTTTCCGCCGTCGATGACGACGACGTGGTCGCAGGTGCGCTCGAGCTCGCCGAGGAGGTGGGAGGTGACGAGCACCGAGATGCCGAAGTCCGTCCAGACCCTCCGGATCAGGCCGAGCATCTCGTCGCGGCCCACCGGGTCGAGGCCGTTGGTGGGCTCGTCGAGGAGGACCAGCTGCGGGTCGTGGACAAGCGCCTGGGCCAGCTTCACCCGCTGTTTCATGCCGGTCGAGTAACCGCCGATGGGACGGTACCGCTCCTCGTACAGGCCGACATGGCGCAGAGTGTCGGCCGTCCGCTCACGGGCGGCGGTGGCGGGCAGGCCCGACATCCGCGCCATGTGGACGACGAGCTCGGTCGCCGAGACGTCCGGCGGGAGGCAGTCGTGCTCGGGCATGTACCCCACGCGTTCACGGATCTGGGCGCCGGAGGTGGCGACGTCCAGGCCGAGCACTTCGGCCCGGCCTTCCGTTGCGGGAGAGAGACCGAGCAGGATTTTGATCATCGTGGACTTACCGGCTCCGTTGGCACCCACCAGTCCGGTCACACCGGGCCCGATGTCCAGGGAGAGCCGGTCGAGAGCGGTCACCCGGGGGAACCGCTTGCTGAGGCTTTCGGTGGCGATCACAGTCACGCCATTGACGGTAGTGGCGTACGCCACAGGAGTCGTCAGCCCAACGGCTCGTTCCTTGTCCGACTCCAGGTGTACGGACCCGTAGGGGAGTCGAGACCAAAGTCGCTCGCCGCCTGCCCGCGTCGAGTTTTCCACAGGCGTCCTGCACACCCCTTGACGCAGCCTCCGAGCATTGTCACATTCATCAGTGTCAAGTTACGACCGCGTAGCGCACGCATACGCTCACGGACGGGCGGGTGGCATGGCCTCAGCAGTGACAAGCGAACTGACCGCGGAGCTGCGGGGGTTCAGGGAAGTGCAGCGCCTCTCCTACGAGTGCGCGGAAGCCGTCTCGGCCCAGCTCAAGCCGGGGGTGACCGAGCGCGAGGCCGCCAAGATGCAGCGGGACTGGCTGTACGAGCGGGGCGTGCGGGACTGGTTCCACCGGCCCTTCGCCTGGTTCGGCGACCGTACGGCCTTCGTCGACTTCAAGATCCCGCTCCAGTTCTTCCCCACGAACCGGCGTCTTGAGGCCGGGATGCCGTTCATCCTCGACATGGCCCCGGTGTACAAGGGCTACACCTCGGACATCGGGTACTCCGGCTGCCTCGGCCTCAACCCGATGCACGACAAGCTGCTCGCCGATCTGAAGGCGCACCGCGAGCTGATCCTGAGCGAGGTGCGCGAGCGCCGCTCCCTGCGCGAGATCTACGAGAACGTGGACCGGCTCATGGTCCGCCAGGGGTACGCCAACCGGCATCGCGCATATCCCTTCGGCGTGATCGCGCACAAGATCGACCGGGTGAAGGAGCGCCGCTGGTCGCCCACGCTCTTCGGCTTCGGCACCCAGTCGCTGAAGGGGCTCGCGAGCGACGCGATCCACGGCCACCGCGACGGCTGGTCGCCGCTCTGGTCGCCGTACAAGTTCTCCGACCATCCACCCCGGCCGGGGCTGTGGGCGGTCGAGCCGCACCTCGGGTTCCGGGGCACGGGCGCGAAGTTCGAGGAGATCCTGGTCGTCACCGACTCCAAGGACCCCGAGCAGAGCGCGTTCTGGCTGGACGACGATCTGCCGCACGTGCGGCGCTGGAACGAGGGGGACGTGTGATGGCCGTGCTGAAGGGGGCGCGCGAGCGCTGGGTCCGTACGGGCGGGATCGAGCTGTGCGTCGCGGAGTTGGGCGACGAGAGCCGGCCGACCGTACTGCTCGTGCACGGCTATCCGGACTCCAAGGAGGTCTGGTCCGAGGTCGCGCACCGGCTCGCCGAACGGTTCCATGTGGTGCTGTACGACGTCCGTGGCCACGGCCGGTCCACGGCTCCGGCCCCGCTGCGCGGCGGCTTCACCCTGGAGAAGCTGACGGACGACTTCCTGGCGGTCGCCGACGCGGTGAGCCCGGACCGGCCCGTCCACCTCGTGGGGCACGACTGGGGTTCGGTGCAGTCCTGGGAGTTCGTGACCGTCCCGCGCACCGAGGGCCGGATCGCCTCCTTCACCTCGATGTCGGGCCCGTCCCTGGACCACTTCGGACACTGGATCAAGCAGCGGATGACCCGGCCCACCCCGCGCAGGGTCGGCCAGCTCCTCGGCCAGGGCGCCAAGTCCTGGTACGTGTACATGCTGCACACCCCCGTCCTGCCCGAGCTCGCCTGGCGCGGACCGCTCGGCAAGCGTTGGCCGAGGCTCCTCGAGCGGGTCGAGAAGGTCCCGGCGGGCGACTATCCGACGCCGTCGCTGCCCAATGACGCGGCGCACGGCGCCTGGCTCTACCGGGACAACGTCCGGGCGCGGCTGAGCCGACCGCGCGCCGACGCCTATGCGCACGCGCCGGTCCAGCTGATCACGCCCACCGGCGACGCCTTCCTGTCGGAGCGGCTCTACGACGACCTCGCGACCTGGGTACCGGAGCTGACCCGCCGCTCCCTGCCGGGCAAGCACTGGATCCCGCGCACCCGTCCCGACCAGCTGGCGTCGTGGATCGGTGAGTTCGTCCGGGCGAACGAGGATCCGTCCACCAGGGCCCCGAAGACCGCCGCGAAGAGCCCGGCCGATCCGGTGTACGCCGAGCGGTTCGGCGGCCGGCTGGTCCTGGTGACCGGCGCCGCCAGCGGTATCGGCCGTGCCACCGCCTTCGCCTTCGCCGAGGCGGGCGCGCGGGTCGTCGCCGTCGACCGGGACGGCGAGGGCGCGGCGCGGACGGCGGAGATGTCACGGCTGATCGGCGCGCCCGAGGCATGGGGCGAGACCGTCGACGTCAGCGACGAGCAGGCCATGGAGAAGCTCGCCGCGAAGGTGGCGAGCGAGTACGGAATCGTCGACGTCCTGGTCAACAACGCGGGCATCGGCCTGTCCGGCTCGTTCTTCGAGACGACGACGGAGGAGTGGAAGAAGGTCCTGGACGTCAATCTCTGGGGCGTCATCCACGGCTGCCGGATCTTCGGCGGCCAGATGGCCGAGCGCGGCCAGGGCGGGCACATCGTCAACACCGCCTCCGCCGCGGCCTTCCAGCCCTCCCGCGTCCTGCCCGCGTACAGCACGTCCAAGGCGGCGGTGCTGATGCTGAGCGAGTGCCTGCGCGCCGAACTGGCCGGCCAGGGCATCGGGGTCTCGGCGATCTGCCCCGGCATCGTGAACACCAACATCACCGCGACGGCCCGGTTCGCGGGAGCCGGCGAGGAGGACCAGAAGCGCCGCCAGAAGGAGGCCTCCCGCCTCTACGGCCTGCGCAACTACCCGCCGGAGAAGGTCGCGGACGCGATCCTGCGGGCCGTCGTGCGCAACCAGGCCGTCGTCCCCGTCACCCCGGAGGCGCGGGGCGCCCACTTCATGTCGCGATTCGCCCCCAGGGCGCTGCGGGCGATAGCCCGGCTGGAGCCGCCGGTGTGAGCCGGCGGTCGTACGATCCCTCGTAGCCGGAGCAAGCGGGTGGGAGCGGGTTTGTCGGAGCAGTCAGCACAGGCGGGGCAGCCGGGGCCGTCGGGTCAGGCCGGGCTGTCGGGGTCGACGGGTCAGGCCGGGCTGTCGTCCGGGGGCGGCCGGCCGGCACCGGCGGAGTACCGGATCGAGGATCTGGCCCACCACAGCGGCGCAACGGTCCGGACGATCCGCGCCTACCAGGACCGCGGTCTGCTGCCCCGGCCGGAGCGCCGGGGCAGGTCCAATGTGTACGGGGACACGCATCTGGCCCGGCTGCGGCAGATCGCGGATCTCCTGGACCGCGGCTACACCCTGGCCTCCATCAAGGAGCTGCTGGAGGCCTGGGACGCCGGCCGCGGGCTGGGCGGGGTGCTGGGCCTGGTCGCCGAGGTCGACGGTCCGTGGACGGACGAGAAGGCCGACCGGATCTCCCGCAAGGACCTCGACGCCACGTTCGGCGGAAAGCCCGACGAGGACGCGATCCGGGAGGCGATCGAGCTCGGGGTCCTGGAGCGGGTCCCGGACCGGGACGACGAGTTTCTGGTTCCGAGCCCCCAAGAGCTGGCGGTGGCAGCCGAGTTGTACGAGGCGGGCGTACCGCTCACCGCAATCTCCGGTCATCTGAGGGAGCTTCGCGTCCAGGTCGAGCACATCGCCTCGCGTTTCCTGGAGTTCACCACCGAGCACGTCTTCGCACGTTATCTGGAGCACCGGCCTCCGACGGACGCCGACGCGGCCGAGGCGGCGACGATGGTCCGCAGGCTGCGGCCGCTCGCGCAGCAGACGGTCGACGCCGAACTCGCGCGTGCGATGCGGCTGTTCGCTACCCGCCATCTGCAGCACCATCTGTCGGCCGACCCTCCGCCGGTGCGGGACGACGAGCCACGCCCGGTGGCGCTTCCGTCGGGGACGATTCGGGCCGTTCAGCGGCTCGTTGGCGCGGATAACGTGGCGGCGTTCATCGCGGCGGCGGCGGAACGCGAGGTGCAGACACGGACATTGGACATACTCTCCTCAAACCCCTTGAGTGATAGCTAAGTAGCCCAATAGCGCCTGCAAGGCAGGCCTGTTGTCCACAGAATCGCCAATTCCCCTGTGGATAAATGAACTTGGCTGTGGATCAAACATCAGTGCTGCAATTCAATGGTCCGCCGAGCGGCCCTCCGGCATCCTGACGCCATGAACAGATCCGATGCAGAGAGACGCACCGTGAAGGTGTCGAAGTACCTGTCCAAGCACCTGCGCCACCAACCCGAGCGGATCGGGCTGGTCCTCGACGCGAACGGCTGGACCGAGATCGACTCGCTTCTGCGGGCCGCGGCCGAGCACGGCTTCCCGATCAGCCGCGCCGAGCTGGACCATGTCGTCGCCGCCAACGACAAGAAGCGCTTCGCGGTCGAAGGAACGCGGATCCGGGCCAGCCAGGGCCACACCGTCACCGTGGACCTGGACCTTCCGCCCGCCGAGCCGCCCGCGTACCTCTACCACGGTACGGTCGCCTCCCACCTGGACGCCATCCGGGCCGAGGGCTTGCGGCCGATGGCCCGTCATCATGTCCATCTCTCCCCCGACCGCGAGACCGCCACCCGGGTCGGCGCGCGTCGTGGCCGCCCGGTGGTCCTCAGCGTGGACGCCGGCGCGATGCACCGGGCCGGGCACGTCTTCCACGTCAGCGCCAACGGGGTCTGGCTGACCGACACCGTCCCGCCGAAGTTCCTCCGCTTCCCCGGCTGAGCTCTCATCCGCACGGCCGAGGCGCGCGGCACGGCGCCGAGGCATGATCGTTCCCATGGGACACCCGCATCTGCCCACCACCGAGTCTGCCGTGGCGGCCATCCGCGAGATCGCCCGCGAGTTCGACCTGGAGATGACCGTCACCGACGACATCGGTGCGGACCAGATCTCCCGCCGCACGTCCGCCGGTGTCTTCACCGTCCTGGACCCGGACGGTTCCCTCCCGCACGAGGCGTTCGTCGAGCTCGGCGGCTCGCCCGCGGTCAGCGTCCAGCTCTTCGCCGAGGACGACGCGAAGATCACCGTCGACGGCGTGGAGTTCGAGGACGTCCCCCGCGACTCCGTCCCCGCCTTCCTGCGCTCCGTCCATGGCGGGCTCGCCCGTGTGAAGGGCACGTTCTTCCCGCCGGGTTGGTGGCTGGTCGTCCCCCTTCCCGGTGACGAGACGTACAAGGAACTCGTCCTGCACCACAGGCTCAGTCCCTGGCTGAGCCGACAGGTCCGCTGAACCCCGCGACTCGGGCCATGCGACCCCGGGCCTCGCGACCCCGGCCCCGCAGCCCCGGGCCTCGCGACCCGGCCCCGCAGCCCCGCAGCCCCGGACCGCGTGTCGGTGGGGCGGGCAAGCAGCTGCTTCATGGCGTCGGCGACCCGCCGGTTCTGCCGGCGCTGTGGCGAAAGCACGCCGGGCGCGGGGCGGGAACGTACCCCCGCGCCGTCGGCCGAGTCGTTCGCGCTCAGCCCAACTGGGCGACGGCCTCGGTGGCGATCTTCTCGAAGACGGCCTGGTCGGCGGCGAAGTCGGAGTCGGGGATCGGCCAGTGGATCACGATCTCGGTGAAGCCGAGATCCCGGTGGGTGCCCGCGAAGTCCACGAAGGCGTCCACGGACTCCAGCGGGCGGCCCCGATCCGGGGTGAAGCCGGTGAGCAGCACCTTGTCCAGCTCGGCCACGTCCCGGCCGATCTCCGCGCACGCCTTGCCGAGCTTCTCGACCTGGCCGCGGACGGCCTCGACCGACTGCTCCGGCGTGCCCTCCTCGTACAGCTTCGGATCCCCGGTCGTCACCCACGCCTGCCCATGGCGCGCGGCGAGCTTCAGACCGCGCGGCCCGGTCGCGGCGACCGCGAACGGCAGTCGCGGGCCCTGCGCGCAGCCGGGGACGTTCCGGGCCTCCTCGGCCGAGTAGAAGGTGCCCCGCTGCGAGACGGCGCCCTCGGTGAGCAGCCGGTCGAGCAGCGGCAGGAACTCGCCGAACCGGTCGGCGCGCTCCTTCGGCGACCACGCCTCCTGGCCGAGCGTGGTGGCGTCGAAACCGTTGCCGCCGGCGCCGATGCCGAGCGTGACCCGGCCGCCCGAGATGTCGTCCAGGGAGATCAGCTCCTTGGCGAGCGTCACGGGGTGCCGGAAGTTCGGCGACGTCACCAGGGTGCCCAGACGCATCCGCTCCGTGGCGGTCGCGGCGGCAGTGAGCGTGGGCAGGGCCCCGAACCAGGGCCCGTCGCGGAAGGTCCGCCAGGACAGGTGGTCATAGGTGTACGCAGCATGAAAGCCCAGCTCCTCGGCTCGCTGCCAACGGTCACGGCCACCCTCGTGCCAGCGATGGACGGGAAGGATCACGGTGCTCAGGCGCAAGGTCATACCCACGAGCCTACGACCGCGCCACGACCCCCTCCCACCACGCGGGCACGGACAGACCGACGGAAACAGCCCTCTCAGATGTGCGCCCCCTCGCACGCCCGTGCACCTGGTGCGGAAGAATGGATCGGTGACCTCACTCGACTCCCCGCGCCCCGCCGCCCCGGCCCCCCGGCTGATCGCCACCGACCTCGACGGCACCCTGCTGCGTGACGACAAGTCCCTCTCGGAGCGGACGGTCGCGGCGCTCGCCGCCGCCGAGCGGGCCGAGATCGAGGTCTTCTTCGTCACCGGACGGCCGGCCCGCTGGATGGACGTCGTCAGCGACCATGTCCACGGCCACGGCCTCGCGATCTGTGCCAACGGTGCGGCCGTTGTCGATCTGCATGCGGGCGGAACGTTCCTGAAGGTACGGCCGCTGGAGCGGAGCGTCGCTCTCGAGGTCGTGAGCACGCTGCGCGCCGCCGCCCCCGGAACCACGTTCGCGGTCGAGCTCACCACCGGCATTCACTACGAGCCCCTGTACCCGCCCTTCTTCTTCGACCCGGGCGCGACCGTCGCGATCGCCGAGAAGCTGCTCTTCGAAGAGGAGCCCGGCGCCGCCGCCCCGGTGCTCAAGCTGCTCGCCCAGCACCCGGAACTCGACCCCGACGCCTTCCTGGCGACCGCCCGCGCGGCCGCCGGCGAGCTGGCCTCGTTCACCCGCTCCAGCCCCACCGCGCTCCTGGAGATCAGCGGCCTCGGCGTCTCCAAGGCGTCCACCCTGGCCCTCTGCTGCGCCGAACGGGGCATCTCCGCCGACGAGGTCGTCGCCTTCGGCGACATGCCCAACGACATCGAGATGCTCAGCTGGGCCGGCCGCTCGTACGCGATGGGCAACGCCCACCCTGACGTGATCGTCGCCGCCTCCGGCCATACCGTCGCCAACAACGAGGACGGCGTGGCCGTCGTCATCGAACGGATCCTCGCCGGCACCCTCGACGGCTGACGAGTCCGGCCCCCGGGGGCTACAGCGGGGCCTGCCAGACCACCGTCGTACCCCCGCCGTCCTCCCCGATCCCCGGACCGCACCAGCTCGACCCGCCCAGCGACTCCGCGCGCCGCGCCAGGTTGCGCAGTCCGCTGCGCCGGCCGCCCTCCGGGATGCCGACGCCGTCGTCCGCGACCGAGAGCCGGACCCCGGCGGTGCCGTCGGGCAGTTCGGCGCCCGCGTCGACGACGACGTCGATCCGGGTCGCCTCGGCGTGCCGGAAAGCGTTGGAGAGGGCCTCGCGCAGGGCGGCGATGAGGTTCTTGCCGGTGAGATCGCCGACCGTCGAGTCGATCGCGCCGAGGAAGCGGTGCGCGGGCTTGAAACCCAGCGGCACGGCCGCCATGTTGATCTCCCGCAGCACGCGGGTGCGCAGCCCGGACGGCGCCTCGGCAGGCCCCTGCTGGAGCGCGAAGATCGCGGTACGGATCTCCTGGATCGTCACGTCCAGCTCGTCCACGGCCTTGCCGACCCCCTCGCGCACGGCGGGCACGATCGACGTGCGCTGCGCGCTCTCCAGCATCATCCCGGTGGCGAACAGCCGCTGGATGACCAGGTCGTGCAGGTCACGGGCGATCCGGTCGCGGTCTTCGTAGACGGCGAGCCGCTCCCGGTCGCGCTGCGCGTCGGCCATCATGAGCGCGAGCGCCGCCTGGGAGGCGAACTGCGTGGCCAGGGTCCGCTCCGCCTCGGTGAAGGGCCGGCCGCCCCGCGCGCGGGGCATGGCGAGCGCACCGAGCACCTTGCCGCCGCTGTGCAGGGGCAGCAACATGCTCGGCCCGTACTGGGCCGCCAGCCGGCTGATCATGCGCGGATCGCCCGAGGCGTCGTCCACGAAGACCGCCTCACCGTCCAGCAGCCGCTCCACCACGGCGCTCTCCCGCGGGATCACCACGCCCAGCGAGCTGCTCGGCCGGTCGGCGGAGACGGCGACGATCTCCAGGCCACCGTCCTGGGCGGGCAACAGCACGATCCCGGCGGCCGCGTCGGCCAGTCGACGGGCCTGTTCGGCGACCACCGCGAGGGCGTCGTCCGCGTCACCGCCGGAGAGCAGGGCGGTGGTGACCGCGACCGAGCCGTCGATCCAGCGCTCGCGCTGCCGGGCGGCCTCGTAGAGGCGCGCGTTGCCGATGGCGATCCCGGCCTCGGTGGCGAGGACCCGGACCATGTGGACGTCGTAGTCGTTGAACTCGCCGCCGCCGTTCTTCTCGGCGAGGTACAGGTTGCCGAAGATCTCCCCCTGGACCCGGATCGGGACACCGAGGAAGGTCCGCATCGGAGGATGCCCCGGCGGGAATCCCGCGGCGCGCGGGTCCGTGGACAGATCGGCCAGCCGGATCGTCTCGGGCTCGCGGATCAGCGCGCCGAGCAGCCCGGTGTGCCCGTTCGGGCGCCGCCCGATCCGGCGGGCGACCTCCTCGTCGACACCGAAGGTGACGAAGTCCGAGAGCCCCTCGCCCTCCTCGTCGACGACCCCGATCGCGGCGTAGCGGGCGTCGGCGAGTTCGGCCGCGGTCTCGCAGATCCTGTCGAGCGTCGAGTGCAGTTCGAGCCCGGTCCCCACCGAGCGCATCGCCTCGAGGAGCTGTGGCACCCGTGCCGTGAGCTCGGTCGACAGGCCCTGGAGGCTGCGGGTGGCCTGGGTGGCGGCTTCCAGTGGGTCCGGGACATCGGGCACGGCGGCGGTCATGACCTTGAGCCTAGTAAGTCCTATTTGGCGAGAAAAGTCGGGCGCTCCGTCGTTCCCCCCGCGGCGAGCAGGAGATCGGTCTCCCGTTCCTGCTCCAGCATCCGGCGCAAGGGGCCTTCGGCCCGCGCCAGCTCCGCGTACGGCCCGCGCTGCACGGTCCGGCCCCCGTCCAGGACCACCACCTCGTCGACGGCGTCGAGGCCGCGCAGCCGGTGGGTGATCAGGACGGTGGTGCGGCCCTCGGTGACCCGCAGCAGGTCGTCGGTGAGCGCGTCGGCCGTGGCGAGGTCGAGGTGCTCGGCCGGCTCGTCGAGCACGAGGACGGGGAAGTCGGCGAGGAGTGCCCGGGCGAGTGCGAGGCGCTGCCGCTGACCGCCGGAGAGCCGCGAGCCATGCTCGCCGACCTGCGTGCCGAGGCCGTCCGGCAGCCCGTCCACCCAGTCGAGGAGCCGGGCCCGGCCGAGGGCGGCCCGCAGTTCCTCGTCGTCGGCGCCGGTGCGCGCGAGGCGGAGGTTCTCCCGGATGGTGCTGTCGAAGATGTGGGCGTCCTGGGCGCAGAGTCCGACGAAGCGACGGACGTCGTCGCCGTCGAGCTCCGAAGCCGCCACCCCTCCGAGCCGGTACGAACCGGTGTCCGCGTCCAGGAAGCGCAGCAGCACCTGGGCGAGGGTCGTCTTGCCCGATCCGGAGGCGCCGACGACGGCGACCCTGCGCCCGGCCTCCAGGGTGAGCGTGAAGTCGCCGAGCGCCTCCCGGTCCTGCCCCGCGTGGCGGGCGGAGAGGCCGGCGAGCTCCAGCGGGAACGGGCTCTGCGGGGGTACGGCGGGCCGCGCGGGCTCGTGTACGGGAACGGGGGCGTCGAGCACCTCGTACACCCGCTCGGCGCTGCGCTTCACGCGCTGGCGGTACTGGACGGCCAGCGGGAGGCCTGTGACGGCCTCGAAGGCGGCGAGCGGGGTGAGGACGACGACGGCGAGCGTCACACCGTCGAGGCGGCCGTCACGGACGGCCTGGACGCCGACGAACGCGGCGGCGACGACCGTCACTCCGCAGGCGAGCGCGGAGAGGCCGGCCCCGACCGCGGTGGCGGCGGCCTGCCGGGAGGAGATGGAGGTGAGCGTACGGTCGGCTGCCCTGGACCGCTCGATACGGTCCTTCAGCGCCCCGGCGACGGTCAGTTCGGCGCAACCGCGCAGCAGGTCGAGGACCGCGACGGCCAGGGCGCCCCGGGCGGGTGCGAGCCGTCGTTCGGCCCGGCGGGCGAGGGCGCCGCTCAGCAGTGGGACGGCCACGCCGGCGGCCAGCAGGCCCGCGGCGAGCACGGCCCCGGCCTCGGGCAGCAGCCAGGCGGTGAACCCGACGGAACCGGCCCCCACCACGAGCGCGGCGCCTGCGGGCAGCAGCCAGCGCAGCCAGTAGTCCTGGAGGGCGTCGACGTCCTGGACGAGCCGGGAGAGCAGGTCGCCTCGGCGGGTGCGGCGCAGCCCGGCGGGGGCGATGCGTTCCAGGCGGCGGTAGACCGACACCCGCAGCTCCGCGAGCATCCGTAGTACGGCGTCGTGGGACACGATCCGCTCGGCGTACCGGAACACCGCCCGCCCGATGCCGAACGCCCGCGTGGCGGTGACGGCCACCATCAGATACAGCACGGGCGGCTGTTCGGACGCCCGCGAGATGAGCCATCCGGACACCGCCATGAGCCCGACGGCGGATCCCAGCGCCAGACTTCCGAGCAGCAGGGCGAGCCCCATGCGGCCCTTGAGTTCCCCCGCCATGTCCCGGACGCGCCCGAAGACCGAACCCCCGGCCCCGCCGCCCGTCCCGGCACCGGCACCGGCCTCGGCTGGCCCCGTCTCCGTCTCGCCCGTGCCGGGCACGACGGTCGCCGCCCGGGCCTCGGAGGGAGCAGCCGACACGTCCGGCGTCCCGTCCGCCACGTCCACGGCGGCGGCCCGCCGGAGCTCCACCACACGGTCCGCGACCGCCAGTAGCGCCGGCCGGTGGACGACCAGAAGCACCGTACGGCCGGCCGCGAGACGGCGGACCGCGTCGACCACGGCCGCCTCCGTCTCGCCGTCCAGCGCGGCCGTGGGCTCGTCGAGCAGCAGGAGCGGCCGGTCGGCGAGGAACGCGCGGGCCAGGGCGAGGCGTTGCCGCTGCCCCGCGGAGAGGCCCATGCCGTCCTCACCCAGCGGCGTCTCGACACCCTCGGGGAGCCCCGCCACGAACCCGTCGGCCCCGGCGTCGCGCAGTGCCTCCCGGACCGCCTCGTCGGAGGCGTCCGGTCGGGCCAGACGGACGTTCTCGGCGATGGTGCCCGCGAAGAAGTGCGGACGCTGCGGCACCCAGGCGATCCGCGACCGCCATTCCTCCACGTCCAACGCACCGAGTTGCACGCCCCCGACCTGGATCGAGCCACCCTCCTCCGGCGCCGCGAACCCCAGCACGACATCGAGCAGCGTCGACTTGCCCACCCCGCTCGGGCCGACAAGCGCCACCGTCTCACCCGGCTCCAGCACGAGCGAGACAGCGTCCAACGAAGGCTCCGCGCGTCCCGCATGACGCACGGTCACGTTCTCCAGCTCGATACGCGGCGACGACGGCACCGCGCCCGCCCCGCGCTCCTTCACCGGGGTCTCAAGGACCTCGAAGATCTCCTCGGCGGCGGCCAGCCCTTCCGCGGCCGCGTGGTACTGCGCCCCCACCTGACGGATCGGGAGGTAGGCCTCGGGCGCCAGCACCAGAATGACCAGGCCGGTGTACAGGTCGAGGTCCCCGTGGACCAGCCGCATGCCGATGCCGACCGCAACCAGCGCCACCGACAGCGTCGACAGCAACTCCAGCGCGAAGGACGACAGGAACGCGATACGCAGCGTCTTCATCGTCGCCTGCCGGTACTCCGACGTGATGGCACGGATCGACTTGGCCTGTGCCTTCGCCCGTCCGAACACCTTGAGCGTCGGCAGCCCGGCCACCACGTCCAGGAAGTGGCCCGAGAGCCGGGACAGCAGCTTCCACTGACGGTCCATCCGGGCCTGGGTGTACCAGCCGATCAGGATCATGAAGAGGGGGATGAGCGGCAGGGTCACGACGATGATCGCCGCCGAGACCCAGTCCTCGGTGACGATCCTCGCCAGGACCGCCACGGGAACCACCACCGCAAGCCCCAACTGCGGCAAATAGCGCGAGAAGTAGTCGTCGAGCGCGTCCACCCCGCGCGTCGCCAGGGCGGCCAGCGAGCCGGCCTTCTGCCCGCTGAGCCATCCCGGCCCCAGCTCGGCCGCCTGCGCCAGCAGTCGTCCGCGCAGCTCGGACTTGACCGCCGCGCTCGCCCGGTGGGCGGCCAGCTCGGTCAGCCAGGCGACCAGCCCCCGCCCCGCCGCGACACCGGCGAGCAGCATGAGCGGCGTGGTCAGGTCGGAAACCGACAGGCCCTTCTGGAAGGCCCCCACCACCACCTCGGCGATGAGCATCGCCTGGGCGACGACCAGCGCCGCCCCGGCCAGGCCGAGCACCACCACTGCCGTGAGGAAGAGACGGGTGGCCCGGGCGTACCGGAGCAGACGCGGGTCGATCGGTTTCACGTGAAACATTCCCTCGTGGTGAGCGGCAGCCCTCTCAGTGAGCTGCGTCGGCGATGTGCTGCGTACCGATCCGCTTGCGGAACACCCAGTAGGTCCAGCTCTGGTAGAGCAGCACCAAGGGCGTCGCGATCGCCGCACACCACGTCATGATCTTCAGCGTGTACGGACTCGACGATGCGTTCGTCACCGTAAGGCTCCACTCGGGGTTGAGTGAAGACGGCATGACGTTGGGGAAGAGCGTCAGGAACAGCATTGCCACCGCCGCGACGATCGTGATGCCCGAGAGCGCGAACGACCAGCCTTCGCGCCCCACCTTGATCGCCCCGATCGCACCGACCAGCGCCACGACGGCGACGACCATGGCGACCAGGCTGCCGCGGTCGCCCTTGTCCGCCTGGGTCCAGATCATGAAGCCGAGCCCGAGGACGGCCGAGCCGAGACCCAGCTTCAGCGCGAGCGCCCTCGCCCGGACCCGGATGTCGCCGACCGTCTTGAGCGCGGCGAAGACCGCCCCGTGGAAGGTGAAGAGGGAGAGGGTGACCAGGCCGCCGAGGATCGCGTACGGGTTGAGCAGGTCCCCGAAGGTGCCGACGTACTCCATGTCCTGGTCGATCTTCACGCCGCGGACGATGTTGCCGAAGGCGACGCCCCAGAGCACGGCCGGGATCAGGGAGGTCCAGAAAATGGCCTCCTCCCAGTTGCGCTGCCAGTTCTCCTCGGGCCGCTTCGCCCGGTACTCGAAGGCGACACCGCGCACGATCAGACAGACCAGGATGATCAGCAGCGGCAGATAGAAGCCGGAGAAGAGGGTCGCGTACCACTCGGGGAACGCGGCGAAGGTCGCGCCGCCGGCGGACAGCAGCCACACCTCGTTGCCGTCCCAGACGGGACCGATGGTGTTGATCAGGACGCGCTTCTCCGGGCGGCCCCGGGCGAGCAGCTTGGTCAGGACGCCGATCCCGAAGTCGAAGCCCTCGAGGAAGAAGTAGCCGATCCAGAGGACGGCGATGAGTACGAACCAGACGTTGTGGAGTTCCATGCCTCGATCTCCTGAGCCTCAGTACGAGAAGGCCATGGGCCGGTCGGGGTCGCGGTGGTCCCCGCCGATCTTGGTGGGCGGGTTGAGGTCGTCCTCGGTGAGCTCGGGCGGTCCGGCCTTGACGTACTTGACCAGCAGCTTGACCTCGATCACCGCGAGCACGGCGTAGAGCAGGGTGAAGACGATCATCGACGTCAGCACCTCGCCCTGGGAGGTACCGGGGGAGACCGCGTCCCGGGTGCGCAGCACGCCGTAGACGACCCAGGGCTGGCGGCCCATCTCGGTGAAGATCCAGCCCCAGGAGTTGGCGATCAGCGGGAAGGCCATCGTCCAGAGGGCGACGATCCAGTACCACTTGGTCAGGCGGGGGCTGAGAGCCTTCCGCTTGAACAGGACCAGATTCGGCACCTCGTCCTCGCCGGTCCGCATCCCCGGCGCCAGCATGAACTTCTTGCGGGTCAGCCAGAGGCCGAGCATGCCGATGGTCAGCGAGGCCATGCCGAAGCCGATCATCCAGCGGAAGCCCCAGTAGGCGACGGGGATGTTGGGCCGGTAGTCGCCGGGGCCGAACTTCTCCTGCTCGGCCTTGTTGATGTCGTTGATGCCCGGGACGTACGAGCTGAAGTCGTCGTTCGCGAGGAAGGACAGCAGTCCCGGGATCTCTATGGCCACCTTGTTGTGGCCCTGGTCGACATCGCCGTAGGCGAAGATCGAGAACGGCGCCGGTGCCTCGCCGTCCCAGAGCGCCTCGGCGGCGGCCATCTTCATCGGCTGCTGCTTGAACATGACCTTGCCGAGCAGGTCGCCGCTGATGGCCGTGCCGAGCCCGGCGATGATCAGCGTGATCAGGCCGAGCCGCAGGGAGGTCCGCATCACCGGGACGTGCTTCTTGCGCGCCAGGTGGAAGGCGGAGATGCCCACCATGAACGCGCCGCCGACCAGGAACGCGGCCGTCATGGTGTGGAAGAACTGGGTGAGGGCGGTGTTCTGGGTGAGCACCAGCCAGAAGTCGGTGAGCTCGGCCCGGCCCCGCTCCTCGTTGATCCGGTAGCCGACGGGGTGCTGCATCCAGGAGTTGGCGGCCAGGATGAAGTACGCGGAGAGGATCGTGCCGATCGACACCATCCACATGCAGGCCAGGTGGATCCTCTTGGGGAGCTTGTCCCAGCCGAAGATCCACAGACCGATGAACGTGGACTCGAAGAAGAAGGCGATCAGCGCCTCGAAGGCAAGCGGGGCACCGAAGACGTCACCGACGAAGCGTGAGTAGTCGGACCAGTTCATGCCGAACTGGAACTCCTGCACGATGCCGGTGACGACACCCATCGCGATGTTGATCAGGAAGAGCTTGCCCCAGAACTTCGTCGCCTTGAGGTACTTCTCCTTCTCCGTACGCACCCAGGCGGTCTGCAGACCGGCGGTGAGCGCGGCGAGGGAGATCGTCAGTGGAACGAAGAGAAAGTGGTAGACGGTGGTGATGCCGAACTGCCATCGCGCCAGAGTCTCTGGCGCCAGAGCTAGGTCCACGTCGTCTTCTCCTTACATCGCCACGGGCACGAGGGCAGTTTGCCCTTTTAATCCCACCAATCTCGGCACGAACGGGACACGCTTGTGAACGCGTTCACATTCACAAGCATTATGGCTCATACGAAATCCGTATGTAAGACCGGGGGTACCCCTACCGAAGGTCACCCCTTCCCAGGGCCTTCAACATATTGTTGAATCCAGGGCATGACCCTTCAGATCCGCATCTCCTGGCCGGCCGGGCACACCACGGCCACCCTCGAAGAAACCCCCACGAGCAAGGCGCTCGTGGGGGCTCTCCCGATCTCGTCCACCGCCCGGACGTGGGGCGAGGAGGTCTACTTCGACACTCCGGTCTCCACCGCGGTCGAGTCCGACGCGCAGCAGGTGGTGGAGCCGGGCACGGTCGCCTTCTGGACCGAGGGCGACGCACTCGCACTCCCCTACGGCCCCACCCCGATATCCCGGGGCTCCGAATGCCGGCTCGCGAGCCCGTGCAACCTCCTGGGCTCGCTCGACGGCGATCCGCGCGTCCTTGCCACCGTCAGGGACGGCGACCCGATCCGCGTCGAGCACGTCGAGGACTGACCGACCGCCCTCGACCCACTCCCACCGGGCTGATCAGCCCTCCTTGCGGAAGCCCTCCGTCGTCTTCAGGAACAGGTCGTTCGCCTCGCACTCACCGATCGTGACGCGCACGCCCTCACCCGCGAACGGCCGCACCACCACGCCGTGCCGCTCGCACTCCGCCGCGAAGTCCATCGTCCGCTCACCGAGCCGCAGCCAGACGAAGTTCGCCTGGGTGTCCGGCACGGTCCAGCCCTGGGCCACGAGCCCCGCACGGACCCGCTCGCGCTCGGCCACCAACGAGCCGACCCGCCCCAGCAGTTCGTCCTCGGCCCGCAGCGAGGCCACCGCCGCGTCCTGCGCCAGCTGGCTCACGCCGAACGGCACCGCCGTCTTGCGCAGCGCCGCCGCCACCGGCTCGTGGGCGATCGCGAAACCGACCCGCAGCCCGGCCAGGCCGTACGCCTTGGAGAACGTCCGCAGCACGGCGACGTTCGGCCGGTCGCGGTAGAGCTCGATGCCGTCCGGGATGTCGGCGTCGCGGACGAACTCGCGGTACGCCTCGTCGATCACCACCAGGACGTCGGAGGGCACCCGGTCCAGGAACCGCTCCAGCTCGGCCCGGCGCACCGCCGTGCCCGTGGGGTTGTTCGGGTTGCAGACGAAGATCAGCCGGGTCCGGTCGGTGATCGCCGCGGCCATCGCGTCGAGGTCGTGCACCTCGCCGTCGGTCAGCGGCACCTGCACCGAGGTCGCCCCGCTGATCTGCGTGATGATCGGGTACGCCTCGAAGGACCGCCATGCGTAGATGACCTCGTCGCCCGGGCCCGAGGTGGCCTGGAGCAGCGACTGCGCGACACCGACCGAGCCGGTGCCGGTGGCCAGGTGCGAGAGGGGTACGTCGAAACGGTCGGCGAGCTCCGCCATCAGGCCGGTGCAGGCCATGTCCGGGTACCGGTTGAAGTTCGAGGCCGCGGCCAGCGCGCTCTCCATCACGCCCGGCAGCGGCGGATACGGGTTCTCGTTGGAGGACAGCTTGAAGGCGACCGGACCGCCCGCTGCGGCCGGCTTGCCCGGCTTGTACGTGGGGACGCCGTCCAGCACGGCGCGCAGCTTCGGGCCGCCCGCGCTCGTCCCGCCGGTCTCGCTCACTGAACTCACTGTGGTCCTCCTCGACCGTCCGTATCACCAATACTCCTCACCTTATGAGGATTCGCCTCCGCTGCGAATGGGCTGTGGACAACGGGTCGGACAAGCTGTGGACAACAGGGGGAGCGCGGCCGTGGGTGGCGCGCGCCGGTGGCGGGCGCCGTGGCGCGCATCCCCCGTAGAGGTGAGTTGAGACCTCTTCGAGACATCGGCTCTGTGGCAGGTCCATGCGTTTCGACAACCGTAGATCACACCCGTAAAGACTTAAGTCCCTTGGTTTCACAGGCACTTGGCATAGTTCGATCATGCAGAATCGTGCCTGTCAACGAGTGAATATGCGACCGGCCCAACCACCCGCCCTCGCCCTACTATCGGCTCGCCATGACAGCAGCAGGGAAGCACCAGGTGAGCCGGGCACAGACCCGGGGAAGCCGGCAGGGACGAGCGGGCATCCGGGACGTGGCCGCCGCCGCCGGGGTCTCCATCACGACTGTCTCCGACGCGCTCAACGGCAAGGGCCGGCTCCCGGACGCCACCCGCCGCCACGTCCGCGAGGTCGCAGACCGGCTGGGCTACCGCCCATCCGCGGCGGCCCGCACGCTCCGTACCGGCAAGTCGGGCCTCATCGGCCTGACCGTGACGACCTACGGGGATGAACCTTTCACCTTCACCGAATTCGCGTACTTCGCGGAGATGGCCAGAGCCGCCACATCCGCCGCGCTCGCGCGCGGCTATGCCCTGGTCATCCTGCCCGCCACATCCCGCCATGACGTCTGGTCGAACGTCGCCCTCGACGGCACCGTCGTCATCGACCCCTCCGACCACGACCCGGTCGTCACCGAACTCGTCCGCCAGGGCCTCCCCGTCGTCTCCGACGGACGCCCCGCCGGCACGCTCCCGGTGACCGCCTGGGTCGACAACGACCACGAAGCCGCCGTCCTCGACCTCCTCGACCACCTTGCCGACGCCGGCGCCCGCCGGATCGGCCTGCTCACGGGCACCACCACCGACACCTACACCCGCCTGTCCACCACCGCGTACCTCAACTGGTGCGAGCGGGTCGGACAGGACCCCGTCTACGAGGCCTATCCGGCGCACGACCCGTGCGCGGGCGCCGTCGCAGCCGACCGGCTGCTCGCCCGCCCGGACCGACCCGACGCCGTCTACGGACTCTTCGACCCCAACGGAACCGATCTGCTGGCGGCGGCCCGCCGCTACGGACTGCGCGTCCCGGACGATCTGCTGCTGGTCTGCTGCAGCGAGTCGACCGTCTACGCCAACACCGAACCGCCCATCACGACCCTCTCGCTCAAGCCCCGAAGGATCGGCACGGCCGTCGTCCAGCTCCTCATCGACGCCATCGAGGGGATCGACACCGACGGACCGATCGAGCAGGTCATACCGACCGAACTCATCGTCCGGACGTCCTCCCAGAGGCGTTCGCCGCGCACGACGGTCAGCCCGCCACGGTCACCCTCGAAGGACTAGCGAACGATCAGTACCGGCCGGATTCCGGGCTGGGCAGGGCCCAAACCCAGCCCAGCCCGGTCCCGACCCTGGCCTGGACCTTCTCAATTCGGGCGAAACAACCGGTGAACCCGGAGTGGACCCGGATTCACCACCCCTGGTGCGTCACAGAGGCGGACCCTCATTCCTATGATGGGCGCACGACACCGCGGACCACCCCGACCAGGCCGGTCCGCGATGTACAGGGCATCGCGACGGTGGTGGAGGGGTCGATGACTCAGGGGGCCGGGCAGGAACCCGTGGTCCGCACGGCTACATTGCGTGACTTCCGCGTACCGCCGTACGCCCGCGTGCCCGTGCAGGGCCACGCCACCGAGCCTCCCACCGGGACCCCGACCGCCCCGACCGGCGCCTTTCCCGAGCCCGGTGCGTACCCTGAGCCCGCCCCGAACGGCGCCGTTCCGGAGCACGGCGCGTTCCCCGAGCCTCGCCCCCTCCCCGAACCCGGCGCCTACCTCGAACCCGACGCCCCGGTCGAGCACGGCGTTCGCTTCGAACCGCGCCCCGTCCGCGAACCCGTCGCTCCCGCCGGGTCGCTCGACCCCACGCTCCACCTCCCCCTCGCCGGCGGCATGTCCTCCATCGTCGCCGTCGCGACCGGCCACCCCGGGAACGCCTTCCCCGACGAGGCCCTGCCCGACGGCTACACCCCCACCGAGCGGGATCTCCCCGTCATCAATCGGGGTGACACCGTGCAGGTCCTGGTCGACCCGGAGCAGGCCCCCGCGCCCGCCCCGGCCGCCGAGGGCCCCGGCCCGCTCTTCGTCGTCGGTGACGTCCACGGCTATCTCGACGAGCTCATCGCCGCCCTCCGCGCCCAGGGCCTCATCGACGAGAACGGCGCGTGGTCCGCCGGCAACGCCCGCCTCTGGTTCCTCGGCGACTTCACCGACCGCGGTCCCGACGGCATCGGCGTCATCGATCTCGTCATGCGGCTGTCCGCGGAGGCCGCGGCCGCCGGTGGCTACTGCAAGGCCCTGATGGGCAATCACGAGCTGCTCCTGATCGGCGCCAAGCGCTTCGCCGACACCCCCGTCAACTCCGGCGCGGGCACCGCCACCTTCCAGGCGGCCTGGCTGCTCAACGGCGGCCAGAAGCACGACATGGACCGCCTCCAGGACGTCCACCTCCAGTGGATGTCCCGGCTCGACGCCGTGGTGGAGGAGGACGGGCACCTCCTGATGCACTCCGACACCACCGCCTACCTCGAGTACGGCAGCACCATCGAGGACGTCAACGAGACGGTCCACGAGATCATCAACCGGAACGACGCCGACGAGGTCTGGGACCTGTTCCGGAAGTTCACCAAGCGCTTCGCGTTCCGCGACGACGCAGGCCCGCAGGCCGTCCAGGAGCTGCTCGGCACCTACGGCGGCCGCCGTGTCGTACACGGCCACAGCCCCATCCCGTACCTCCTCGGGCAGGTCGGAACGGAAGACGGCGAGGACGGATCGGGTCCGGTCGTCGACGGTCCGCATGTGTACGCGGACGGTCTGGCGATCGCCATGGACGGCGGTGTGACCATGGCCGGAAAGCTGCTGGTCGTCCAACTCCCCCTGCATGGCTGACGCATAACCCTGCGCATCCGGGGAAGTCGATTTCGGGAAACCCCCTGTCACCCTGTGCCGTAACCGCAATACCATCGGATCATCCGTAGCAGGCTCTCCTCCGTTTCCGCCCAACTGCCCGTTTCCCACGGTCAACCAGGCCTTACGGAGCATCGGGGGATGCACATGAACGTGGCTCCGCACCTGCTGACCGAGGACCGCGCCGAGTACGAGCGCATCCTCGGCGACGCATTGCGAAACGCGCACGACCGTCCGGATCTCGCCGAGATCGGGAAACGTCTCACGCCCGAACAACTGCGCTCGATGGCCATGAGCGCGACGGCGCTGATCACCGCGGCCGCCGCGGTGGAGTACGACCACTTCGTCAAGGTCCGCGCGGAAGGCCGTGCGACGAGCGGTACGAGCGTGATGGACGCCGTTCTCGTGGCGGACGGGGACGGCGCGAGCGCGGGTCCCGGCGCGGGCATCGTCGCGGTCCTCACGGTCCTGGCACCAGTGCTCTCAGGCACGGCCGCGGTGATATTCCTGCTGGTCGGGGCTGTTCTGAAGGTGCTGGCTCCCACGCTCGTGTTCGCCGACACGCTGCTGACGGCGGCCTGGTTCTTCGGCGCCGTCGCCGCCGCCGGGCTGCTCTGCGCGGCCGTCGGCCTCCTAGTGACCGCACTGCGCAACCGCTCCACGGAGGTGGCCGCAGGCGCCGGGGCCGGCGGTGAGCCGGACGACGAACTGTCCCGGGCCCGCGACGCCTGGCGCCGCGCCCTGCTGGAACGGGGCATCCTCCCGTTCCTGCGGGAGGCCCTGACCGACCCCGCCGCTCACCCGGCCTCGCCCCTGCCGTCGCAGCCCTCGGAGCGTACGGACCGCATACCGAAGATCGGCTACAGCGGACCGGACTTCTCGAGTCCCAGCGAGGGAGCCTCGGGCAGCCGTCCCAGGTTCAGCAGCCCGGACTTCACCAGCCCGGACTTCGGCCCCCCGGAGCACCGGCCGGAGTGATCCGGGCAACGGCACGGCGGGCACGCGCCGCACGACCCCCCGTGGCCGTGCGGTCCGTACCCGCCCTGTACGTACCGATGCGTGCGGCTACTCCGCCAGCGGGAGGTACACGCGGTTGCCGGCGGCCGCGAACTCCTTCGACTTCTCCGCCATCCCGGCCTCGATCTCCTGCGACTCGAGGTCGCCGCCGTGCTCGCGCCGGATGTCCTGCGAGATCTTCATCGAGCAGAACTTCGGACCGCACATCGAGCAGAAGTGCGCGGTCTTCGCGGGCTCCGCCGGCAGCGTCTCGTCGTGGAACTCACGTGCCGTGTCCGGGTCGAGCGCCAGGTTGAACTGGTCCTCCCAGCGGAACTCGAAGCGCGCGTCCGACAGCGCGTCGTCCCACTCCTGCGCCCCCGGGTGTCCCTTGGCCAGGTCGGCCGCGTGCGCCGCGATCTTGTACGTGATGACGCCGGTCTTCACGTCGTCGCGGTTGGGCAGGCCCAGGTGCTCCTTGGGCGTGACGTAGCAGAGCATCGCCGTGCCCCACCAGGCGATCATCGCGGCGCCGATGCCCGACGTGATGTGGTCGTACGCCGGAGCGACGTCCGTGGTCAGCGGGCCGAGGGTGTAGAACGGCGCCTCCTCGCAGATCTCCTGCTGAAGGTCGATGTTCTCCTTGATCTTGTGCATCGGGACGTGGCCCGGGCCCTCGATCATCGTCTGCACGTTGTGACGCTTGGCGATCGTGTTGAGCTCGCCGAGAGTCTTCAGCTCCGCGAACTGCGCCGCGTCGTTGGCGTCCGCGATGGAGCCGGGGCGCAGTCCGTCGCCCAGCGAGTACGTGACGTCGTACGTCGCGAGGATCTCGCAGAGCTCCTCGAAGTTGGTGTAGAGGAAGTTCTCCTTGTGGTGCGCGAGGCACCAGGCGGCCATGATCGAGCCGCCGCGCGAGACGATGCCGGTCTTGCGGCGGGCGGTCAGCGGCACGTAGGGCAGCAGCACGCCGGCGTGGACCGTCATGTAGTCGACGCCCTGCTCGGCCTGCTCGATGACCGTGTCCTTGTAGATCTCCCAGGTCAGCTCCTCGGCCTTGCCGTCGACCTTCTCCAGGGCCTGGTAGAGCGGCACGGTACCGATCGGCACGGGGGAGTTGCGCAGCACCCACTCGCGGGTGGTGTGGATGTTGCGGCCGGTGGACAGGTCCATGACCGTGTCGGCGCCCCACTTGGTCGCCCACGTCATCTTCTCCACCTCCTCCTCGATGGAGGAGGTGACGGCGGAGTTGCCGATGTTGGCGTTGACCTTCACCAGGAACCGCTTGCCGATAATCATCGGCTCGATCTCCGGGTGGTTGACGTTGGCCGGGAGCACCGCGCGACCTGCGGCGATCTCCTCCCGTACGACCTCGGGGGAGACGTTCTCGCGGATCGCGACGTACTCCATCTCCGGGGTGATCTCGCCCCTGCGGGCGTACGCGAGCTGGCTCACCGCGGCCCCGTCGCGGCCCCGGCGGGGCTGGCGCGGGCGGCCCGGGAAGACCGCGTCGAGGTTCTTGAGGCCACCGCGCGGCGAGGTGTGCTTGATGCCGTCGTCCTCGGGACGGACGGGGCGGCCCGCGTACTCCTCGGTGTCGCCGCGGCTGATGATCCAGTTCTCGCGCAGCGGCGGAAGGCCCCGCCGCACGTCGGTGTCGATGGTGGGGTCGGTGTACGGACCGGACGTGTCGTACAGCGTCACGTCCTTGCCGTTGGTGAGGTGCACCTGTCGGACAGGCACTCGGAGGTCGGGGCGCGAGCCCTCGACGTATCCCTTGTGCCAGCCCGGCTTGCGCTCGTCCTGGCTGGTGGCAGGCGTGCGTGCATCCTGAATGGTCATGAGACCGATCTCCCTACGCCGGCATTACCCGGTAACAGGTTCGGCGGTCGGCGCAGCCTCCTCCCGTACGTACATCAGTACGCGCGTACGGTGATCAGCGCCCTCTCAGCCCGGTGCTCCGAGCTCCCGCGTGTGCAAAGGTGCCACCACGCTAGCGTCAACCCGGGCGTGCTGAACAGTGGGCCCCCACCGTTCTTGCGATGATCTGTCGGTGACTTCCTCGCAGCGGACCCCGGAACCCGACGGCCATGATGGACATGGGGAAGCCGGCCACGGCCATAGCCACAGCCACGGGCCGGCGGCGCCGGTCTCCCGGCATCTGCGCAGAGTCATCGCCGCGGTCCTGATCCCGTTCGCCACGGCCGTGGTGGTCGGTCTTGTCGTTCTGTGGCCGGGCGGCGCACCTGAGCACGAGCGCACCGGTGTCGGGTTCGACCGGCAGACCTACGCGGGCAAGGTCGCCTCGGTCGAGAAGGTCGACTGCAAGGATGTGAACGCCGCCCAGGTCCCGCCGACCGAGGACCCCACCACACCCCAGGGCCGCGAGGCCGCCAACGCCCAGCAGGGTCAGTGCGAGAAGGCGACGATCGAGGTCACCGACGGCCCCGACAAGGGCCGTACCTTCATCGAGATCGTGCAGCCGGACGCACCGCGTCAACTGGACGAGGGGCAGGGTGTGGTGGTGGCCTACGCGCCCGACGCCCCCCGTGATCTGCAGTACTCGGTGACGGATGTGAACCGCAAGGTCCCACTCACCGTCCTCGCGTTGATCTTCGCGGTCGTGGTCGTGCTGGTCGGCCGGATGCGCGGAGTGATGGCGCTGATCTCGCTCGCCATCAGCTTCATGATCCTGACCCTCTTCATCCTGCCGGCGATTCTTCAGGGGTCGAACCCGCTGGTGGTGGCGGTGGTCGGGTCGAGCGCGATCATGCTGATCGCGCTCTACATGTGCCACGGTCTGTCGGCGCGCACCTCGGTCGCGGTGCTCGGCACCCTGATCTCGCTGCTGTTGATCGGGCTGCTCGGCTCGTATTTCATCAGTTGGGCGTCGCTCAGCGGCAACACGGACGACAACACCGGTCTGATCCACGGCCTGTACCCGGACATCGACATGTCCGGTCTGCTGCTCGCGGGCATCATCATCGGTTCGCTCGGCGTCCTCGACGATGTGACGGTGACGCAGACCTCGGCGGTGTGGGAGCTGCACCAGGCCGATCCCCGTATGGGACCGCGGGCGTTGTACCGGGCCGGGATCCGGATCGGCCGCGACCACATCGCGTCCGTGGTGAACACGCTGGTCCTTGCCTACGCCGGTGCGGCGCTGCCCCTGTTGCTGCTCTTCACCATCGCGCAGAGCAGTGTGGGGACGGTGGCGAACAGCGAGTTGGTCGCGGAGGAGATCGTCCGGACGCTCGTGGGATCGATCGGTCTGGTCGCCTCGGTGCCCGTCACGACCGTGCTCGCCGCGCTGGTGGTCTCCGCCGACCGGCCGGGCGATCCGGAGAGGCGTTCATCCGGGGGTGGGCGCCGGCGTCGGGCGAAGTGACTGCTCCGGAGCCCCTTTTCGGCCCCGGAGGGCTCTTGGCGACGGGGCGCCCGGAGGTGGTTCAGCCGGCGTTCTCCTCTGCCAGAATCCGGCCGAGCGCGGCTTCCAGGTTGCCCTCGAAGTCACCCAGCGTCCGTTCCTGACCGAGCGGAACCAACTTGTCCGTACGGTCGAGGAAGGCGACGAGCGGCGGAGCGCTGGCCCGGAACAGGGCGCGGTCGCTGCCGACCTGGAGCCGGATGGAGACGTCCGAGAGCGCCTCGGGGTCGGTCGGCGCGATGTGCACATCGCCGTCGCCGCTCGGTCGGTTGATCCCGTCCAGCAGCAGTTCCCGCCCGAACGCCCAGGTCACAGGCGCGTCTCCGGGGAGATGGAAGGTCATCCGCACCGCGTACGGATCCCGGGTCTCGTACCGGAGTTCCACCGGAATCCTGAAGGAGAGCTCCTCGGAGACGAGGAAGCTCATCAGGACCTCGGCCTGGACCGACTCTCGCATCTTGTACCCCGCAGTAGATGAAGCAGTTGTGTGCACACGGCTACTGAAGCTTTGATCGAAACGGCCAGGAATGATCCCCATGGCCTTGGTGACGCAATCGTGCTGTAAGCGCTAACGGATCACAAGGAGTGATTTTTCAGATACTGATAGAGAAAGCGAAGGAGCTGAAGAGCCTTCCGATCTCATTCTGTAGTCGAGCGACTGCAGGCAGCAACCGTTCTGCCTGATGAAGGGGTACGGAAATGGCCAGAGTGGCCGCCGTGGACCCCGCAGTGATGGGGATGGCCGCACAAACTGTGCCCAGCGCATATTCCTGACGCTCCACCAGGGGCTCCATTCGCCCCATATCGCCCAAACGCTCCAAAAGCGCCCGCCGGTTACGCACCGTATACGGAGTGATGGTTTCCACCGGATGGCGGTCGAGATGGTCTTGACGACTCTTCAGATCCAGTTGACTGAGCAGACACTGCCCGATCGCATGGGCGTGGCCGGTCTCGCGGAAGTCGGCCCACTCGTCCACGGCGGGGGCGGATGGGGTGTCGGCGACGGCGACGAGCTCGATCTCGCCCTCGCGGTAGATCGCGAAGTAGATGGGGACACCGATCTCGTCCCGCCAGTGTGCGAGTGAGTCTTCGATCTTGGTGCGACGATTCTGCAGAACTCCGCCGCCGGCCAGTCGACCGGCCGCGTCGCCGAACACGAACACACCCTTCTCGCGGCGCAGATAGCCCTCGTGCGTCAGGGTGCGGAGCAGGTGGTACGCGGTGGGAAGCGGGAGTCCCGCTTCGCGCGCGAGCTGTTTGGCGGGGGCTCCGTCCTCGTGGGAGCCCACGGCCTCCAGAAGTCTCAGCGCCCGCTGCACCGAGCCGATCAGGGTAGGAACGGCGGACTGCGAAGCCGTGGCCAAAGGTCACCCCCAGGCGTGGTGACGGGTGCCTCGCACCCGCCCGCGGGGGCCGCCCCCGCGCGCCCGCCGCGGCCTGGGGAACCGGTGGGGTCCGGTGAAGGACCCTCCCGGGACAGATGAAGAACCCGCAGGTCAGCGCGGAGGTCTACGCCAGTTTTCCCCGGGGGCGGCAGAGATTTCCACTCTAATGGCAGCCTCCAGGCGCGGTCGCGGTTTCCCTCTCCGCATCCCTCGGCCGGGCTAACAGCGAGCAGCCCGGTCATACCGCTGGGTAGCTTGTGCTACCAATCCTCACGCGAGGTCGACGAGGCGGTGAACTTCCGTACGACGTAGATCAGTCCACCGACCAGGGCGACGAAGACCAGGACCTTGAAGAGCAGTCCGATCACGAACATCGCGATGCTGGTGATCAGGCCGCCGAAGACGACCAGGGCGATGAACGGTATGGCGACCCACTTCACCCACCAGGGCATCCCCGCGAGAATCTCTCGTACAGCCATCGCGCTTACCTCGTCTCCCGAAGACCTCGCTCCGCGCGCTCTGCGCCGAACACTGTCGATGCTAGGGGCGGCAACGGGGTCGACGGGGGCCTCGTGGCCCTTGATCTCCCCTGATCCGACCCCTAGGGGAGGTCAGGACTCCGGCGGCGAGAAGACCACCATGACCCGCAGGTCCTCGGTGATGTGGTGGAACTTGTGGGCCACCCCGGCAGGCACGTAGACCACGCTGCCGCGCGCGACCTGGGTCGTCTCCATCCCGACCGTGATCGCGGCCCGGCCGCTGACGACGAAGTACACCTCGTCCTGGCCGTGCGGCTGCTGCGGGTCGAGCGCCCCCGCGTCGAGCGCGTACAGACCGACCGACATGTTCCGCTCGCGCAGGAACTGGAGGTATGCGCCGTCGTTGGCGGCGCGCTCCGCCTCCAGTTCGTCCAGTCGGAATGCCTTCATCGTGCGTCCGCCCCTGCCATTGGCCCGATCATGTCTGCCACGATCAGACACATGAAGAATTTCGTAGTCAAGACGCTCGCGAACGCGGGCGCATTGGGAGTCGCCATCTGGCTGCTCCAGGACATCACCCTGACCGGTGACAGCACCGGCAAGAAGGCCTGGACGCTGATACTCGTCGCCCTGGTTTTCGGTCTGGTGAACTTCTTGGTGAAGCCGATCGTCAAGCTGATCTCACTTCCACTGTTCTTTCTCACACTTGGCCTGATCACTTTGGTGATCAACGCCCTGATGCTGCTGCTCACCTCCTGGCTGGCCGACCAGCTCAATCTCAGCTTCCATGTCGAGGGCTTCTGGACCGCCGTGCTCGGCGGCCTGATCATCTCCGTCGTCTCCTGGGCGCTCAACGTCGTTCTTCCCGACGGGGACTGAGGGCGAACGATGACGTACCGCGTCTGTTTCGTCTGCACCGGCAACATCTGTCGCTCGCCGATGGCCGAGTCCGTCTTCCGCGCCCGCGTGGAGGAGGCCGGCCTGGCGGAAGCGGTGGAGGTCGACAGCGCGGGCACCGGGGGCTGGCACGAGGGCCACTCCGCCGATCCGCGCACGGTCGCCGTCCTGGAGGACCACGGCTACGACTCCGACCACACCGCCCGCCAGTTCCGTGCCTCGTGGTTCCCCGCGCTGGATCTGGTGATCGCGCTCGACGAGAGCCATCTGCGGGAGCTCCGGCGACTCGCCCCGACCCCGGCCGACGTGGCGAAGGTGCGCCTGCTGCGCTCGTACGATCCGGCCGCCGACGAGCTCGACGTGCCCGACCCGTACTACGGCGGGACGGAAGACTTCGAGGAGTGCCTGGAGATGGTGGAGGCCGCGAGCGAGGGACTGCTCGCCGCGGTTCGCGAGAGTGTGGAGGAACGAGCGGTATGAGCAGGGACACGTTCAGGGACGCCGATGGCCTCGATGCCGTCGGCGACGGGACGCGGGCGGTGCGCGCCGGACTTCCCGAGCCGGTCAAGTACGAACCGACCCTGCCGGGGCCGGTCTTCGCCGCCCACTTCCACCTGCCGGGCGACCCCACCGGCCCCTACACCTACGGGCGGGACGAGAACCCGACCTGGACCCTTCTGGAACGCGCCATCGGCGAACTGGAGGCACCGGGGGAGCCGGGTGTCGAGACGCTCGTCTTCGCCTCGGGCATGGCCGCGATCTCCGCCGTCCTCTTCTCCCAGCTCAAGGCGGGCGACACGGTCGTCATGCCGGCCGATGGCTACCAGGCGCTGCCTCTGGTCCACGAGCAGCTCAGGGCGTACGGGATCGAGGTCCGCACCGCGCCGACCGGCGGCGACGCCCAGCTGTCCGTCCTGGACGGAGCGCGGCTGCTGTGGATCGAGACGCCGTCCAACCCGGGGCTCGACGTCTGCGACATCCGCCGCCTGGTGCACGCGGCCCACGAACGCGGAGCGCTCGTCGCCGTCGACAACACCCTTGCCACGCCGCTCGGTCAGCGACCCCTGGAGCTCGGCGCGGACTTCTCCGTCGCGAGCGACACCAAGGGCATGACCGGGCACGGCGACATCCTGCTCGGCCATGTCAGCTGCCGTGATCCGCTGCGGGCGGCGGAGGTACGACGCTGGCGCAAGATCGTCGGGGCCATCCCCGGCCCCATGGAGGCCTGGCTCGCGCACCGCTCCCTGGCCACGCTCCAACTCCGCATCGACCGGCAGTGCTCCTCGGCGCTCGCCCTCGCGGAGGCCCTGGGCGAGCGGGGTGACGTGACCGGGCTGCGGTATCCGGGGCTGCCCGGCGACCCCTCGCACGCGGTGGCGGCGACGCAGATGAAGCGCTTCGGGCCGGTGGTGTCCTTCGTCCTGCCCGACCGGGCCTGGGCGGAGCGGTTCCTCGACGGGCTGCGTCTCGTGGACGACGCCACCAGCTTCGGCGGTGTGCGCTCCACGGCCGAGCGGCGCGGACGGTGGGGCGGTGACTCCGTGCCGGAAGGCTTCATCCGCTTCTCCGTCGGTGCGGAGGACCCGGAGGACCTGATCGCAGACGTGCTGCGCGCTCTCGACGGAGCCGAGAAGGCCGCCGGCTGACCTACGGCGCCCTGCGGCAGAGCCGCAGGGCGCACGGAACGAGGCGCTCCGAGCCTCCCCCCTCATGGCTCGGAACGCCCCGGTTCCACGCGCGGAGAACCGCCTGACCAAGGCTAGTTGACTCTGCGTCAGTGTCCAATCACGGTAGCGACAGAGACCTATCGACTTATTTATAGTTGGACGGTCCCGAGGGCGCCGTCAGCCGACCGCCTGAGTCGAACGGCCACACGGCCGGGAGGGGGCGGACATGGATCTCGCCCTGCTGCGCACATTCGTCACGGTGCACCGGGCCGGCTCCTTCACCCGCGCCGCGGCACTCCTCGGACTCTCGCAGCCCGCGGTCACCAGCCAGATCCGCACCCTGGAACGGCAACTGGGGCGCCCGCTCTTCCTCCGACAGGCCCGTGGTGTCACCCCCACCACCATCGGCGACGAGCTCGCCCACCGCGCAGCCCCTCATCTGGACGCGCTCGTCGAGATCGCGGAGACCGGCGTCGACGAGGAGAGCGGCGTTCGCACGCTCCACCTCGCCGGGCCCCCCGAGTTCACCTCGACGCGTGCCCTGCCCGCCCTCACTCCGCTCGTCGCCCAGGGGCTGGCCGTGCGGGCCACCTTCGCGGGGAACACCGAGGAGATCCTCGACGGCCTCGCCGCGGGCCACCATGATCTGGCCATCGCCGCAGCCCGCCCGCGCGGCGGCCTGCTCACCTCCACTCCGCTCTGCGACGAGGAGCACGTGCTGGTCGCCGCCCCGCGGTGGGCCGCTCGGCTCGCGCCCGAGGTGCTGCTGCGCAAGGGCGCCGTCGTCCTGGAACAGCTGCCGGTGGTGGAGGTGCACGAGTCGCTGCCGTTCGTCTCCCGCTACTGGGCGGCCGTGTTCGAGACCAAGCCGGCCGCGGCGGCCACCGTCATAGCGCCCGATCTACGGGCCGTCCTGGAATCGGCGGCCGCCGGGGCCGGCCTTGCCGTGCTGCCCCGCTATCTGTGCGAGGACGCCCTGGAGCAGGGGCGTCTCGTGGCGCTGCTCGATCCGCCGGTTCCCCCGCTGCGGACGTACTTCCTGATCGTCCGGGCCGGCACCCTCGCGCTGCCGCACATCGCGCGGGCCCACGACTGGCTTCTGCGGGCCTCCACGGACTGGTGAGTTTCAGGACGCCCCTGGCGGGCCATTTTCTTCCCATGACCGAACGTCCTGTGGTCAAGCGCACCGCACGCGCCATCCTGCTCGATGGAAACGACCTCATCCTCATCAAGCGCACGAAGCCGGGGATGGATCCGTACTGGCTGACGCCGGGCGGCGGGGTCGAGCCCTCGGACACCACCGTCGTCGAGGCCCTGCACCGCGAGGTGCACGAAGAGCTCGGCGCCAAGATCACCGATGTGGTCCCCTGCTTCGTCGACACCGTCGAGCACATCGTCGACGGCGGTGTCTCCGGAGTGAAGGTCCAGCACTTCTTCGTCTGCCGGCTCGAGTCCATGGACACCTCGCTGCGTCACGGCCCCGAGATCGAGGAACCGTGCGGCGAGTACGAGATCGTCCGGGTGCCGTTCAGCCGGGTCGGGATCGCCGCCGTCCATCTCGTACCGCTGTCCCTGCGTCACTACCTGGACGGCAACATCGAGGGCGTCCGCGCGATGCACGCCCCCGACCTGGGCTAGGACGCGAGTTCTGTCAGGAGGTCGTGGCGGATCCGCTCTGCGGGGATACCGATCCCCCGCAGGGTGTCCACCCCGCGCCGGATCATGCCGGGCGGGCCCGACAGATAAGCCTCGTACTCGTTCCACGGGCCGTACTGGCGCACCGCGTCCGGCAGCTGGGCCTGGTCCTCGGTGACCGGGCGCACCGACAGCCAGGGATACGTCTGCTGGAGCCGCATCATCGTGTCGATGTCGTACAGGTCATGGCCGCTGCGTGCGCCGTAGAACACCTCCACGGGGCGCCGGTCCCCGTGCTCGGCGACATCCTCGACCAGCGCCTTGATGGGCGCGATCCCCGTGCCGCCGCCCAGGCACAGCAGTCCGTTGTCCGTGGAGTGGTCGACCGTCATCGAGCCGGCCGGCGGGCCGAGGCGCAGGACGTCGCCGGGTCGCGCGTGGTGCACCAGGGCGTTGGAGACCCAGCCGGCCGGGACCGCCTTGACGTGGAGGGAGAGCAGCCCGTCGGGCCGGGGCGCCGAGGCGAAGGAGTAGTGCCGCCATACGCGCGGCCACCAGGGGGTCTCCAGCGTCGTGTACTGGCCGGCGAGGAAGGTGTACGGCTGGTCGGGCCGCAGTGTGATCACCGCGATGTCCGGGGTCCGTAGATCGTGCGAGACGACCTCCGCCTGCCACCAGGCGGGAGCGTGCCCCTCGTTCTCGTCGGCCGCGTCGATCATGATCTGCGAGATCGTCGTGTACGTCCGCACCCAGGCGGCCTCGGTCTCCTCGTTCCAGGTCAGGGTGGCGTACCGGATCAACGCGCCGATCAGGGCCTCGCCGACGGCCGGGTAGTGCGTGGGCCGGGTTCCGTACTTGCGGTGTCCGCGGCCCAGGTTCCGGAGGTACTCGTGGAGTACTGGGGCGTTGTCCAGGTGCTCGACCGCTGTCAGCAGAGCCTTGAGGAGGCGGTCGCGCTGGGTGTCCATCGCCGCGGGGAACATGGCACGCAGCTCGGGGTGGCGGACGAAGAGCAACGCGTAGAAGTACGAGGTCACCTTGTCGGCGGCGGGAGCGATCTCGGCCAGGGTGCGGCGTATGAGGAGCGCGTCGGGGGACGGTCCCGGAGCTATCCGGGGTGCTTCACCGTCGTCGTGTACGGCCTCTTCCATCGTGTGCCTCGCCTCGCGCAAGCGGCTCTTGTCGCCGCAGCTTGGCAGGTTCGACCACCGGTTCGGACAGAAAGCGGAATTCCTGGGCATTAGCCCCGGGAGTGGGGCTAGGCTGCGCTGTTTCGGACCAGTTCGTACGCCTCTCGCAGGTCGCCTCCCGCGTAGGCATGGCGGGAGAGTCCGGCCAGATGACGGTCCGCGTTCACCGCCACCGTCACCGGGACGACGGCGAAGAGCTCCGCGTCGGACATCGAGTCGCCGTAGGCGACGCAGTCCTCGATTCCGATCCCGTACTCCGCGCAGAGTCGCCGGGCGATGCTCACCTTGGCCGCGGCGTTGAGGATCCCGGGGCGGTGGACGGGCGCCGTGAACGGAACCGGCGGCCATTGCGAACCATGGGCCGAGTCCACGCCCCAGTCGAGAAGGCGCTCGACGAAGAAGTCCGGCGAGAGCGAGATGACCGCGCAGCGGCCTCCCTGAGCGCGAATGTCCGCCCAGACCTCACGAATACCAGCCAGCCAGGGCGCCCCTTCGAAGGCAGCGGTGACCTGCTCCGAGGTGAGGGCGGACCAGAGCTCGCGGGCCTGGACGGCGAACTCGTCCGGTGTCAGTCCATGCAGCAGAAACCCCTGCTCCAGGGCGGCGATCTCCTCGCTGAGCCCCAACTGCCGGGAGATCTCCACGGCCGCGGCCGACCCTCGGATCAGGGTGCCGTCGAGATCGAAGAGATGAAGCCTGCCTCGGCCCTGGAAAGTCGTCATGTACGCCGAGGCTAGTACGTGCGGTTACTCCGACGGTCAGACGCGGGACGAGGGGGCCGGGCGGGACGGTGTTTCACGTGAAACATCTCAAGCGTCCCGCTCGGCGGGCTCTTCTCGTCCTCCACGTCGCCGTCTCCGTGGCCTGGCTCGGGCTCAGCGTGGGGCTGCTGACGCTCGGGATCACGGCCTGGACGACCGGTGATCCCACCCTCACCGAGGCCTCGTACCGCGGGATGAAGGTCTTCGCCGACTGGCTCCTGGCTCCGGTCGCCGTGGGGACTCTGGTGAGTGGGCTGGTGCTGTCGCTGGGCACGCCCTGGGGTCTCGCCCGGTATCGCTGGGTCTGGATCAAGTTCTGGATCACCATGGCCACCGCGGCCGCGACCGTCTTCGCCCTGCGCCCGGAGATCGAGCACGCGGCGGCGGCCGGGGTACCGGACATCAGCCTGGTGGCGGCGCCGACGGCGTCGACGACGGCCTATCTCTTCATGACGGCGGTCTCGATCCTGAAGCCGTGGGGGCTGACGCGAAGGGGCCGCCGTCTGCGAGCCGGAGCGAGTTCACCTAAAGCGGTGGACGGACGATCAGTACGTCGGACAGCCTGAGCCCATGCCGACCTCGCGCACCCCGCTCGACCAGCTCCCCATCCGACGCCTCACCGCGGACGACCTCAACGCCTGCGCCGATCTCTCCGAGGACCGGGGCTGGCCCCGCGAGGAACACAAGTGGGGCCTTCTACTCACCGCCGGGACCGGTTACGGCATCGACGACCCGGAGGGCAAGGGGCTGGTCACAGCCTGCGTGGTCACCTCGTACGGGCCGGGGCTGGCCGCGATCGGCATGGTGCTGGTCGCCGAGCGGTACGCCCGCCGGGGTGTGGGGCGCCGGCTCATGCTCCATGTGCTGGAGGAGGCCGGGGACACTCCGATCACACTCCATGCCACCTCGAACGGACAGCCTCTCTACGAGCAGCTGGGCTTCGTCCAGACAGGCCGCGCGGAGATGGTCATGGGCCGCTTCACTCCGACGGAACCGGCCCCGAACATCCCGACCCGCCCCGCCACGGCGGAGGACCTCCAGGCGATCCTGCGTCTGGACACGGAGATCTTCGGCCTGGACCGCACCCACATGATCACCCGCCTGCCGGCTTTCGCCGACCAGCTCCGCGTCACCGAGACCGACGGAGAGATCACCGGTTTCGCCGCGGCCTGGCCGAACATGCACACCCAGGTCATCGGCCCCCTGATCGCCCGGGACACGGCGACCGCGCAGGCCCTCGTCGCCTCCTTGGCCACCGCCACGGACCGCCCTCTGCGCACGGACATCGATGTACGCCATGAGTCGCTGCTGCGCTGGCTCAAGGTGAACGGCCTCGCCCCGATCGCGTTCAACGCGGTCATGGTGCGCTCGCTGGACGGGCTCCCGGGCGACTGGCGCCGACGATTCGCCCCTCTCACCGTGGCAGCGGGATAAGGACCAAGTAATTGCATACGCGGGCTATTGCAGTCATCGTCTACTCTGGGAGAAGCAGCTCCGGACAGAGGAGAGATCATGACCGCGACCGACCCCGCCCTCACCGCCCTCTCCCAGGGCTGGTGCGCCCTGTCGTTGCTGCACGGCAGGATCGAATCCCACATCGAGCGCGCACTGGAGGCCAACCACGGCCTGAGCATGCGCGAGTACTCGCTGCTGGACGTCCTCAGCCGCCAGCACAGCGGGCCGGGCGGGCATCTCCAGATGAAGCAGGTCGCGGACGCCGTCGTACTCAGCCAGAGCGCCACCACGCGCCTGGTGACCCGCCTCGAGGACCGTGGCCTGCTCACGCGCTACCTCTGCGCCACTGACCGACGCGGTATCTACACCGATGTCACCGAAGCCGGCATCGCGCTGCTCGAAGAGGCACGGCCCACCAATGACGGGGCGCTGCGCGAGGCGCTCGACGAGGCCGCGAAGGACCCGGAGCTGACTCCCCTGGTCCGCGTCGTCGAAGGGATGTGGGTCCCGGCCTAGCCGGAACGGCCCCGGGCGTAGTCTGCGCCCCATGAGCGATCTTGAGATACGGCCCGCCACCGCCGACGATCTCCCGGACATCGTCGCGATGCTCGCCGACGACCCCCTGGGCGCCCAGCGCGAGTCCCCGGACGACCTCACCCCGTACACCGCGGCCTTCGAGCGACTGGCACAGGACCCGAACCAGCATCTGGTCGTGGCCACGCGTGGCACCAAGGTCGTCGGCACCCTTCAACTCACGATCACTCCCGGGCTCTCCCGGCGCGGTTCCACACGGTCCATCATCGAAGGCGTCCGCATCCACACGGAGGAGCGCGGCAGCGGTCTGGGCACCCGGCTCATCGAATGGGCCGTCGAGGAGTCCCGACGCCAGAACTGCCAGTTGGTGCAGCTGACCTCCGACGCCACGCGCACGGACGCCCACCGCTTCTACGAGCGCCTGGGGTTCGAGGCCTCGCATCTGGGCTTCAAACTCAGCCTCTGAGGGTGCCTCCGGGCCGCCATCACGGCCGCACGACCGGACAGGACGCCGAGGGCACACCCCCGGCGTCCTGTTTCACGTGAAACACCGGATCAGAGGCCGCGCCAGCCCGCCTCGTCGACCCCGCCGGGCACCGCGCCACCCTGCTCGTAAGGCTCCCGGGTGAAGACGAAGGACGCCAGATCAAGGTGGCTCACCGAGCCGTCCGCCCGCCGCACCACACGCAGCTTCTCCCCCGCGTAGTAGCCGTTCAGCCCGATCCACCCACCGTCCGGCAGCGCCCGGAAGGTCGCCCGCCGGCCGGCCCCGCGCAGCGGTTCGAGGACCACACTCCGGTCGGAGCCCAAGCGGAGCCCGTACGCGGTCGTTCCCCAGTACCAGGGGCCCGTGAGCTCCAGCAGCTCCGGGTCGACCTCGGCCGCGGGCAAGGGCCGCCACGGCTCGGGGATCCTGGGCTCGGCATCTGCGACGATCCGTACGAGATCGGCGGCCACCACCGAAATCAGCGGCCCCGAGGTGGCGTTGGCGAGCGCCACCGCCGCCACCCCGTCCTCCACGCTCACCCAGAGACACGCGACGAAACCGGGCAGCGAGCCGGTGTGCCCGATCAGCGTCCGGCCGTCCTTGCGCAGCAGTTGGATACCGAGGCCGTAGCCGCCCTCCCATTCACCGGCTCCCGGCGCCGCAGCCGGCGTACGCATCTCCGCGACGGAAGCCGCGCTGAGCACCCGGTCGTCGCCCTGGGCAAGGAAGCCGGCGAAGCGGCAGAGGTCCTCGGCCGTCGACCAGAGCTGCCCGGCCGGCGCCATCACCCCCAGATCCTCGGACGGTTCGGGCAGCATCACATCGGCCCAGGGGTGCACGGCCCAGCCACCCGCATGGGGAGCCACCGGCTGCGCGCTCGTACGCGACAGCCCCAGAGGCTCCAGGATCTCACCGCTCAGCGCCTCCTCCCAGGACACTCCACGCACCGCCTCGACCAGCGAACCGAGCAGTGTGTAACCGGGGTTGGAGTAGTGGTGGAGGCGCCCCACCGGGTGGACCCGGGGCTCGTCGCCGAGGACATCGGACAGCTCCGGCCGGACGGTCCCGGGGGTCCGCTCCCACCACGGCGCAGGTGTCTCGGCCGCGAGCCCGGCGCTGTGCCCAAGGAGCTGGGCGATGGTCACATCGCCCACGCCCGTACCCGAAAGGTGCTTGTCCAACGGGTCGTTCAGATCCAGCAGTCCCTCGTCCCGGAGCCGCATCACCAGGACCGCGGTGAACACCTTGGTGAGGGAGCCGATCCGGTACTGCGTATCAGCATCCGGGGCATGGCCGTCGACACAGGTGCGCGAGCCGCTCCACACCATCACGCCGTCGCGGGCCACCGCCCCGACGAGAGAGGGCGACCTCCCCTCGGACTGGGCGACGGCAACGCGGTGCAGCAGGGCTCGTTCGGTGCTGGGAAGCAGAACGTCGAAGGGTGAGGTCATGCCCCGATCCAACGCCGTCCCCCCACCGGAGTCGACCACATTTCACGCGGGGCGGACACTCAGCCCGTCGAACTCCCGATCAGGTCTGAGCCATGTCGACAAAGCGGGAGTAGTGGCCCTGGAAGGCCACGGTGATCGTTGCCGTGGGGCCGTTACGGTGCTTGCCCACGATGATGTCCGCCTCGCCCGCGCGCGGCGACTCCTTCTCGTACGCGTCCTCGCGGTGCAGCAGGATCACCATGTCCGCGTCCTGCTCGATGGAGCCGGATTCACGCAGGTCGGAGACCATCGGCTTCTTGTCGGTGCGCTGCTCGGGGCCACGGTTCAGCTGCGAGAGCGCGATCACCGGCAGCTCGAGCTCCTTCGCCAGAAGCTTCAGGTTTCGCGACATGTCCGAAACCTCCTGCTGCCGGCTCTCGGACCGCTTGGAACCGCCCGACTGCATCAGCTGGAGGTAGTCGATGACCACGAGCTTCAGGCCGGCGCGCTGCTTGAGCCGACGGCACTTGGCGCGGATCTCCATCATGGACAGGTTCGGGGAGTCGTCGATGTAGAGCGGGGCCTGCGAGACGTCCGGCATCCTGCGGGCCAACCGGGTCCAGTCCTCGTCCGTCATGGTGCCGGAGCGCATGTGGTGCAGCGCGACCCGGGCTTCCGCCGAGAGAAGGCGCATCGCGATCTCGTTGCGGCCCATTTCGAGGGAGAAGATGACGCTCGGCAGGTTGTGCTTGATGGAGCAGGCCCGGGCGAAGTCCAGGGCGAGAGTCGACTTACCCATGGCGGGACGGGCCGCGATGATGATCATCTGGCCCGGGTGCAGTCCGTTGGTGAGCTGGTCGAGGTCGGTGAAGCCGGTCGGCACACCGGTCATCTCGCCGCTGCGGGAGCCGATCGCCTCGATCTCGTCGAGCGCACCCTCCATGATGTCGCCGAGCGGCAGATAGTCCTCGGTGGTGCGCTGCTCGGTGACCGCGTAGATCTCGGCCTGGGCCGAGTTCACGATCTCGTCGACGTCGCCGTCGGCCGCGTATCCCATCTGCGTGATCTTGGTGCCGGCCTCCACGAGCCGTCGCAGCACAGCACGCTCGTGGACGATCTCCGCGTAGTACGCGGCGTTGGCCGCGGTCGGCACCGACTGGACGAGGGTGTGCAGATACGAGGCACCGCCGACGCGGGTGATCTCGCCGCGCTTGGTGAGCTCGGCGCCGACCGTGATCGGGTCGGCGGGCTCGCCCTTGGCGTACAGGTCGAGGATGGCCGCGTAGACCGTCTCGTGGGCCGGCTTGTAGAAGTCGTGACCCTTGATGATCTCCACGACGTCCGCGATGGCGTCCTTGGAGAGCAACATGCCGCCGAGCACGGACTGCTCGGCGTCGAGGTCCTGCGGGGGCACCCGCTCGAAGCCGGAGAGGCCGCTGTCCCACGGGCCGCTGTCGCTGCCGCGGTCGTGCTGGTCCTCCCGGCCCCGTCCGCGCGCACGGCCCTCGCCGCGGGGTCGTGCGACAGGCAGCCGGTCACTCGGTCCGCTGTCGGCCCAGGGGTCGTCCAGGGGCTCAGGAATGCTCATCAAGCCACCTCATCCCGTCCGCTCCGCGGACCTAGCCGTGCCAATCTTTCTTACGCCACGGCTCGGACAAACAAGAGGCTTTGACTCCGCTTCTGGCGCGTCGGGCGCCGGACCACGGTAGGCCCGCGGGCACCGTCAGCCAATCTGGTTATCCACAGGGCCTGTGGGTGAACGACCAGATGCTGTGGAGAACTCCGCAGAACCTGTGCACGGACCGGGGGACAGCCATGTGGACAAACTCATAACCACCCCCGACCCACAGCCCTGACCTGGCCTTTTTCCATCCACGGGCTGTGGGGGAGAAAAACTTTCCCCTCCGGATCAAGATCAGAACAAACGGCGCACAGTCGAAGGCCGGAGCACCACACTTGTAAGGATCCCAACTACGTTGCATCTCTTACCTGTGGAAGATTAGATTGGCATCCATGACCCAGGCTCCCCCGACCCCCAAGGCCGCCCGCCGGCAGCACGACCGAGAGATCATCTCGCTCGCCTTCCCGGCCTTCGGCGCGCTCGTCGCCGAGCCGCTCTTCCTCATGGTCGACAGCGCCATTGTCGGCCATCTCGGCACGCCGCAACTCGCCGGTCTGGCCATCGCGGCGGCCCTGCTCGCCACCGCCGTGAGCGTCTTCGTCTTCCTCGCCTACGCCACCACGGCCGCCGTCGCCCGCCGCGTAGGAGCCGGCGACCTCAAGGCCGCCATTCGCCAAGGCATGGACGGCATCTGGCTCGCGCTCCTCCTGGGTGGAGCCGTCGTCGCACTCACGCTGCCCACGGCCCCCTGGCTGATCGACCTCTTCGGCGCCTCGGACACCGCCGCCCCGTACGCCATCACCTATCTGCGGATCTCCAGCCTCGGCATCCCCGCCATGCTCGTCGTCCTGGCCGCCACGGGTGTCCTACGCGGCCTCCAGGACACCCGTACACCGCTGTACGTGGCCATCGGCGGCTTCGCGGCCAACGCACTCCTCAACGTGGGCCTCGTGTACGGCGCCGGCATGGGCATCGCCGGCTCCGCATGGGGCACAGTGATCGCACAGTGCGGCATGGCCGTCGCCTATCTTGTCGTGGTCGTCCGAGGCGCCAGACGCCATGGCGCCTCCTTGCGTCCGGACGCGGGCGGCATACGCGCCAGCGCACAAGCGGGCGTCCCGCTCCTCGTCCGCACGCTCTCCCTGCGAGCGGTCCTGATGATCGCCACGGCCGTCGCGGCCCGTATGGGCGACACCGAGGTCGCCGCCCATCAGATCATCCTGGCCCTGTGGAGCCTGATGGCCTTCGCTCTCGACGCGATCGCCATCGCGGGACAGGCCATCATCGGCCGGTATCTCGGCGCCGACGATGCCGAGGGCGCACGACAGGTCTGCCGGCGCATGGTGCAGTGGGGTGTGGTCTCCGGCATCGTGCTGGGCGCACTGATCATCGTCGCCCGCCCGCTCTTCATTCCCCTCTTCACCAGCGACGCCACGGTCCAGGACACCCTGCTCCCCGCCCTGCTGGTCGTCGCCGTGTCCCAGCCGATCTCCGGAGTGGTCTTCGTGCTCGACGGCGTCCTGATGGGCGCGGGCGACGGCCCCTATCTGGCGTGGGCCATGCTGCTCACCCTGGCCGTCTTCGCCCCGGTCGCACTCCTGGTCCCCACCCTGGGCGGTGGACTGACGGCTCTGTGGTGGGCAATGACGCTCATGATGACCGTCCGGATGCTGACGCTCTGGCTGCGATCCCGCTCCGGGCGGTGGATCGTCACAGGAGCCACCCGCTGACGTGTTTCACGTGAAACGGCGGAAGGGCCGCACCCCGAGGGGTGCGGCCCTTCCGTACTGCTGAGAGCAGCGTTACGCGGCGACAACCTCGACGCCGAGCTTCGCGGCAACCTCGGGGTGCAGACGCACGGACACCTGGTGCGAGCCCAGGGTCTTGATCGGCGAACCGAGCTCGACGCGACGCTTGTCGACGTCGGGGCCACCCGCGGACTTGATCGCCGTGGCGATGTCGGCCGGGGTCACGGAGCCGAAGAGGCGGCCGGCGTCGCCGGAGCGAACGGCCAGACGCACCTTCACGCCCTCGAGCTGGGCCTTGACCTCGTTGGCCTGCTCGATGGTCGCGATCTCGTGGATCTTGCGGGCGCGGCGGATCTGCGCCACGTCCTTCTCGCCACCCTTGGTCCAGCGGATCGCGAAACCACGCGGGACCAGGTAGTTGCGAGCGTAACCGTCCTTGACGTCGACGACATCGCCGGCGGCACCGAGGCCAGAGACCTCGTGGGTCAGGATGATCTTCATTAGTTGGTCACCCTTCCCTTATCGCGCGGTGGACGTGTAGGGCAGCAGCGCCATCTCACGGCTGTTCTTCACGGCCGTGGCGACGTCACGCTGGTGCTGCGTGCAGTTGCCGGTGACGCGGCGGGCACGGATCTTGCCGCGGTCGGAAATGAACTTCCGCAGCATGTTCGTGTCCTTGTAGTCCACGTACGCGGTCTTGTCCTTGCAGAACGCGCAGACCTTCTTCTTAGGCTTGCGCACAGGCGGCTTCGCCATGGTGTTTCTCCTGTGTGATCAAGAAGTTTGGGTACGAGCTTCTTCCAGGGGAGTGCCCTAGAAGGGAGGCTCGTCCGAGTAGCCGCCGCCGCTGGAGTTTCCACCCCAGCCGCCTCCGCCGCCCTGCTGCTGGCCGCCACCGGCCGGCGCGCTGGTCGCCCACGGGTCGTCGGCGGGAGCACCGCCACCACCCTGCTGGCCACCACCGGAGCTTCCGCCCCAGCTGCCGCCGCCCTGCTGCTGGCCGCCACCGCCGCCGTAGCCACCCTGGCCACCGCGACCCGTGGTCTTGGTGACCTTGGCCGTGGCGTTCTTGAGGCTGGGGCCGACTTCCTCGACGTCCAGCTCGTAGACCGTGCGCTTGACGCCCTCGCGGTCCTCATAGGACCGCTGCTTCAGCCGGCCCTGCACGACAACGCGCATGCCTCGCTGGAGCGACTCGGCGACGTTCTCCGCCGCCTGACGCCAGACCGAGCAGGTCAGGAACAGGCTCTCGCCGTCCTTCCACTCATTGGTCTGACGGTCGAAGGTGCGGGGGGTGGACGCGATACGGAACTTCGCGACCGCCGCACCGGACGGGGTGAAGCGCAGCTCGGGGTCGTCGACAAGATTGCCGACGACCGTGATGACGGTCTCGCCTGCCATTGGGTGAACCTCTCGGCGGGATTGCTTCTGGCTGCTTACTGCTACTCGAACCCGATGACCTCTGAGCTAGGTGCTCAGTGGGTCTCGGGACGGAGGACCTTGGTCCGGAGGACCGACTCGTTCAGGTTCATCTGGCGGTCGAGCTCCTTGACGACCGCAGGCTCGGCCTGCAGGTCGATGACCGAGTAGATGCCCTCGGGCTTCTTCTTGATCTCGTAGGCGAGACGACGACGGCCCCAGGTGTCGACCTTCTCGACCTTTCCGTTGCCCTCACGGACGACAGAAAGGAAGTTCTCGATCAGCGGGGAGACAGCGCGCTCCTCGAGATCGGGGTCGAGGATGACCATCACCTCGTAGTGACGCATGTGGAACCCACCTCCTTTGGACTCAGCGGCCACGGTCGTTCCGTGGCAGGAGGGTCGTGATGCGTAAGCAACGGTATCGGCCGCCACTGACAATCCCCCTCGGCGAGCGAGGAGGCCGTCGGGGCCCTGGATGGACCTGGGCAGACACCGGTGCAGACCGTACAGACTACCTGCACACCGGCTTCCGGTTGAAATCCGGTGGTGAGGGGACGCAATCTGTACACAGCGGATGTCGGCGGCGCTAGGATGCGCCGCCTTCCCGGAAGCCACGCCAGGAGGTGCCCCATGGCACAGGCAATGCGACCCGACCCCGGACATTCCCTTCTCGCCACCGACGGCAAGCCCCACCCGCTCCAGGACACGCTGGTCGGGGTGACTCTCTTCCTCGGAGTCCTCTCCTTCATCACCGCCCAGTTCCACGACCTCCACGTTCTGGCTTCTTGGGCAGGACTGATCGGGATCGGGACGGGCGCGTTCGGACAGTTCATCTCGGTGACCACGAGGGAACGCTTCGCCTTGATCGTCGGGCTCGGTGCCTCGGCCGTCGGCTTCTATCTCGGCATGTTCTACGGAGGCCTCGCCTGAGCCATCTCGGGCCGGCCACCGGCCAAGGGACACACGCACAATCGGGGCGCTCCCCGGTCACAGTAGGCTTCGGCGCGAGAGCCGGAGCCCCTGACCGATGGGGACACACCTGCCGAGGAGCGCCCCGCATGAGCCTGACCCTGAGGACCATCAGCCGTGAGCAGCATCTGGCATTCATCCAGAGCCAGCCCGCGGCGAGCCACTGCCAGGTCCCGGCGTGGGCTGATGTGAAGACCGAGTGGCGCTCGGAGAACCTGGGTTGGTTCGACAAGTCCGGTGAACTCGTCGGCGCGGGCCTCGTCCTCTACCGCCAGCTGCCGAAGATCAAGCGCTACCTGGCCTATCTGCCCGAGGGCCCGGTCATCAACTGGTACGCCCCCAACCTCGACGACTGGCTGCAGCCGATGCTCGCGCATCTCAAGCAGCAGGGCGCCTTCTCCGTGAAGATGGGCCCGCCGGTCGTCATCCGGCGTTGGGACTCCGCCGCCATCAAGTCCGGTATCCAGGACCCGGACGTGAAGCGTCTGAAGGACGTCGAGGCCTCGCACATCGAGCCGCGTGCCTTCGAAGTCGCCGACCGACTGCGGAAGATGGGCTGGCAGCAGGGCGAGGACGGCGGCGCCGGCTTCGGCGACGTCCAGCCCCGCTACGTCTTCCAGGTGCCCCTCGCGAACCGCTCCCTCGACGATGTCCTCAAGGGCTTCAACCAGCTGTGGCGCCGCAACATCAAGAAGGCCGACAAGGCCGGCGTCGAGGTGGTCCAGGGCGGCTACGAGGACCTCGCCGAGTGGCAGCGGCTGTACGAGATCACGGCCGTCCGCGACCACTTCCGCCCGCGCCCGCTCTCGTACTTCCAGCGCATGTGGACCGTCCTCAACAACGAGGACCCCAATCGCATGCGGCTGTACTTCGCCCGCCACAACGGGGTGAACCTGTCCGCGGCCACCATGCTCGTGGTCGGCGGGCACGTCTGGTACTCGTACGGAGCATCGGACAACATCGGCCGCGAGGTCCGGCCCTCGAACGCGATGCAGTGGCGGATGCTGCGCGACGCCTACGCGATGGGCGCGACCGTCTACGACCTGCGGGGCATCTCGGACTCGCTCGACGAGACCGACCACCTCTTCGGCCTGATCCAGTTCAAGGTCGGCACGGGCGGCGAAGCGGTGGAGTACGTCGGCGAATGGGACTTCCCGCTCAACAAGCTCCTGCACAAGGCGCTCGACATCTACATGTCGCGCCGCTGACGGTTGCGTAGTCTCGTACGTAATCTCGTAGGTCTCGTACATACCTTTGATACACCGCAGCCATCAGAAAGGTTCCGGGCCGACCATGGCGCTCTCCCTCTACGTCGACACCGCTCGCTGGCGGGCGCACCAGAAGTCCGTGATCGACCAGTTCCCCGGACTGATCCCGGTCTGCAAGGGGAACGGCTACGGATTCGGCCATGAGCGGCTGGCCGACGAGGCGGCGCGCTTCGGCTCGGACATGCTGGCCGTCGGCACCACGTACGAGGCCGCCAAGATCAAGGACTGGTTCGGCGGCGACCTGCTCGTCCTCACCCCGTTCCGGCGGGGCGAGGAGCCGGTGCCGCTGCCGGACCGGGTGATTCGCTCCGTGTCGTCCGTGGACGGCGTGCACGCCCTCGTGGGTGCACGGGTCGTCATCGAGTGCATGAGCTCGATGAAGCGCCACGGCATCCTCGAGGAGGACCTCGGCCGGCTGCACGCCGCCATCGAGGACGTACGGCTCGAGGGCTTCGCGCTCCACCTGCCCCTGGACCGCACCGACGGCACCGACGCGGTCGAGGAGGTCATCGCCTGGATGGACCGCCTGCGGGCCGCCAGGCTGCCGCTGCACACCATGTTCGTGAGCCATCTGCGGGCCGAGGAGCAGGCCAGGCTCCAGCAGCAGTTCCCGCAGACCCGGTTCCGCGCCCGGATCGGCACCCGGCTCTGGCTGGGCGACCACGAGGCGACCGAGTACCGGGGCGCCGTCCTGGACGTCACCCGCGTCTCCAAGGGCGACCGCTTCGGCTACCGCCAGCAGAAGGCCGCCTCCGACGGCTGGCTGGTGGTCGTCGCAGGCGGAACCTCGCACGGAGTGGGCCTGGAGGCCCCCAAGGCGATGCACGGTGTCATGCCGCGCGCCAAGGGCGTGGCCCGTGCCGGCCTCGCGACCGTCAACCGGAACCTTTCGCCGTTCGTCTGGGCCGGCAAGCAGCGCTGGTTCGCCGAGCCGCCGCACATGCAGGTGTCGATCCTGTTCGTCCCGGCCGACGCCCAGGAGCCGAAGGTCGGCGACGAGCTGGTGGCCCACCTGCGGCACACCACCACGCAGTTCGACCGTCTCGTCGAGCGCTGAGCCTCCAGCAGCCCCCAGGCGCCCCCGGGAGGCCGCTGGAGCCCGCGCGAGTCCCCCGCTACTCCCGCGGAACTCCCCACTCCACCCGTGGGCCGTCCACGGCCATGGCCGCGTGCCGCGCCGGGTGAGCGGCCCTGCCCCGTACGAAGACGTCCTCAGCGCCGTCCAGGACACCCCCTGAGGGGTCGTCCGAGCCGTCCTGCCGTACCGCGTCCCGCTCCGGCGCCAGGATGTCCCGCACGATCACGGCGCACAGGTAGAGCGTGCCGAGGATGTGCAGGACGACGGCGAAGTGGTAGCCGTCCGTCGGCAGGCCCTGCTTGTTGCCGCTCATGGTGAAGGCCAGGTACATCCAGATACCGAGGAAGTACATGACCTCGCAGGCCTGCCAGATCAGGAAGTCGCGCCAGCGCGGCCGGGCCAGCGCGGCCAGCGGAATGAGCCACAGGACGTACTGCGGCGAGTACACCTTGTTCGTCAGCACAAACGCGGCCACGACCAGGAACGCGAGCTGGACGAAGCGGGGCCGGCGGGGTGCCGTGAGCGTCAGGACACCGAGACCCGCGCAGGCGAGCAGCATCAGCAGGATCGCGAACGTGTTCGCCGTACTCGGCGTGATCGGCTCACCACTGCGCTGGCTGATCAGCAGCCAGAACGACCCGAAGTCGACGTTCCGGTCGGTGCTGAAGGTGTAGAACTGCTTCCACCCCTCGGGCGCGAGCAGCATGATCGGCAGATTCACCACGAGCCAGGCCCCCGCCGCACCGAGCAGCGCCGCCCCGTACTCCCGCCACCGCCAGGCCCGCCAGCACAGCAGCAGCAGCGGGCCGAGGAGCAGGGCCGGATAGAACTTGGCGGCCGTCGCGAGGCCGATCAGGATGCCGAACGCGAGCGGACGGCCTCGTGACCACATCAGGATCGCGGCGCAGGTCAGCGCGACGGCCAGCAGATCCCAGTTGACGGTGGCGGTGAGTGCGAACGCGGGGGCCAGGGCGACGAGCAGGGCGTCCCAGGGCCGGCGACGGTGAGTTCGGGCGACACAGACGGCCATGACGGCGGCGCAGACCATGAGCATGGCCGCGTTGACCATCCAGAAGACCTGCTCACGGTGCATCAAGTCGCTGCCGCCCGGCGTGAGCCAGGCCGCGACCTGCATGAACAGACCGGTCAGGACCGGGTACTCCAGGAACTCTATGTCGCTGTTCAGGCGGTCGAAGTACGGCACCATGCCTTCGGCGAACCCGCGCCCCGCGAAGAGGTGCGGGATGTCGGAGTAGCAGGCGTGGGTGTACTGGGACGTGGTGCCCCGGAACCATGCCCAGTCGTAACACGGGATCTTCTGCACCATCCCGAGGGCAAACATCCCGATGGCCACCAGTGCGATCACCCGCACAGGGGTGAGGGCACTGGTACCGAGCAGCGCCCGGCGGCCGATCGGCCCGCCGATCAGTTCACTGCCCGCCGCCGCGACCTCGTCGCGCTGGGTGGGGCACACCACCGGCGGGTCCTGCGGGCGGTCCTGAGACGGACTCGTCTTGTGGAGGCTCGGCATGGGGGACATCCTGCCGTACGTCCCCGGGAAACGGTGAGGGCCGCCGTGCCCGGCCACGCACCTGGGGTACGTGTCGGGTACGGCGGCCCTCAGGGCCGTGCCGGGCGGGGCCGGCGGGCGGATCAGCCGCCGCTCAGCCCCCAGGTTCCACCGTTCGGCCTGCCTCCACCGCTGTCGTCGGTGGCGGTCGGCGTGGGTGACGACGGCGTCGAGGTCGCACCGCCGTCGGAGGCCCCGCCGTTGTCGTTGCCCGAGGTGGCGCCACCGTCCTGCCCGCCGTTGTCGTCGCACGGCCAGTCCCAGACATCACAGGTCTTGCCAGGCTTCGGCGAGTTGCTGGGCCTCGTCGAAGGGGTCTGCGACGGGGTGGAGGAGGGCGTCTCGGAAGGTGTCTGCGAGGGCGTCGGCGTGGGGCTGGTCAGACCGCCACCGAAGACCGGGTCGACATCCAGGTCCTCCGGCTCCGGGAAGGACTTGACCTCGACGCCCTTGTGCGCGGCGGTCATGTAGTTGTGCCAGATCTGGGACGGGAACGAGGAACCGTGGATCTTCGGCTGGTCACCCGTGCCGTACATCTCCTCGAACTTGCGGCCCTGCTTGGTCTCGTCGTCGTCGAAGCGGTACATGTCGATCGCCGTCGACAGCTGCGGGGTGTAGCCCACGAACCACGCCGACTCGTTGCCGTCGGTCGTACCGGTCTTGCCGGCGGCCTTCCGGTCGTCCAGCTTGGCCTTCTTACCGGTGCCCTTCTCGACGACGTCCGTGAGGACATCAGTGATGTTGCTGGCCACGGCGGTGGAGAAGGCACGCTCCGGCTTGGCCTCGTGCTTGTAGATGACCTCGCCCTTCTCCTTCACTTCCTTCACGGAGTACGGGTCGTTCTGCTCACCGTTGTTCGCGAAGGTCGCGTAGGAACCGGCCATCCGGATCGCGCTCGGCGAGGAGATACCGAGCGAGAACGACGGCACCTCGCCCTTCACCAGCGAGGTCTCCAGGAGACCCGCCTTCTTGGCGGCCTGGCGGACATTGTCGATGCCGACGTCCATGCCGAGCTGCACGAAGGGCGAGTTGAGGGACTTGATCATCGCCAGCCGGAGATCGGCCTTCTTGACGCTCGAGTTCTCATCGTTGTTCTGGAGCCACGGCTTCCCGTTCTCGTCCCGCCAGACCGAGCCGTCGTAGTTCTTGACCTTGTAGTCGTCCACGCCGCTGTAGAAGGTCTTGTCGGGGTCGACCACGGTCCGGACGGAGGGGTCCTTGGGGTCGCGCACACCGTCGGTCATGGCCGCCGCGAGAACGAAGGGCTTGAAGGTCGATCCGACCTTGGCGCCGGTCTCGTCCGCGTTGTTGGTGAAGTGCTTGGTGGCGTCGGTGCCGCCGTAGATGGCGACGATCGCACCGTCCTTGGGGTCGACCGACGCACCGCCGAACTGGACGTGGGTGTCCGTCTTCGGTCGCTTCTTCGGGTCGATGTACCCGTCGTAGATCTTCGTGACGGCGTCCTCGAGAGCCTTGACCTTCTTCTTGTCGAAGGTCGTGTAGATCTCGTATCCGCCCTCGGCGAGCTTCTTCACGTCCATGCCCGGATGGTTGTTGATGAAGTTGGCCTTGGCCGTGCTCACCAGATAGCCGATCTGGCCGGTCAGCTGGGCGCTCTTCTTCGGCGGCTGCACCTTGGGGAACGTCGGGTACTTCGCCATTTCCTCCGGCTTGAGGCGGCCGTCCTTGACCATCTCGTTGAGGATCCAGTCCCAGCGCTCGGTGGCCCGCTTCAGGTTCGCCTGCGGCGTCGCCCTCGGGTCGATGTCGGTGGAACCCGCCGGGTCGTAGTAGGTCGCACCCTTGAGCAGGGAGGCGAGGAAGGCGGACTCGCTGACGTTGAGCTTGTCTGCGTCCTTGTTGAAGTACGTCCGGGCCGCGGCCTGGATGCCGTAGGCACCGCGACCGTAGTACGCGGTGTTCAGATAGCCCGCCATGATGTCGGGCTTCTCCATCTCGGCGCCGACCTTTATGGAGATGAAGAGCTCCTGGACCTTTCGCGTCAGGGTCTGCGACTGGTCGTTGAGCATGTTGTTCTTCACGAACTGCTGGGTGATGGTCGAGCCACCCTGGGTCTGCCCGCCCTTGGCCATGTTCCAGACGGCACGGCCGATACCCATCGGGTCGATGCCCGAGTCCTTCTCGAACGTCTTGTTCTCGGCCGAGATCACCGCGTCCTGCATGTGCTTCGGGATCTTCTCGATCCCGATGATCTGGCGGTTGACCTCACCACCGGTCGCGGCCATCTGAGAGCCGTCGGCCCAGTAGTAGACGTTGTTCTGCGCCGTGGCGGCGTCGGCCGGCTCGGGGATCACCACCTGCGAGTACGCGATCGTCGCCGCACCCATCATGCCGCCGAAGAACACCAGGCAGAGGCCGGTGACGAGCTTCCACGAGGGCATCCAGCGACGCCAGCCGTACTTGCCGTACCGCGGGTAGTCGATCATCCGCTTCTTGCCCGGCGGGCGGTCCCCGCCACGGCCGCGGCCCGGACCGCCCTGGCCTCCGCCGCCACCACCGCGCCGGCCGCCGCCGGCACCGCCGGCACCGCCTCCGTCGGGGGAACGCCGACGGCTGCCGCCGCGCTGTGCCGCGCGACGGGCCTCGGCCCGCCCTCCGTAGGTTCGCTCCTCTTCGTACCCTGACGAAGGGGATCCCGTACTCACGTCCCGCGACTGGGCTGACCTGCGGCCCGTGGGCTGCTGGGCAGCGCGTCGGGCCGCCGCACGGCCGCCACTCGGCGGCTGCGACTGCGGCATTTTGCGACGGTGCTCGCTCATCGAACGACTACTCCTCGGGCAGGCGCGTACGCCTGGAAGCGGCAGTTGAGTTCCGGTCCCCCCGAAATACGGACGGCCGAGCCTCATCGAAGACTCCTCCGTACCGCAGCCGGTCACCCGCATCACTGACGCCCGGCGGCGTCGCTCGGTTCCCGGTGCTCTGCATGCCGCACAGACTACGCACGGTCAAAACCTGCCTAGCGGCGAAGTTCACCCCAAATCAGGCAACTCAATTGCTGTGAATTGACGATGTGATGCCGGTCACTGTGGCCCCACTTGTCGCAGGAGAGCGGCCGTTCTATCGTCATGATGTATCGAGTCGATACATCAGTGCGGCATAAGGGCCCTGAAGGCGGAGGAGGCGGCGGATGAGCAGACGCTCGGGAATCCTCGAGTTCGCCGTCCTCGGCCTGCTCCGAGAAGCACCCATGCACGGGTACGAGCTGCGCAAGCGGCTCAACACCTCGCTGGGCATCTTCCGTGCCTTCAGCTACGGGACCCTCTATCCCTGCCTCAAGACGCTGGTCGCCAACGGCTGGTTGATCGAGGAGCCGGGAAGCGCTCCCGAGGACGCTCTCGCCGCTTCACTCGCAGGGCGCCGCGCCAAGATCGTCTATCGGTTGACGGGCGAAGGTAAGGAGCACTTCGAAGAGCTCCTTTCCCACACCGGCCCGGACACCTGGGAGGACGAACACTTCGCCGCCCGCTTCGCCTTCTTCGGTCAGACCGAGCGCGAGGTGCGGATGCGAGTACTGGAAGGACGCCGCAGTCGGCTGGAGGAGCGTCTGGAGAAGATGCGCGCCTCTCTCGCCCGTACACGCGAGCGCCTCGACGACTACACGCTTGAGCTGCAGCGCCACGGTATGGAGTCCGTGGAGCGCGAAGTGCGCTGGCTGAACGAGCTCATCGAGAGCGAGCGGGCGGGGCGGGATCAGCGATCCGGCCCCGACGCCCCCGAGGGCGCCGCTCGGCACGACAACGATTCTGGAGAAACGGGCGGCCTGCCCCGGCACGGGGGCAGTACCCGGCCGGATCCGTCCGACGACACCGCCAAGTGAAACCCTGCATCCCGCAGGGCTTCCACGATCACACAGGGAGCAACCGGAAATGGGTTCGGTTCGCGTAGCCATCGTCGGCGTGGGCAACTGCGCCGCCTCACTGGTGCAGGGCGTCGAGTACTACAAGGACGCCGACCCGGCGGCCAAGGTGCCCGGCCTGATGCACGTCCAGTTCGGCGACTACCACGTCGGTGACGTCGAGTTCGTCGCCGCGTTCGACGTCGACGCCAAGAAGGTCGGTCTCGACCTCTCCGACGCCATCGGCGCCAGCGAGAACAACACCATCAAGATCTGCGACGTCCCGAACACGGGCGTCACGGTCCAGCGCGGCCACACCCTCGACGGCCTCGGCAAGTACTACCGCATGACCATCGAGGAGTCCGCCGAGGCTCCCGTGGACGTCGTCCAGGTCCTCAAGGACAAGCAGGTCGACGTGCTCGTCTGCTACCTGCCCGTGGGCTCCGAGGACGCCGCGAAGTTCTACGCGCAGTGCGCCATCGACGCCAAGGTCGCGTTCGTCAACGCTCTTCCGGTCTTCATCGCCGGCACCAAGGAGTGGGCGGACAAGTTCACCGAGGCCGGTGTCCCGATCGTCGGTGACGACATCAAGTCCCAGGTCGGCGCCACCATCACGCACCGCGTGATGGCGAAGCTGTTCGAGGACCGCGGTGTCCGTCTTGAGCGCACCATGCAGCTCAACGTCGGCGGCAACATGGACTTCAAGAACATGCTCGAGCGCGACCGCCTCGAGTCCAAGAAGATCTCGAAGACGCAGGCCGTCACCTCGCAGATCCCCGACCGTGAGCTGGGCGAGAAGAACGTCCACATCGGTCCGTCGGACTACGTGGCCTGGCTGGACGACCGCAAGTGGGCGTACGTCCGCCTGGAGGGTCGCGCCTTCGGTGACGTTCCGCTGAACCTGGAGTACAAGCTCGAGGTGTGGGACTCCCCGAACTCGGCCGGTGTCATCATCGACGCCCTGCGCGCCGCGAAGATCGCCAAGGACCGGGGCATCGGTGGCCCGATCCTCTCGGCGTCCTCGTACTTCATGAAGTCCCCGCCGGTGCAGTACTTCGACGACGAGGCCTTCGCCAACGTCGAGAAGTTCATCAAGGGCGAGGTCGAGCGCTAAGACGCCGATCGAGTTCATCGATCGAGGGTCCCCGGTCTTTCGCCCGGGGGCCCTCTTCGTATGTGAGTCTTGCTGCCATGTCCGTCGTACGTGATCTGCGCGTACTCCTGCGCCTGACGAACTTCCGCCGCCTTCTGGCCGTCCGCCTGCTCTCGCAGTGCGCCGACGGCGTCTACCAGGTGGCGCTGGCCACGTACGTCGTCTTCTCCCCCGAGAAGCAGGCCTCTCCTGCCGCCATCGCCTCGGCCATGGCCGTGCTCCTGCTCCCGTACTCCCTCGTCGGCCCCTTCGCCGGAGTCCTCCTGGACCGCTGGCAGCGACGCCAGGTCTTCCTCTACGGGAATCTGCTGCGAACGCTCCTCGCCTGCGGAACGGCCGTACTGATGCTGGCCTCCGTGCCCGATTGGCTCTTCTACGCCTCGGCCCTCTCGGTGACCGCCGTCAACCGCTTCGTCCTCGCAGGCCTCTCCGCCGCACTGCCCCGGGTCGTCGACGCCGAACGGCTGGTCGTGGCCAACTCCCTCTCGCCGACCGCCGGCACCGTAGCGGCGACGGTGGGAGGAGGTCTGGCTTTCGGGGTACGCCTGATCTCCGAGGACTCCGACGCCGCGGTCGTGGTCCTGGGCGCTCTCCTCTATCTCTGCGCCGCCCTCGCCTCCCTGCGGATGCCTCGCGAGCTCCTCGGCCCCGACCCGGACATGGTCCAGCCCCGGCTCGGTGCCGCGCTGGCTTCGACGGCCCGCGGCCTCATGGACGGGCTGCGCCATCTGGCCGAGCGGCGTCCCGCGGCTCGTGCGCTGGCGGCGATGACGTTGATGCGCTTCTGCTACGGCGGGCTGACGGTGGCCGTGCTGATGCTCTGCCGCTATGCCTGGAGCACCACGGAGTCCGAGGGGCTGGCGCTGCTGGGACTGGCCGTCGGTATCTCGGGCGCCGGCTTCTTCGCGGCCGCCGTCGTCTCGCCCTGGGCGATGGGGCAGCTCGGCGCCTTCGGGTGGATGGCCCTGTGTGCGGCTTCTGCCGCCGTTCTGGTGCCCGCGCTGGGGCTGCCCTTCGCTCAGACTCCGCTGCTGATCGCGGCGTTCGTCCTCGGGCTCACCACGCAGGGAGCCAAGATCGCAACAGACACGGTGGTGCAGACGTCGGTGGACGACGCCTACCGCGGGCGAGTCTTCTCGCTCTACGACGTCCTCTTCAACGTCGCCTTCGTCGGTGCAGCCGCCGTCGCGGCGCTGATGCTCCCGCCGGACGGCCGGTCCGCCCCGCTCGTCATGTTGGTGGCCGTGGTCTATGCGGCCACCGCCGCGATGCTGCTGCACCGACGGAAAGAGGGGTGATGTTTCACGTGAAACATCACCCCTCCGGATCCCCGCTCCGTCGATGTTTCACGTGAAACATCGACGGACCCGGCTCAGCCCTGGGTCGCCCACCACTCCTTGAGCGCTGCGACCGCCGCCTCGTGCTCCATCGGTCCGTTCTCCAGACGCAGCTCCAGCAGGAACTTGTACGCCTGCCCGACGGCCGGCCCGGGCCGGATACCCAGGATCTCCTGGATCTGATTGCCGTCCAGGTCGGGACGGATCGAGTCCAGCTCCTCCTGTTCCTGGAGCTGCGCGATCCGCTCCTCCAGACCGTCATAGGCGCGCGAGAGCGCTCCGGCCTTGCGCTTGTTCCGCGTCGTGCAATCCGACCGGGTCAGCTTGTGCAGCCGCGAGAGCAGCGGGCCGGCATCGCGCACATAGCGACGGACCGCGGAGTCGGTCCACTCACCGGTTCCATAGCCGTGGAAGCGGAGATGGAGCTCCACCAGGCGCGAGACGTCCTTGATCATCTCGTTGGAGTACTTCAGCGCCGTCAGCCGCTTCTTGGTCATCTTCGCGCCGACCACCTCGTGGTGGTGGAACGAGACCCGCCCGTCCTTCTCGAAGCGACGGGTACGCGGCTTGCCGATGTCGTGTAGCAGAGCGGCCAGCCGCAGCACGAGATCGGGTCCGTCCTCCTCCAGGTCGATCGCCTGGTCGAGGACGGTCAGGGAGTGCTCGTAGACATCCTTGTGCCGGTGGTGCTCGTCGCTCTCGAGCCGCAGGGCCGGGAGCTCGGGCAGGACGTGTTCGGCGAGGCCGGTGTCGACCAGCAGACCGAGGCCCTTCCGGGGGTACGTGGAGAGCAGCAGCTTGTTGAACTCGTCACGGACCCGTTCGGCGGAGACGATCTCCAGTCGGCCGGCCATGTCGGTCATCGCCGTGACGACCTCGGGGGCCACCTCGAAGTCGAGCTGGGCGGCGAAGCGTGCCGCACGCATCATCCGCAGCGGGTCGTCGGAGAAGGACTCCTCGGGCGTTCCGGGCGTCCGCAGCAGCTGTGCGGCAAGGTCGTCGAGCCCACCGTGCGGATCGATGAACTCCTTCTCCGGGAGGGCCACGGCCATGGCGTTGACCGTGAAGTCACGCCGGACGAGGTCCTCCTCGATGGAGTCGCCGTAGGACACCTCGGGCTTACGCGAGGTCCGGTCGTACGCCTCGGAGCGGTACGTCGTCACCTCGATCTGGTAGCCGCTCTTCTGGCACCCGACCGTGCCGAAGGCGATCCCGACCTCCCAGACCGCGTCCGCCCACGGGCGGACGATCTTCAGGACGTCCTCAGGGCGGGCATCGGTGGTGAAATCGAGATCATTGCCGAGCCGGCCGAGCAACGCGTCCCGTACCGAGCCGCCGACCAGCGCGAGGCTGAACCCTGCCTCCTGGAAACGGACGGCGAGGTCGTCGGCGACAGGGGATACGCGCAGTAGTTCACTGACCGCGCGGCGTTGCACCTGGCTCAGTGCAGTCGGGGTGTCTTCGTTGGCGTTCGGCACAACAGAAAAGGGTACGTGCCCCGACCCGCGGCAGCGTCCCCGTTTTTCCTGCGGGCCGGCCCTCTCCTCGCATCAGCTGGAGCAGTCCCCGGCACTTGGCCACAGCGTGCCTCGTTACCATGCGTGGACACAGCAACGGCGAACCACCGACACCACTGATACGACGAGGACGGGCGAGCGCGTGGCCGAGGCGGCAGACATCCAGGGGACCGTTCCCTCACCTGCCCGTCGTTGGCTGCGGCGCACAGCGTCACTCCTCGCAGGCGCGCCGCTACTGGCGGGCCTCCTGCACGGCGCAGCCACGCCGGCAGCAGCTGTCGAGACGGCCAGCGGCTCCCGGACCGTCGATGTGTCTCTCGACACGCTCTCCCCGAGCGCACCGGTCGAGAGCGACACGCTCACCGTCTCCGGGAGGGTCACCAACCAGAGCAAGCAGACGGTCACCGATGCCACGGTGGACGTCAGGGTCGGCCCCCGAATGACGAGCCGGAGCGAGATCGACGCCGTCTCGGGGCGTACCGGCTTCCACCCCGCCAGCGATCCCGCGCCCCTGGGCGGCAGCTACAAGGTCGAGATCCCCCGACTGGCAGCCGGACTCAGCCAGGAGTTCACGCTCTCCGTGCCGGTCGCCAAGCTCGGGCTCAAGGACGGGGGCGTCTACCAGCTGGGCGTCTCCCTCACCGGGCAGACGCCCGCCCAGCTGGGGGAGCGGGTCCTCGGGATCGAGCGGACCTTCCTGCCCTACCAGCCCGAGGCGACGGAGAAGAAGACACAGCTCACCTACCTCTGGCCGCTGATCTCCTCGGCCCATGTATCGGCGGAGACCGGTACGGACGACCAGCAGACGCCGGTCTTCGAGAACGACGAGCTGGCCGCCGAGCTCGCTCCGGGCGGGCGCCTGGACCACATGGTGACGCTGGGCAAGGAACTCCCCGTCACCTGGGTGATCGACCCGGACCTGCTGGCCACGGTCGATGCCATGACGAAGAACTACCAGGTCAAGTCCGGCACGGAGACCGTGCCCGGCAGGAACCAGGCGGTCGCGGAGCGGTGGCTCGACGCGCTGGAGAAGGCCGTGGCGGGGCGCGAGGTCGTCGCGCTGCCGTTCGCCGACCCGGACATCGCTTCCCTCGCGCACCGGGGCAAGGACGTCCCCGGCTCCGTGAGCCACCTCCAGCCTGCGACGGAGCTGGCCGGGACGACCGTGGAGACGATCCTCCATGTGAAGCCGTCCACCGACTTCTCCTGGCCCGTCGACGGAGCCGTCGACCCCTCGATCATGGATGTCGCGACCTCGGCCGGTGCCCGCAAGGTCATCGCCCGATCGGACAGCTTCCGGGAAGACCTCCCGTACACCCCGACGGCGGCGCGGCCCGTCGGCGGCGGCACCACCGCCGTCGTCAGCGACGCCTATCTTTCGACGGCGTTCGAGGGCGACATGCTCCCCGCCGGCAACTCCACGCTCGCCGTCCAGGAGTTCCTGGCCCAGTCGCTCGCGGTGACCCTGGAACAGCCCGAACTGCAGCGCAGCATCGTGGTCGCTCCCCAGCGGATGCCGACCACGGCACAGGCGCAGAGCATGGCGAGCGCGCTGCGTGGCCTGTCGGCCCAGCGCTGGACCCAGTCCCAGGACCTGATCGCCGCCTCCGCGGCGAAGCCGGACCCGGACGCGAACACCAAGGTGCCCAGCGCCTCCCGCTACCCGCAGGCTCTGCGCAAGCAGGAGCTGCCGGTGCAGGCCTTCCGCGAGATGCAGGACACCCGCGGGGCGCTCGACGACTTCAAGGTCATCCTGACCCAGCCGGACCGTGTGGTGACACCGTTCGGCAACGCGATCAGCCGCGAGATGTCCACGTCCTGGCGCGGACAGGCGCCTGCGGCGGCGCTCTACCGGATCACGGTGCAGGACTACCTGCAGACCCTCTCCAAGGGGGTTCAGCTGATCAGCAAGTCGGACCTCACGCTCTCCGGCCGCAGCGCCACCATCCCGGTGACGGTCCAGAACAAGCTGCTGCAGGGTGTGGACAATCTGGTGCTGCGGCTGACCTCCAGCAACAAGACCCGTCTGAAGCTCAACGGCAGTGACGTCCACGAACTGCCCGTCAAGATCGACGGCGGGCACAGCCAGTCGGTGAAGTTCACCGCCTCGGCCAACGCCAACGGCCCGGTGCCGATGACGGCGCAGCTGTTCACCGCAGACGGCACGCCGTACGGACAGCCGATGAACTTCACGGTGAAGGTCTCCGAGATCACTCCGACCGTGATGCTCGTCATCGCCGGCGGTGTCCTGCTCCTGGTCCTCGCTGGCGCGCGGATGTACACGCAGCGCAAGCGCGCGGCGGCCAGGAGCGCCGAAGCGGAGGCCGCGGAGGACAACGATCCCGAGCAGCCGAGTGACCCGACACCGGACACCGGTCCCGAAAGCGGCGACCCGTCGGGCCCGGGTGAGAAAGTGGACCGTTGAGCGATGTCGTGGCCGGTCGGCCGGGGACGATGAGGTGGGGTAACCATGAACGCGCCGTACGACGGTGACCGCGGCCAGGGCGCGGGCGGCACCGAGCCGTCCGGTGGAACGCCCGCGGCGCCCCCGGGACCCGGCCAGACGCCGGCCCCCTCGCCGCAGCAGCCCATCCCGGACCCCTACGCCCAGAACCAGTACGCCCAGGACCCCTACGTCGAGGACGCGTACACCCACGATCCCTACCTGGCGCAGGATCTGTCCGCACAGGATCCGGTGGCCGAGGCGCTCTACGACCGTGCCGCCCACCCTCCGCCGCCGCCTGGCACGTACCAGGAGCCTCAGCCGCTCTACCAGCAGCCGGCCGCTCCGCAGCATGCCCCGGACCCCCGGGTCTGGGCACAGACCCCGGCACCCGAGCCGGACGGTCCCTCGCGCCATCTGCCGTACGGCGACGACCCCCGCACGGTCCAGTTCACCGGAGTCGACGACCTGGTGACCCGGGCCGGTGACGAGAAGCCCGAGCCGGACGCCTTCGCGCACCTCTACCGGGACCAGCAGACCCCCGGACAGGTGCCCTCGCCCGCTCCGGAGCCGAACCCGATGCCCGCCCCCGCCCCGAAGAAGTCCGGCCGCGCCTCCGGGCTGCTGAAGTCGAGCGCGGTGATGGCGGCCGGCACGCTGGTCTCCCGCCTCACCGGCTTCGTCCGCAGCCTGGTCATCACCGGCGCGCTGGGCGCCGCCCTGCTCGGTGACACCTTCACCATCGCGTACACGCTGCCGACGATGATCTACATCCTGACGGTCGGTGGCGGTCTCAACTCGGTGTTCGTGCCGCAGCTGGTCCGCTCGATGAAGAACGACGAGGACGGCGGCGAGGCCTACGCCAACCGACTGCTGACGCTGGTCATGGTGGCGCTCGGCGCGATCGTGGTCGCCGCCGTCTTCGCGGCGCCGCTGCTGATCCGGCTGATGTCGAACACCATCGCCGACGACGTGGCCGCCAACAGCGTGGCCGTCACCTTCGCCCGCTACTGCCTGCCCACGATCTTCTTCATGGGTGTGCATGTGGTGATGGGTCAGATCCTCAACGCCCGTGGCAAGTTCGGCGCCATGATGTGGACCCCGGTCCTCAACAACATCGTCATGATCGTCACGTTCGGTCTGTTCATCTGGGTCTACGGCACCTCCGGCGAGTCCCAGATGGGCGTCCAGACCATCCCGGACGACGGCATCCGCCTGCTCGGCATCGGCACCCTGCTCGGCCTGGTCGTCCAGGCTCTGGCGATGATTCCCTACCTCCGCGAGACGGGCTTCCGGTTCCGGCCCCGCTTCGACTGGAAGGGCCACGGCCTCGGCAAGACGGTCAAACTGGCCAAGTGGACCGTGCTGTTCGTGCTGGCCAACCAGGCCGGTGTCCTGGTCGTGACCCAGCTCGCCACCGCGGCCGGCGAGGAGTCCGGCAGGGACGGCGCCGGCTTCCTCGCGTACTCCAACGCCCAGTTGATCTGGGGTATGCCGCAGGCCATCATCACCGTCTCGGTCATGGCGGCGCTGCTGCCCCGCATCTCCCGCGCGGCCCACGACAACGACCCCGGCGCCGTCCGCGACGACATCTCGCAGGGTCTGCGGAACTCCGCCGTCGCGATCGTCCCGGTCGCCTTCGCCTTCCTCGCCCTCGGCGTCCCGATGAGCACCCTGCTTTACGCCTCCAGCGGGATCGAAGCGGCGCAGGGCATGGGCTTCATCCTGATGGCCTTCGGGCTCGGGCTCATCCCGTACTCGGTCCAGTACGTCGTCCTGCGCGGCTTCTACGCCTACGAGGACACCCGGACGCCCTTCTACAACACGGTCATCGTCGCCGCCGTCAACGCGGCCGCCTCGGCTGCCTGTTACTTCGTGCTGCCCGCCCGGTGGGCCGTCGTCGGCATGGCCGCCGCGTACGGTCTGGCCTACGCGGTCGGCGTCGGCGTCGCCTGGCGCCGTCTGCGCAACCGACTGGGCGGCGACCTGGACGGCGCCCACGTGATGCGGACCTACGCCCGCCTCTGCCTCGCCTCGCTGCCCGCCGCGATCGTGGCCGGAGCGGTGGGCTTCGGTCTGCTTAAGGTCGTCGGTGACGGCGCTCTCGGCTCGCTGGTGGCCCTGCTCATCGGCGGTGCGGTGCTGCTCGGGGTCTTCTTCGTGGCGGCGAAGCGGATGCGGATCGAGGAGCTGAACTCCATGGTCGGTATGGTCCGTGGGCGCCTGGGACGATAGGTAATCCGGTCCCGCACAACCATCGTCGGCCGCCGCGTGTCGTGCAGAGCGGCCGACTGTGGGCACAATTGGCTTGGCTGTTGGATGTGGCGCAACGGATGGGGAGGCAGGAACGACGGTGGCGGAACGTAGCACGGCTGCCGTCGACGTGGCCGACAACAGCGGTGACGACCCGCTGACCGCCAAGGCGGACAAGGCCGCGACCGACGGGGTGGCGGAAGCGCAGGACCAGGCGGAGAAGTCCGCCGAGGTCAAAGAGGACGAGGCCGGTACCCGGCAGAACGGCGAACAGCCCTCCATCGAGACACCCGAACTGCACAGCGGGCACAAGTTGGCCAGGCGTTACCGCCTGGAGGAGTGCGTCACTCGTCTGGACGGTTTCAGCAGTTGGCGTGCCGTCGACGAGAAACTGCGGCGGGCGGTCGGTGTCCATCTGCTGCCGGCCGACCACCCTCGGGCCCGATCGGTCCTCGCGGCGGCCCGTTCCTCGGCGCTGCTCGGAGACCCCCGGTTCGTCCAGGTCCTCGACGCCGTGGAAGAGAACGATCTCGTGTACGTGGTGCACGAGTGGCTTCCCGACTCCACCGAACTGACGACTCTGCTCGCCGCGGGCCCCCTGGAGCCGCACGACGCCTTTCAGCTCGTCAGCCAGGTCTCCCAGGCGATGGCCGCCGCACACCGCGAGGGCCTCGCCCACCTCCGCCTCACTCCGAGCGCGGTGCTGCGCAGCTCCACCGGCCAGTACCGGATCCGCGGCCTGGCCGTGAACGCCGCGCTGCGCGGGATCAGCGCGGAGCGCCCCCAGCGCGCCGACACCGAGGCGATCGGCGCCCTGCTGTACGCGGCGCTGACCCAGCGCTGGCCGTACGACAGTGACGCCTACGGCCTCTCCGGGCTCCCCAAGGGTGTGGGCCTCCTGGCCCCCGACCAGGTGCGGGCCGGCGTCCACCGCGGCCTCTCCGAGATCGCCATGCGCGCCCTGGCCAACGACGGGGCCACCGCCTCGCGCCAGGAGCCGCCCTGCACCACCCCGGACGAGCTCGCCAAGGCCGTGGCGGCGATGCCCCGCATCCGCCCGCCGGAGCCCGAGTTCCCCACTCCGCCCGAGTACCAGCGCACCACCTACCAGCAGGGCACGTACGGCCGCCCGCAGCAGCGCCCGGGCATCGCGGCCACCCAGCCCGTCATGGCACCTCCGGCCCCGCTGGAGAGCCGTACGGGCAGGGCTCTGAAGTGGGCCGTGTCGGCGCTGCTCATCGCCGCGCTCGGACTGGGCAGCTGGCAGATCGCGGACCGGCTGCTCGGCCGGAAGGACGCGACCGAGACTCCGCGGACGACTCAGCCGGAGAAGAACAACGAGGACGAGAAGGCACCCGAGACGGGCAAGCCGGTCGCCATCGTCGGCGCTCACGACTTCGACCCGGAGGGCGATGGCGCCGAGACTCCGTCGGAGATAGGGAACGCCTACGACGGCAATCCCTCGACGTCATGGCAGACGTCCATCTACTACGGGTACTCGAACTTCGGCAGGCTGAAGGAAGGCGTGGGCCTCGTTCTGGACCTCGGCTCGGTCCAGCAGGTCGGCAAGGTGGACGTCACGTTCGAAGGCACCACCTCCGTACAGCTGCGGCTGGCACCCGAGAACGCTTCGGACCAGCCCACGTCTGCCGACGGCTTCACCAGGCTGGCCCAGGGCTCCGGAACGCACGTACCGCTCGCCCCGCCGAAGGCGGTGAAGACGCGCTACGTTCTCGTCTGGCTGACCGACCTGCCCAGCAGCGAAGGCGGTTATCGCGGCAAGATCACGGATATCAAGATCACGAGCTGACGGCATCCGGGAGGGGGCTCACCGTTGGACGAAGCCATAGGGGGCGACATCAGCGACCAGGATCTCCTGGCGCGCCATGTCGCCGGCGATCCCGACGCCTTCGGTGAGCTTGTACGGCGACATCGCGATCGGCTCTGGGCGGTGGCCCTGCGAACGCTGGGAGACCGCGAGGAGGCCGCTGACGCCGTCCAGGACGCCCTTGTCTCCGCCTTCCGGGCCGCGCACACCTTCCGGGGGCAGTCGGCCGTCACGACCTGGCTGCACCGGATCACGGTGAACGCCTGTCTCGACCGTGCCCGCAAGACCGCCTCCCGCAAGACCTCTCCCATGGACGACACGGAACGCTTCGAGCAGCTCCTCGAACCCGCCGAGTCGGCCGAGGCCCCCGCCGAACGCCAGGACCTCCACCGCGAGCTGCTGGCCGCCCTCGCCAAACTCCCCGAGGACCAGCGCGCCGCGCTCGTCCTGGTGGACATGCAGGGCTACCCGGTGGCGGAGGCGGCCCGCATCCTTGATGTCCCCACCGGAACGGTGAAAAGCCGCTGTGCGCGAGGGCGGGCCCGGTTGCTGCCGATGCTCATCCATCTGCGCGCAGATACGGGGGGTAACGAGGCCTCCGACCGGGGAAGGAACCGGACGCCGGGGACATCCGTCCCACCGGTGTCGGGGCCAACGGATAACGGATCGAATGGTCCGGCTGCTGTGAAGGGCGGAGGTGGGCGCGCGTGACTTCCACGACCGGCAGGGCCGACACAACACAGCACCCGGACGTCTCGGAGATCTCCGATCTCACCGAGGGGCTGCTCTCTCCGTCCCGCACCGCTGCGGTACGACAGCATCTCGCCGACTGTTCCCTGTGCGCGGATGTACGGACCTCCCTGGAGGAGATCCGCGGGCTGCTCGGCACTCTCCCCGGCCCGCCGCGGATGCCCGCCGAGATCGCCGGCCGCATCGACGCCGCCCTGGCAGCGGAAGCGCTCCTGAACGCCACCACGCCGGATGCCGACGCGCATGTTTCACGTGAAACACCGAGCGCCCCGGCTCCGCACCCCAGCCCGGCTCCCGCCGCCACGGACCGTCCTGCCGGCCGCCCTCGCGCCGCCACCGGCCCGGGCCGCCACAAGAATCGACGCCGCCGAATCGCCGCCCTCGGCGCGGTCTTCGGTGCCGCAGCACTGGGCATGGGTCTCTTCTTCGTCCAGGGCGGGCTCCAGACGCTCAGTGGCGAGTCGGACGTCAAGAAGACCGACACCGCCGCCAGCGGAGTCGCCACGGATCAGTTCGACGGCCGGTCGGTCGAGTCCCGGATCCAGGAGCTCCTGCAGCCGCAGGGCACTCTCAAGGACCCCGGCGGCATGCCCCCGGAATCCCTGTCTACCGAGAACGGCGGTGACGCCACCAAGCGAGGCATGGCGGAGCCTCTGCCCAGCTGCGTCAAGGCCGGTACAGGCCGGGCCGACCCGGTTCTCGCCTTCCAGAAGGGCGACTACCAGGGCACCCCTGCCTATCTCGTCGTGCTGCCTCAGGGAACCGAGGGCACCCATGTGCAGGCCTTTGTGCTGGACGCTTCCTGTGCCGACGGCGGAGGACAGGCCAAGGCCGAGGTTCTGATGACGAGGGCCTACCCCCGGTCCTGACAGAGACGCCGTGCCGCACGGCGGTCTCGGGAATGCTCGCCCCGTAGGATCCGTTGGGTGGGGTGAGAGTCACCGATCGACCGCCCCGTAGGTAGTAGGCAGTCTGCAGAGACGAGGAAGAAACCCGTGAGCGACGTCCGTAACGTGATCATCATCGGCTCCGGGCCCGCGGGTTACACCGCTGCGCTCTACACAGCGCGTGCGTCGCTGAAGCCGCTGGTCTTCGAGGGTGCTGTCACCGCTGGTGGCGCACTGATGAACACGACCGACGTGGAGAACTTCCCCGGCTTCCGTGACGGCATCATGGGCCCGGACCTGATGGACAACATGCGCGCCCAGGCCGAGCGCTTCGGCGCCGAGCTGGTCCCTGACGATGTCGTCGCCGTGGACCTCACCGGCGAGATCAAGACCGTCACGGACACCGCCGGCACCGTGCACCGCGCGAAGGCCGTCATCGTCACCACCGGTTCGCAGCACCGCAAGCTCGGTCTGCCGAAGGAGGACGAGCTCTCCGGCCGCGGTGTCTCCTGGTGCGCCACCTGCGACGGGTTCTTCTTCAAGGACCAGGACATCGCCGTCGTCGGCGGCGGCGACACCGCGATGGAGGAGGCCACGTTCCTCTCGCGCTTCGCCAAGTCCGTCACGATCGTTCACCGTCGGGACTCTCTGCGCGCCTCCAAGGCGATGCAGGAGCGCGCCTTCGCCGACCCGAAGATCAAGTTCGCCTGGGACAGCGAGGTCGCCGAGATCCACGGCGACCAGAAGCTCTCCGGTCTGACCCTGCGCAACACCAAGACGGGCGAGACCAGCGAGCTGCCGGTGACCGGTCTCTTCATCGCCGTGGGCCACGACCCGCGCACCGAGCTCTTCAAGGGCCAGCTGGAGCTGGACGAGGAGGGCTACCTCAAGGTCGACGCCCCGTCGACGCGGACGAACCTCTCCGGTGTCTTCGGTGCCGGTGACGTCGTCGACCACACCTACCGTCAGGCGATCACCGCCGCCGGCACCGGCTGCTCCTCCGCGCTCGACGCCGAGCGATACCTGGCCGCCCTCGCCGACAACGAGAAGGTCGCCGAGCCGGCGACGACCCCCGTGGTCTGACCCACCCCGGCTTCCCCACCCCACACCCCGCGAAGTTAAGGAGGTCGCCGTGGCCGGCGCCCTGAAGAACGTGACCGACGCTTCCTTCGAGGAGGACGTCCTCAAGAGCGACAAGCCCGTCCTGGTGGACTTCTGGGCCGCCTGGTGCGGGCCGTGCCGCCAGATCGCCCCGTCGCTCGAGGCGATCGCCGCCGAGCACGGCGAGATCGAGGTCGTGAAGCTCAACATCGACGAGAACCCGGCCACGGCTGCCAAGTACGGCGTCATGTCCATCCCGACGCTCAACGTCTACCAGGGCGGCGAGGTCGTGAAGACGATCGTCGGTGCCAAGCCGAAGGCCGCGATCCTCCGTGACCTCGAGGGCTTCGTCGAGGCCACCGCCTGACGCCTCTGTTTCACGTGAAACACGAACGGCCCGCCTCCGGTTGGAGGCGGGCCGTTGTCGTCGTCGGAGGGGCCGTCCTCAGAGGGGCCGCAGCGCCGGTTCCTTCTGGACGGCGCCCAGGAGCCGGTCCAGCGCCAGCTCGACGTCCTCCTTCCAGGAGAGCGTCGTCCTGAGCTCCAGCCTCAGCCGCGGATGGCTCGGATGAGGTCGCACGGTCTTGAAGCCCACAGCGAGAAGATGCTCCGCCGGCAGTACACAGGCCGGCTCCTTCCATCGCGCATCCCCGAACGCCTCGATCGCCTTGAAGCCGCGCCTCAGCAAGTCCTTCGCGACGGTCTGCACCATCATCCGGCCGAGCCCCTGCCCCTGGTACCCCGGCATGATCCAGGCCGTCATCAACTGCACCGAGTCCGCGGAGACCGGACTCGTGGGGAAAGCCATGGAGCGCGGCACATAGGCCGGGGGTGCGTAGAGAACGAAGCCGACAGGGACCTCATCCACATAGACCACCCGCCCGCAGGATCCCCACTCCAGCAGCACCGCGGAGATCCAGGCTTCCTTCTCCAACTCCGGCCGGCCGGCCTTCACTGCGGCCTCCCCACTCACGGGGTCCAGCTCCCAGAAGACGCAGGAGCGGCACCGTTTGGGGAGGTCCGGAAGGTTGTCCAGAGTGAGCGGTACGAGCCGACGCCCCACGGCTGTTCCTCGCTTCCCACGGCCATCGCAGTGATGGATACGCCCTGACAGAATCGTATCGATGGGGCGATCAGGGCGATACCGCACTCAGGCAAAGGGCGGGCCGTGTCCCGGCTTTCACCGGAAAACGGCCCGCCCTGAAGCTCCAGAAGGGCAGATCAGCCCTCGTCGTCTTCCTCGCCCTGCTCGGAGTTCACCTGGTCCAGGACCCGCCCCTCACCCGGAGCAAGGGTCGAGAGGATCCGGTCCAGATCCTCTATCGAGGCGAACTCGACGACGATCTTTCCCTTCTTCTGCCCCAGGTCGACCTTCACGCGGGTCTCGAAGCGATCGGAGAGCCGGGTGGCCAGACCCGTCAGTGCCGGGGAGACACGCGCCCCCGCCCTCGGCCCCTTCGCCTTCGTCGTGGCGGTGGGCTCGGAGCCCATCAGCGTCACGATCTCCTCGACCGCGCGGACCGAGAGTCCCTCGGCCACGATCCGGTACGCCAGCTTGTCCTGGGTCTCCGGGTCCTCCACGGAGAGCAGGGCGCGGGCATGGCCGGCCGAGAGCACACCGGCCGCGACCCGTCGCTGGACCGGAGGCGACAGCCGCAGCAGACGCAGCGTGTTGGAGACCTGCGGACGCGAGCGCCCGATCCGGTCGGCCAGCTGGTCATGGGTGCAGTTGAAGTCCTTGAGCAGCTGGTCGTAGGCGGCGGCCTCTTCCAGCGGGTTCAGCTGCGCCCGGTGAAGGTTCTCCAGGAGGGCATCCAGGAGAAGCTTCTCGTCCTCCGTGGCACGAACGATCGCGGGGATGCGCTCCAGGCCGGCCTCACGGCACGCCCTCCAGCGGCGCTCACCCATGATGAGTTCATAGCGCTCGGCACCCAGCTGCCGTACGACGACCGGCTGGAGCAGACCGACCTCCTTGATGGAGGTGACCAGCTCGGCCAGAGCGTCCTCGTCGAAGACCTCACGCGGCTGCTTCGGGTTGGGCGTGATGAAGTCCAGCGGCAGCTCGGCGAAGTGCGCCCCGGCGGGGGACTCCGGCTCCACGACCGACACGGCCTCGATCACCGGGACAACCGAGTCTGGGGACTGCGGGCTCTGAGGAAGGGTCGCCACCTTCGCGGCAGCCACACCTCGCTCCGAGGGCAGGGCCGGAACGGCTCCGGGGGAGGCGGAGCCCGTCCCCACACCGGCGGTCGGCGCCTGCCGCTCCTGGGGAGCAGCAGGGATCAGCGCACCGAGCCCACGCCCCAACCCCCTACGTCGCTCACTCACTGAATCCCTCCGACATGCTTGGCTGGCTGTTCTGGTGGCCCACGTGGGCGTGCTGGGGGTCGTACTGGATGCCGACACCCCGCATCGCGATCTCACGGGCCGCCTCGAGATACGACAGCGAACCACTCGAGCCCGGGTCGTAGGTGAGGACGGTCTGGCCGTAGCTCGGCGCCTCGGAGATGCGCACGGATCGCGGGATGCTGGTCCGCAGCACCTCCTCGCCGAAGTGGGTGCGCACCTCGTCGGCGACCTGCGAGGCAAGCCTCGTCCGGCCGTCGTACATGGTGAGCAGGATCGTCGAGACATGAAGCGTGGGGTTGAGGTGCCCACGCACCAGGTCGACGTTCCGCAGGAGCTGGCCCAGGCCCTCCAGCGCGTAGTACTCGCACTGGATCGGGATCAGCACCTCGGCCCCCGCCACCATGGCGTTGACCGTCAGCAGGCCGAGCGAGGGCGGGCAGTCGATCAGGATGTAGTCCAGCGGCTGCTCGTACGCCTGGATCGCTCGCTGCAGTCGACTCTCCCGCGCCACCAACGACACCAGCTCGATCTCCGCACCGGCGAGATCGATGGTGGCGGGAGCGCAGAAGAGACCTTCGACGTCCTGAACGGGCTGCACCACGTCGGAGAGCGGCTTGCTCTCCACCAGGACGTCATAGATCGAGGGAACTTCGGAATGGTGGTCGATACCCAGGGCCGTGGAGGCGTTCCCCTGCGGGTCGAGGTCGATGACCAGGACACGCGCCCCATGCAGCGCCAGGGAGGCGGCAAGGTTGACCGTCGTGGTCGTCTTGCCGACACCGCCCTTCTGGTTGGCAACCACCATCACGCGTGTCTGTGCAGGCCGGGGAAGACCCTCGCCGGCACGCCCCAGTGCCTCTACTGCCAGTTGGGCAGCACGACCAATGGGGGTGTCGTCCATCGGGGGCGGTGTTTCACGTGAAACATCCTCCCCCACCGATTCGGTTCGGGGACCGGGGACCGGATCGGTCATCGGTCCCGCGATGTTGGCGTCGGACCGCAAGGATTCACTCTCCTCGGCTTCAGGCTCGCGATGAGCAGAGCCTGCCATGCTTTCGGGGTCGTGAACCAGCGAGGCCCGTGGTTCTGTGGAGGAATCCACCTCTGTGGACAATCCCGTACCCCTTGCGAGTGGCTTCGCGAGAGGTTTGCGGTCCCGTGGCGTGGCAGCCGCGCGGCCGCGGCTGATGATCCCCTGCAGCAGTGAGCGACGTTTCACGTGAAACACGATGCACGCGCCGCTCACCCAGGACTGCTCGACACTCCGAAATACGTACGTATGGCAGCTTGTACGGCTCAGTCGCGCCGCGTTGACGGCTCAGTCACGTCGTATTGACGGCTCAGCGACGACGACGTGTGCGGCTGGGACGGGCGGCCTTGGCGCGCTTTGCGGCGAACCTCACACCGCCCGGGCTCTCGCCGACCTCCACTCGGACGACCGTCGACAGGGGATCAACGATGCCCTCGCCGACCTGAACCACGGAGGTCCCCACCACACCGAGCTTGGAGAGCGCGGCTCGGGCGCCGTCGATCTCCTCCTCGGCCGTGTCGCCCTTGAGTGCCAGCATCTCTCCGTACGGACGGAGCAGCGGGACTCCCCAGCCGGCCAGCCGGTCCAGCGGCGCCACGGCGCGAGCGGTCACGACATGCACGGGCGGAAGCTTGCCGAGCATCTCCTCGGCACGGCCGCGCACCACGGTGACATGGTCCAGGCCCAGCAGCTCCACGACCTCCTGGAGGAAGTTCGTACGGCGGAGCAGCGGCTCCAGGAGCGTGATCTTCAGGTCCGGCCGTACGAGGGCCAGGGGGATACCGGGCAGCCCGGCGCCCGAGCCGACGTCGCACACGGTGACGCCCTCGGGCACCACCTCGGAGAGCACCGCACAGTTCAGCAGGTGCCTCTCCCACAGCCGGGGAACCTCACGCGGGCCGATCAGCCCACGCTTGACGCCCGCGTCCGCGAGGAGCTCCGCGTACCGGACGGCCTCCGGGAAGAACTCACCGAATACCGTCCGCGCCTGTTCGGGCGCAGGGGGGAGCTCCGCTGCCTCCGTCACGGGAACCGTCCTTCCGCACCGCACACATAGGTGCGAGCGCACTGTGGTGGCTGACTATCAGGCTGACAAGATCGGCCCCGCCTGCGAGCAGACGGGGCCGACACTGCGAGAGGGGTCAGGCAGGGAGTACGACGACGAAGCGCTGCGGCTCCTCGCCCTCGGACTCGCTGCGCAGACCGGCCGCGGCGACCGCGTCGTGCACGACCTTGCGCTCGAACGGCGTCATCGGGTCCAGCTTGACCGGCTCGCCGGTCGACTTCACCTCGGACGCGGCCTTGGCACCGATCTCGGCGAGCTCCGCGCGCTTCTTGGCGCGGAACCCGGCGATGTCGAGCATCAGCCGGCTACGGTCACCGGTCTCCCGGTGCACGGCCAGGCGGGTCAGCTCCTGGAGCGCCTCCAGCACCTCGCCGTCACGGCCCACGAGCTTCTGCAGGTCGCGGCTGCTCGAGTCGCTGACGATCGAGACCGCCGCACGGTCCGCCTCGACGTCCATGTCGATGTCGCCGTCGAGGTCGGCGATGTCGAGCAGACCCTCGAGGTAGTCAGCCGCGATCTCACCCTCCTGCTCGAGGCGGGTCAGGGTGTCGCCACCCTCGGCGGCGGCGGAGATGGTGCCTTCCGTCACGGATGGACTCCTTCTACTTCTTGGACGACGGGTGCTTCGGGCGCTGCTGGCCCTTGCGCTGACCGGACTTGGCCTGACGATTGCCTCCGGAGTTGGCCCGGCTCGGGCGCGTGGGCTTGTCGCCCTCCGCCGAGTCCTTGGCCTCGCCCTTGACCTCGTCCTGCGGCTTCTTCTCCAGCGAGGTGGTGGGCTTCTCGCCGGGCTCCTCGGAATCCGCGACGTCCTCGGCCTTCGCCGTGGAGTGCTGGGCCGCGGCCTGACGCTTGGCCTTGGTCTGGCGCTTGGGCTGCTGACGCTTGGCGGCGGCACCGCCCTCGACCTCGGCGGCGACGGTGTCGCTCTTGATCACGGTGCCGTCGGCCTGGGGCGCGAAGCCGGCCTTGGCCAGACCCGAGAAGAAGCGGCGCTCGTTCTCGTTGCGATCGGCGCCCTTGGCGACGATGGCCTTGACGATGTTCTTCCGACGGCGGCCGCGGACCTCACCGTGCGAGCCGACGCTCTTCAGCAGGCGCTGGAGGTAGGCGTCCTGGGCCTTGCTGCCGGGGGTGGGGTTCTGGCTGATCACGTACATCTGCTGGCCCATGGTCCACACGTTGGTGGTCAGCCAGTAGACGAGGACACCGACGGGGAAGTTGATGCCCATGACGGCGAAGATCACCGGGAAGATGTACATGAGCATCTTCTGCTGCTGCATGTACGGCGTCTTCACCGAGAGGTCGACGTTCTTCATCATCAGCTGGCGCTGCGTGTAGAACTGCGAGGCCGACATCAGGACGATCATGACCGCGGTGACGATGCGGACCGAGGTGATCGACGCGTCGAGAGCGGCGGCCTCAGCGGCGCTGTCGGTGAAGGTGGCGGCCAGCGGGGCACCGAAGATGTGCGCCTGGCGGGCACTCTCGAGCAGCGGCTGATCGATGACGCCGATCGTCTTGCCCTCGGCGATGTGGGACAGCACCGAGTAAAGGGCGAAGAAGAACGGCGACTGCGCCAGGATGGGAAGGCACGAGGAGAGCGGGTTGGTACCCGTCTCCTTGTACAGCTTCATCATCTCTTCGGACTGACGCTGCTTGTCGCTCTTGTAGCGCTCCTGGATCGCCTTCATCTTCGGCTGGAGCGCCTGCATGTTCCGCGTCGACTTGATCTGCTTCACGAAGAGCGGGATCAGACAGATACGGATCAGCACCACGAGGGACACGATCGACAGGCCCCAGGCCCAGCCCGTGTCAGGGCCGAAGATCGCCCCATACAGCGTGTGGAACTGGACGATCACCCATGAGACAGGTGTGGTGATGAAGCTGAAGAAATTGGCAATCGTGTCCACTAATCAGGCTCCTTGAGCATTGGGCGAGGTCTCTGCGGCCGGGCTCGTCTCGGCGGTGGACCCGCCCTTGTCGCCACGCAGCGCGTTCCGCAGCAGTTCATGCCAGCGCGGGCGCTTGCGCGGAGGCACGTGGTCCACGCCGCCGGGCGACCACGGATTGCACCGCAGGATGCGCCAGGCGGTCAGGGCTGTGCCCTTGATCGCGCCATGCCGGTCGATGGCCGTGAATCCATAGTGGGAACACGACGGGTAGTACCGGCAGACGGGCCCGAGGAGCGGGCTGATCGTCCACTGGTACAGCTTGATGAGAGCCAGCAGCGGGTACTTCATCGCGTGCCCCCTCCCAGGAGCCGCTGAAGAGCGGTGTCCAGGTCTCGGGCCAGCTGTGCGTGATCGGCGTCGCCGGCTCCGGGCAATGCCCGTACGACCACAAGGCTACCGGGGGGCAGCTCGGACAGTCGTTCGCGGACGAGATGGCGCAGGCGTCGCTTTACCTGGTTGCGTACGACGGCACCGCCCACGGCCTTGCTCACGACGAAACCCGCACGTGCCGGGGAAGCGCTCTCCCCAGGCGCGTGCGGGTTCGTTGCACCGCTGTTCAGGTGGACGACGAGGAGCGGGCGACCGGCCCGGCGCCCTCGGCGTACCGCGGTTGCGAAGTCCTCGCGCCGCCTCAGCCGATTCTCGGTAGGCAGCACGTCATGACCTGTTTAAGCGGATCAGGCGGACAGGCTCGAGCGACCCTTGGAACGGCGGTTCGCCAGGATGGCGCGACCGGCACGCGTACGCATCCGCAGGCGGAAGCCGTGGGTCTTGGCGCGGCGACGGTTGTTCGGCTGGAAGGTGCGCTTGCTCACTCGGGGGCTCCAGAAATGATTCGTAGATGGCGGGACATCGCCTGGCTGTCACCGTGCGCCCACGAGTAGCTCGCAATACGCCCGAGTGCACCGCTTCACGATCACAGACCGTGATCTTTGCCCATCGGAGGCAGGCGGCAGCAGCCATCGACAACTCGACCTGGTTACGGTACGCGCGGCTACGCCATCCGGTCAAACCGACCGATCACCGGGGTCCATTGTGCACAGGCTGTGGACAACAACTTGAACGAGGTCAGCCGCCGCGACTACCGTGGCTGGACTCCTCAATCTTTTTCCGTTCTGTCCTTACCTGTCCTCGACGGAACTTCGACCCACCGTCCCGAGAACCACACATTCGTGGGACCTGCGAGAAAGCGTGCCCTGTGGCTGACGTACCTGCCGATCTTGCCGCAGTGTGGCCACGCGTGCTCGAGCAGCTCCTCGGAGAAGGCCAGCAGGGCATCGAGCCCAAGGACAAGCAGTGGATCGAGCGCTGCCAGCCTCTCGCACTGGTCGCCGACACCGCACTGCTCGCCGTCCCCAACGAATGGGGCAAGCGGGTTCTCGAGGGACGCCTGGCTCCGCTGATCAGCGAGACCCTGAGCCGCGAGTGCGGCCGCCCGATCCGGATCGCGATCACCGTCGACGACTCGGTCGGCGAGCCGACCCCCCTCGCCCCTCCGGTCCAGCAGCCGCCGCGCTACGACGAGCGTCCGCCGGCGGAGCCGTACGACAAGTACGACGGCTACGGCCACCGGCCCATGCCCGACGACGGCCTGCCCACCGCACGCCCCGCCTACCCGGACTACCAGCAGCAGCGCCCCGACCCGGGCTCCTGGCCGCGCACCCAGGACGACCTGTCCTGGCAGCAGCCGCGGCTCGGCTCGTTCCAGGAGCGCGATCCGTACACGGGCCCGCGTACGCAGCAGCCCCAGCAGCCGCGGTACGACGAGCGTCCGCCCGGCTACGACCAGCCGCAGCGGCCGGAGCGGGCCGACCTGCCCGACTCTCCGCGTCAGGGCGGCGGCCCGGGTCACCGCCCCGGCGGCCCGGTGTCGGGTCCTGTGGGCGGTGGCGCCTCCGGGCAGGGGTCCGCGTCGGGGGCTCCCGGCGAGCAGCACGCGCGACTGAACCCCAAGTACCTCTTCGACACCTTCGTCATCGGTTCCTCGAACCGGTTCGCGCACGCCGCCGCCGTCGCGGTGGCCGAGGCTCCGGCGAAGGCGTACAACCCGCTCTTCATCTACGGGGAGTCGGGCCTCGGCAAGACGCATCTGCTGCATGCGATCGGGCACTACGCGCGGAGCCTGTACCCGGGCACGCGGGTGCGGTACGTGAGCTCGGAGGAGTTCACCAACGAGTTCATCAACTCGATCCGCGACGGCAAGGGCGACACCTTCCGCAAGCGGTACCGCGATGTGGACATCCTGCTGGTCGACGACATCCAGTTCCTCGCGAGCAAGGAGTCGACGCAGGAGGAGTTCTTCCACACCTTCAACACGCTCCACAACGCGAACAAGCAGATCGTGCTCTCCTCGGACCGGCCGCCCAAGCAGCTGATGACCCTGGAGGACCGGCTGCGCAACCGCTTCGAGTGGGGCCTGACCACCGATGTGCAGCCGCCGGAGCTGGAGACGCGGATCGCGATCCTGCGCAAGAAGGCGGTGCAGGAGCAGCTCAACGCGCCGCCGGAGGTACTGGAGTTCATCGCCTCACGGATCTCGCGGAACATCCGTGAGCTGGAGGGCGCGCTGATCCGCGTCACCGCTTTCGCCAGCCTCAACCGCCAGCCGGTGGACCTGGGGCTGACCGAGATCGTCCTCAAGGACCTGATCCCGGGCGGCGAGGACTCGGCGCCGGAGATCACGGCGCCGGCCATCATGGCGGCCACGGCCGACTACTTCGGGCTCACGGTGGAGGACCTCTGCGGGTCGTCGCGCAGCCGGGTCCTGGTGACGGCCCGCCAGATCGCCATGTATCTGTGCCGGGAGCTCACGGATCTGTCGCTGCCGAAGATCGGCGCGCAGTTCGGCGGCCGGGACCACACGACGGTGATGCACGCCGACCGGAAGATCCGCGCGCTGATGGCCGAGCGGCGCTCGATCTACAACCAGGTCACCGAGCTGACCAACCGCATCAAGAACGGCTGAGGCGGTCACTCGGACAGCTCGCGAACGCGGCTGAGAGCCGCTCCGCACCCTCCGAAGGGCGCTCCGGGACACCTCCCGGGGCGCCCTTCGGCGTTTCCCACACGGGTGTGCACAGCCGCGCTGTTCGAATCCTTGGAGCGGGTGGCATGTTCTCCACAGATTGGGGGATGATCTTCCGTCCACAGGGTGGGGACTGCCAAGTTATCCGGATCGCATCCACAGGCCATCCGGCTGAGGGGTCATCACTCCAGGTCAGATGGGTGTGGATTTGTTGGCAACCGTGATCCACAGGTTGTGGACGAATCTTTCGTCCACAGGGGGTTCTCTCAGTTGTCCACCGGCGGCCCACAGGCTGCCGTCAGTTGCCCACAGCTTCTCCACACCGCTGTCCACTGTTCGGCAACGAAACACCCGGCATCACCGCGTCGAGTGAAAGCGGTCACACCAAGGGAGACGATTGGGCTGTGGGGAACGTGGGTAAAGCTGGGGACAGCACTGGGGAGAACTCCAGGTTGCCTGTGTACCGGGTGTGCAGAACTTTCGGGTGTCCACAGAACACCCCAGTTGTCCACCGGGTCCACCCACAGGGGCAGTGGACAAAAAACCGGCGTTGACCTGCGCAGATGGCGTTATCCACGGTTTCCACAGGCCCTACTACTACTCCCACATAGAGTTAGCCCGGAATCCGCTTCGAAGTGGGACCTGTGCACAACTCGGCGCCGGAGCCTCGGCGGCCTCTTGTCGCGACTTGACCCCGAGCCGCACCGAGTGTCGGCGGCGTACGTCAGACTGGTTCCCGCAGTCGACGAAGAGCCAGCAACAGCAGGAGGCGGTTCCGGTGAAGATCCGGGTGGAGCGCGATGTACTCGCGGAGGCGGTGGCCTGGGTGGCCCGTAGCCTTCCGGCCCGTCCGCCGGCGCCCGTGCTCGCGGGCCTTCTGCTGAAGGCCGAGGACGGCGCGCTGAGCTTCTCGAGCTTCGACTACGAGGTCTCGGCCCGTGTCTCCGTCGAGGCGGAGGTCGAGGAGGACGGCACCGTCCTGGTCTCCGGCCGCCTGCTCGCCGACATCTGCCGCGCCCTCCCCAACCGCCCCGTCGAGATTTCCACAGACGGTGTACGGGCGACCGTGGTCTGCGGCTCCTCCCGCTTCACCCTCCACACCCTGCCTGTGGAGGAGTACCCGGCACTGCCGGAGATGCCCACCGCGACCGGCACCGTGCCCGGTGAGGTCTTCGCCTCCGCCGCCGCCCAGGTCGCCATCGCCGCGGGCCGCGACGACACGCTGCCGGTCCTCACCGGTGTCCGCATCGAGATCGAGGGCGACACGGTCACCCTGGCCTCCACCGACCGCTACCGCTTCGCGGTCCGCGAGTTCCTGTGGAAGCCGGAGTCCCCGGACGCCTCGGCCGTCGCCCTGGTGCCCGCCAAGACGCTCCTGGACACCGCCAAGGCGCTCACCAGCGGTGACACGGTCACCCTGGCGCTCTCCGGCTCCGGCAAGGGCGAGGGCCTGATCGGCTTCGAGGGCGCGGGCCGCCGCACCACCACCCGGCTGCTCGAGGGCGACCTGCCGAAGTACCGGACGCTGTTCCCCACCGAGTTCAACTCGGTCGCGGTGATCGAGACCGCCCCGTTCGTCGAGGCCGTCAAGCGTGTGGCCCTGGTGGCCGAGCGCAACACCCCGGTCCGGCTCAGCTTCGAGCAGGGCGTGCTGATCCTGGAGGCCGGCTCCAGCGACGATGCACAGGCTGTGGAGCGTGTGGACGCGCAGCTGGAGGGCGACGACATCTCGATCGCCTTCAACCCGACCTTCCTGCTGGACGGCCTGAGCGCGATCGACTCCCCGGTCGCCCAGCTCTCGTTCACGACGTCCACGAAGCCCGCGCTGCTGAGCGGCAAGCCGGCCGTCGACGCCGAGGCGGACGAGGCGTACAAGTACCTGATCATGCCGGTTCGTCTGAGCGGCTGACAGCTCATGGGTGGGCGTCGACTGAGCGGCTGACCCCACAGGTGTGCACCGGGGTCCGGGCGTAGGCTCGGACCCGGGTAAACCGCACACGACGCTTAAGGAATCTCTGATGGAGCTCGGTCTCGTCGGTCTCGGCAAGATGGGCGGCAACATGCGCGAGCGCATCCGCCGCGCAGGCCACACCGTCATCGGATACGACCGCAACCCGGACCTCGCCGATGTCCACAGCCTCGAAGAGCTTGTGGGCAAGCTCAAGGGTCCGCGCGTCGTGTGGGTCATGGTCCCGGCGGGTGCCGCGACCCAGTCCACCATCGACGAGCTGGCGGAGCTGCTCTCCCCCGGCGACATCGTCGTGGACGGCGGGAACTCCCGCTGGACCGACGACGAGAAGCACGCCGAGGAGCTCGCGGCCAAGGGCATCGGCTTCGTCGACTGCGGCGTCTCCGGCGGTGTCTGGGGCCTGGAGAACGGCTACGCGCTGATGTACGGCGGCGACGCCGAGCACGTGGCGCGGGTCCAGCCGATCTTCGACGCGCTCAAGCCCGAGGGCGAGTTCGGCTCGGTGCACGCGGGCAAGGTCGGCGCGGGTCACTTCGCGAAGATGGTCCACAACGGCATCGAGTACGCCATGATGCAGGCGTACGCCGAGGGCTGGGAGCTCCTGGAGAAGGTCGACTCCGTCACGGACGTGCGCGAGGTCTTCCGCTCCTGGCAGGAGGGCACGGTCATCCGTTCCTGGCTGCTGGACCTGGCGGTCAACGCGCTGGACGAGGACGAGCACCTGGACGAGCTCCGCGGCTTCGCGCAGGACTCCGGCGAGGGCCGCTGGACGGTGGAGGCCGCGATCGACAACGCGGTGCCGCTGCCCGCGATCACCGCCTCGCTGTTCGCGCGGTTCGCCTCGCGTCAGGACGACTCCCCGCAGATGAAGATGATCGCCGCGCTGCGCAACCAGTTCGGTGGCCACGCGGTCGAGTCCAAGAAGTAATCCACAGGCTGTGCACCCCTCGGTGCACAGCAGCCGGGGGAAGGTCGGCGTACACCATGCATGTCACGCATCTGTCGCTGGCCGACTTCCGCTCCTACGCCCGGGTCGAGGTCCCGCTCGATCCGGGCGTCACGGCTTTCGTGGGCGCCAACGGCCAGGGCAAGACCAATCTGGTCGAGGCCGTCGGCTATCTCGCCACCCTCGGCAGCCACCGCGTCGCCTCGGACGCCCCGCTGGTTCGGATGGGAGCGGACCGGGCGATCATCCGCGCCGCGGTCACCCAGGGCGAGCGCTCCCAGCTGGTCGAGCTGGAGCTCAACCCGGGCCGGGCCAACCGTGCCCGTATCAACAGGTCCTCGCAGGTCAGGCCGCGTGACGTCCTGGGGATCGTACGGACCGTGCTGTTCGCTCCGGAGGATCTGGCCCTGATCAAGGGTGATCCGGGGGAGCGCCGGCGCTTCCTCGACGAGCTGATCACGGCGCGCGCGCCGCGCATGGCGGGTGTGCGCTCCGACTACGAGCGGGTGCTCAAGCAGCGCAACACCCTGCTGAAGTCCGCCGCGATGGCACGGCGGCACGGCGGCCGTGGCATGGACCTGTCAACGTTGGATGTGTGGGACCAGCATCTGGCGCGCGCGGGCGCCGAGCTTCTGGCGCAGCGGCTGGATCTGATCGCCGTACTGCAACCGCTGGCCGACAAGGCGTACGAGCAGCTGGCGCCGGGTGGCGGACCGATTCTGCTGGAGTACCGGCCGTCCGCGCCGGGCCCCGGACACACCCGTGAGGAGCTGTACGAACAGCTGATCTCCGCGCTCGCGGAGGTGCGCAAGCAGGAGATCGAGCGCGGCGTGACGCTGGTCGGGCCGCACCGGGACGAGCTGCTGCTCAAGCTCGGCGATCTGCCGGCGAAGGGGTACGCGAGTCACGGGGAGTCCTGGTCGTACGCGCTGGCGCTGCGGCTGGCCTCCTACGACCTGCTGCGGGCCGAGGGGAACGAGCCGGTGCTCGTCCTCGACGACGTCTTCGCGGAGCTGGACGCTCGGCGCCGGGAGCGGCTCGCGGAGCTGGTGGCTCCGGGCGAGCAGGTGCTGGTGACGGCGGCGGTGGACGACGACGTGCCGGGGGTGCTGGCGGGGGTCCGGTACTCCGTCGCGGGGGGTTCGGTGGAGAGGCTGTGAGGTCGTGAGCGAGAACGAGAGCCCCCAGGCCCAGATCCCTCAGGCCGGGGTTCCCCAGGCCCCCAAGGCGGCCGAGCCGTCGGGTGTGGATCTCGCGCGGGTCGCGCTGCGTGCGGCGAAGGAGCAGGCGAGGGCGCGGGGCGCCGCGGCGCAGCAGAAGAAGCAGGCCCGGCGGGGCGGCGGGCTGCGCTCGGGTGCCCACGCCGACGGGCGCGACCCGGTCGGGCTCGGCGCCGCGATCAACCGGCTCATCACCGAGCGCGGCTGGGAGACGCCGGCGGCGGTGGGCGGGGTCATGGGGCGCTGGCCGCAGATCGTGGGCGAGGACCTGGCGAAGCACTGCGTCCCGCTGAAGTACGACGAGGCGCCGGAGGAGCGGGTGCTGACCGTGCAGTGCGACTCGACGGCGTGGGCGACACAGCTTCGGCTGTTGGCGCCGAGGCTGGTGGCGCGTCTGAACGAGGACCTGGGGCACGGGACGGTGCGGGTGATCAAGGTCCTGGGGCCGGGTGGTCCGCGCAAGGGGTACGGGCCGTTGCGGGCGCCCGGGTCCGTGGGGCCTGGGGACACGTACGGCTGACGTTGCCTGCGGCGTGCGGGCACCCCAGGGTGCCGTGGCGCGGGGCCCTGGCGCGGGCAGCGCGTTAGTGGGTTGTGCCCCCTCCCCCGGACTTCGTCCAGGGGGACCCCCAGCCCTGTGGAACGTATGCCCACAACGGTCTCCACGACGACGCCCACACCGGGTCACCTCCCGAAGCGCTGGGTGGCCGTCAGAGCCCTTTGGAGCCCCTCCCTGGATATGGGGAGTCGTCTCGCTCCCGCCCAGGGCGGCACATGCGGACTCAGGTACCGGCAAACCCCCATTCGTGTCGGCGCTACCGGTAGACTGGTAGACAATCCCGCCACCCCGCGGAACAAGTCGAACGACGCAGCCGCTCCCGTATGCCCGGAGAACGGCCTGTGCTGTGCCAGAAAGGGCGCTTCGTGGCCGATTCCGGCAACCCCAACGAGAACATTCCGTCCGCCAACGCTGCGTCGTACGACGCCAGCGCGATCACCGTCCTCGAGGGTCTGGACGCGGTCCGCAAGCGACCCGGCATGTACATCGGGTCGACCGGTGAGCGCGGACTGCACCACATGGTGCAGGAGGTCGTCGACAACTCCGTCGACGAGGCCCTGGCCGGCCATGCGGACACCATTGACGTGACGATCCTGGCCGACGGCGGCGTCCGCGTCGTCGACAACGGCCGCGGCATCCCCGTCGGCATCGTCCCCTCCGAGGGCAAGCCGGCCGTCGAGGTCGTGCTGACGGTCCTCCACGCGGGCGGCAAGTTCGGCGGCGGCGGCTACGCGGTCTCCGGCGGTCTGCACGGCGTCGGCGTCTCCGTCGTCAACGCCCTCTCCACCAAGGTCTCGGTGGAGATCAAGACCGACGGCCACCGCTGGACGCAGGACTACAAGATGGGCGTCCCGACCGCGCCCCTCGCGCAGCACGAGGAGACCGACGAGACCGGTACCTCGGTCACGTTCTGGTCCGACCCGGACATCTTCGAGACGACCGAGTACTCCTTCGAGACGCTCTCGCGCCGCTTCCAGGAGATGGCGTTCCTCAACAAGGGCCTCACCATCGCCCTCACCGACGAGCGCGAGTCCGCGAAGGCGACCGTCGGCGCCGACGACCCGGACGCCGAGGCGGCCGCCGAGCCCACCGCGCGCACGGTGAAGTACCACTACGAGGGCGGCATCGTCGACTTCGTGAAGTACCTCAACTCGCGCAAGGGCGAGCTGATCCACCCGACCGTCATCGACGTCGAGGCCGAGGACAAGGAGCGCACGCTCTCGGTCGAGATCGCGATGCAGTGGAACTCGCAGTACAGCGAGGGTGTGTACTCCTTCGCGAACACGATCCACACGCATGAGGGCGGTACGCACGAGGAGGGCTTCCGGGCCGCGCTGACGGGCCTGGTGAACCGCTACGCGCGGGACAAGAAGCTGCTGCGCGAGAAGGACGACAACCTCACGGGTGAGGACATCCGCGAGGGTCTGACGGCGATCATCTCGATCAAGCTGGGCGAGCCGCAGTTCGAGGGCCAGACGAAGACGAAGCTGGGCAACACGGAGGCCAAGACCTTCGTCCAGAAGATCGTCCACGAGCACCTCAACGACTGGTTCGACCGCAACCCGGTCGAGGCCGCGGACATCATCCGCAAGTCGATCCAGGCGGCCACCGCGCGCGTGGCGGCCCGCAAGGCGCGCGACCTGACCCGACGCAAGGGTCTGCTGGAGTCGGCGTCCCTCCCGGGCAAGCTGAGCGACTGCCAGTCGAACGACCCCACCAAGTGCGAGATCTTCATCGTCGAGGGTGACTCCGCCGGCGGCTCGGCCAAGTCCGGCCGTAACCCGATGTACCAGGCCATCCTGCCGATCCGCGGCAAGATCCTGAACGTCGAGAAGGCGCGGATCGACAAGATCCTGCAGAACACCGAGGTCCAGGCGCTGATCTCGGCCTTCGGCACCGGAGTCCACGAGGACTTCGACATCGAGAAGCTCCGCTATCACAAGATCATTCTGATGGCGGACGCCGACGTCGACGGCCAGCACATCAACACGCTGCTGCTGACCTTCCTCTTCCGCTTCATGCGTCCGCTGGTCGAGGCCGGTCACGTCTACCTCTCCCGCCCGCCGCTCTACAAGATCAAGTGGGGCCGGGACGACTTCGAGTACGCGTACTCGGACCGCGAGCGCGACGCGCTGGTCGAGCTGGGCAAGCGGAACGGCAAGCGGATCAAGGAAGACTCGATCCAGCGCTTCAAGGGTCTGGGCGAGATGAACGCCGAGGAGCTGCGCGTCACCACGATGGACGTGGACCACCGTGTCCTCGGCCAGGTGACCCTGGACGACGCGGCCCAGGCGGACGACCTGTTCTCGGTGCTGATGGGTGAGGACGTCGAGGCCCGGCGTTCGTTCATCCAGCGCAACGCCAAGGACGTTCGCTTCCTCGACATCTGAGTCGGTCTCAGCTGACCGTACGAAAGGACTGACGACCAGCAATGGCCGACGAGAACCCCCCTGTGACCACTGAAGAAGAAGAGCCGGTGCTGCGCATCGAGCCGGTCGGGCTCGAGACCGAGATGCAGCGCTCGTACCTCGACTACGCGATGTCCGTCATCGTGTCGCGTGCGCTGCCCGACGTCCGGGACGGCCTCAAGCCCGTGCACCGGCGCGTGCTGTACGCGATGTACGACGGCGGCTACCGGCCCGAGAAGGGCTTCTACAAGTGCGCCCGCGTCGTCGGCGACGTCATGGGTACGTACCACCCGCACGGCGACTCCTCCATCTACGACGCGCTCGTCCGCCTGGCCCAGCCCTGGTCGATGCGGATGCCGCTGGTGGACTCCAACGGCAACTTCGGTTCCCCGGGCAACGACCCGGCCGCCGCCATGCGGTACACCGAGTGCAAGCTGATGCCGCTGTCGATGGAGATGCTCCGGGACATCGACGAGGAGACCGTCGACTTCCAGGACAACTACGACGGCCGCAACCAGGAGCCGACGGTTCTGCCGGCGCGTATCCCCAACCTGCTGATCAACGGCTCGGCCGGTATCGCGGTCGGTATGGCGACCAACATCCCGCCGCACAACCTGCGCGAGGTCGCGGCCGGTGCCCAGTGGGCGCTGGAGCACCCTGAGGCCAGCCACGAGGAGCTCCTCGACGCGCTCATCGAGCGGATCAAGGGCCCGGACTTCCCGACCGGTGCGCTGGTCGTGGGCCGCAAGGGCATCGAGGAGGCGTACCGCACCGGCCGTGGCTCGATCACGATGCGCGCGGTCGTCGAGGTGGAGGAGATCCAGAACCGCCAGTGCCTGGTGGTCACGGAGCTCCCCTACCAGGTGAACCCGGACAACCTGGCGCAGAAGATCGCCGACCTGGTGAAGGACGGCAAGGTCGGCGGCATCGCCGACGTCCGCGACGAGACCTCGTCCCGTACCGGCCAGCGGCTCGTCATCGTGCTCAAGCGCGACGCCGTCGCCAAGGTCGTCCTCAACAACCTGTACAAGCACACCGATCTGCAGACGAACTTCGGCGCGAACATGCTGGCGCTCGTCGACGGTGTGCCGCGCACGCTCTCGCTGGACGCGTTCATCCGCCACTGGGTGACGCACCAGATCGAGGTCATCGTGCGCCGGACCCGCTTCCGGCTGCGCAAGGCCGAGGAGCGTGCGCACATCCTGCGCGGTCTGCTGAAGGCGCTGGACGCGATCGACGAGGTCATCGCGCTCATCCGCCGCAGCGACACGGTCGAGGTCGCGCGCGAGGGCCTGATGGGCCTGCTGCAGATCGACGAGATCCAGGCCAACGCCATCCTCGAGATGCAGCTGCGCCGGCTCGCCGCCCTGGAGCGGCAGAAGATCGTCGCCGAGCACGACGAGCTCCAGGCGAAGATCAACGAGTACAACGCGATCCTCGCCTCCGAGGAGCGTCAGCGTCAGATCGTCAGCGAGGAGCTGGCGCTGATCGTCGAGAAGTTCGGCGACGACCGCCGCTCCAAGCTGGTGCCCTTCGACGGTGACATGTCCATCGAGGACCTGATCGCCGAGGAGGACATCGTCGTCACCATCACGCGTGGCGGCTATGTGAAGCGGACGAAGACCGAGGACTACCGCTCGCAGAAGCGCGGCGGCAAGGGCGTGCGCGGTACGAAGCTGAAGCAGGACGACATCGTCGACCACTTCTTCGTCTCCACGACCCACCACTGGCTGCTCTTCTTCACCAACAAGGGCCGGGTCTACCGGGCCAAGGCGTACGAGCTTCCGGACGCCGGCCGGGACGCGCGCGGTCAGCACGTCGCCAACCTGCTGGCCTTCCAGCCGGACGAGCAGATCGCCGAGATCCTGGCGATCCGCGACTACGAGGCCGCGCCGTACCTGGTGCTCGCCACCAAGGCCGGTCTGGTGAAGAAGACCGCGCTGAAGGACTACGACTCGCCGCGTTCCGGTGGTGTCATCGCGATCAACCTCCGGGAGACCGAGGACGGCGGCGACGACGAGCTGATCGGTGCCGAGCTGGTGTCGGCGGAGGACGATCTGCTGCTCATCAGCAAGAAGGCGCAGTCGATCCGGTTCACCGCGACGGACGACGCGCTCCGTCCCATGGGACGGGCGACGTCCGGCGTCAAGGGCATGAGTTTCCGCGAGGGCGACGAGCTGCTCTCGATGAATGTCGTCAGGCCGGGTACGTTCGTCTTCACCGCCACCGACGGTGGGTACGCGAAGCGGACCAACGTCGACGAGTACCGCGTCCAGGGTCGTGGTGGCCTCGGTATCAAGGCCGCCAAGATCGTGGAGGACCGCGGCTCGCTCGTGGGCGCGCTGGTGGTCGAGGAGACGGATGAGATCCTCGCCATCACGCTGTCCGGCGGTGTGATTCGTACGCGCGTCAACGAAGTCAGGGAGACCGGCCGTGACACCATGGGCGTCCAGCTGATCAACCTGGGCAAGCGCGATGCCGTCGTCGGCATCGCACGGAACGCCGAGGCGGGCAGCGAGGCCGAAGAGGTCGAAGCTGCCGCTGACGGCGATGGCGTCGAGGCCGCGATCGCGGTCGAGGCAGCCGAGGGCACCCAGCCCTCGGCCGGGGAGCACGAGGAGTAGAGCGTGAGTGGATCCACGGGCGCCGGTTCGGCGGCTGCCGGAGCTTCTGCTGGAGCGAACGGTGCCCGTGGTTCCGCCACGGACTCCCAGGGGGTTGCGGTGACGGACACCCGAGGGCAGGGGCCCTCGTACGAGACGTACAACGGGCCGCTGCCCGGCGATCGCGCGGGAGCGCAGCAGCCGAGCGGGCCCTACCACCCGCCGCAGGCGTACGGTGCTCAGGCGCCGGCCGCCGGCACGGGTGGTCAGAACACCGGTGCGGTGCGCCGTCCGCGTACGGGGGCCCGCACCACGCCCCGTACGCGCAAGGCGCGGCTGCGGGTGGCGAAGGCCGACCCGTGGTCGGTGATGAAGGTGAGCTTCCTTCTCTCCATCGCGCTGGGCGTCTGCACGGTCGTGGCCGCCTCGGTGCTGTGGATGGTCATGGACGCCATGGGCGTCTTCTCGACCGTCGGCGGCACGATCAGCGAGGCGACGGGCTCGAACGAGTCCAACGGCTTCGATCTGCAGTCGTTCCTCTCGCTGCCGCGCGTACTCATGTTCACCTCGGTGATCGCCGTGATCGACGTGGTCCTGATGACCGCGCTGGCGACCCTCGGGGCGTTCATCTACAACCTGTCCGCCGGTTTCGTGGGCGGCGTGGAGCTGACGCTGGCCGAGGACGAGTAGCGCCGCGGTGGGGGCCGAGGAACCGATTTTGGGACTGGCCCCCACGTGCGCTAATCTTCAGGAGTCAGCGCGCGGGACACACACCGCAGAGCGCGGCGGGGCTATAGCTCAGTTGGTTAGAGCGCATCCCTGATAAGGATGAGGCCACAGGTTCAAATCCTGTTAGCCCCACAGCATGAAGACCCCCAACCGGTCACGGTTGGGGGTCTTCGGTATGTATGGCGGCAGGTCGCCGGATGGAGCGGGGCCGGCCGAACGGAGTGGACATGGATGGCGCGGGAAGCCCGGTGGGGACCCTCAAGGCCGAGGCCAAGGGTGGCCAAGGCGTGGGGGCTGTGGGTGCCGGCCGTTCTGTTCATGCTCGATGGCCCCGGTGGGCAGTGGGGCGTCTGGGAGACCGTCAAGGCGGTCATCTTCTGGCTGTGGACGGCATGGAACGTCTGGTTGACCGTCCCCTTCGTGTTCCGCCTCCTCAAGCGCATGCCGGGAAGGCCCGGAGGCTCCCGGCGGAGGGCGGGGGAAGTCGAACCGGTCAGGTCGACGTCGATGGTCGCCCCGCTCCGGTCCGATGGGGACGGAGCCGCAGGTTGACCTCCTGGTGGCCCTCCAGCGTCGATCGGCCCGGACGGTTCACCCGTTCGGGCCGATTGCATTTCACGCCACAGGCCCTGCCTAGGTCACCGATCGGTATCGGTCGGTGTGTAGAGTGGGCGTCAGAAGTCTCCTACGTCAACGAAAGACGAGGTCGCGCGGTGAAGAAGCTTCTCCTGGTCGCACTGGCCGCCATCGGCGGGCTCCTCGTGTACCGCCAGATCCAGGCGGATCGCGCCGAGCAGGATCTGTGGACGGAGGCGACCGACTCCGTGCCCGCAGGTTCGGGTGTCTGAGTCGCACATTGTCTGAGGGTGAAGCCCCGGCCGCGTTCGAGCGGCCGGGGCTTCGCGCTGTTTCAGGACCGTGACACCGCCCCTCTTGAGTTCGCCTACGCAAATCACTAGGTTGCAAGAGCAAAGTTGAGTGATCGCGGTCAAGGGGGGCGATGGCATGAGAGTGCGACGTACAGCGACCGGCTGGGTGGTGGGGGCTTTGCTCGCCCTGCTGCTCGCGCCGGCACCGGGAGCGGCCGCGGCCGAGGGGGAGGCGTCGGGGGCCGGCAGCCTGGTGATGGTGCTCGACTCGTCCGGCTCCATGGGCGACGACGACGGCTCGGGACGTACGAGGATGGAGGCGGCGCGCACCGCCGTGGGGACCGTCGTCGACGGCCTGCCCGACCGGCATCCCACCGGACTGCGGGTCTACGGCGCCGACCGGCCCCAGGGATGCACGGACACCCGGCTCGTCCGGCCCGTCGCGCCGCTGGACCGGGCCGGGCTCAAGGCCGCCGTCGCGGCGCTGAAGGCCACCGGGGACACCCCTATCGGGCTCTCGCTCCAGAAGGCCGCCCAGGACCTTCCCGGGCCCTCCGGCGGAACGATCGCCACGCGCACGATCCTGCTGATCTCCGACGGCGAGGACACCTGCGGCACTCCCAAGCCCTGCGAGGTCGCCGCCCAGCTCGCCAAGGACGGCATCGGACTGCGGATCGACACCGTCGGCTTCCAGGTGAAGGGCGCGGCGCGCAAGCAGCTGGAGTGCATCGCCGAGGCGGGCAACGGCCGTTACTACGACGCGCCCGACGCCGACGCGCTCGCCCGCCAGCTCCAGCGGGCCGCACGGCTCTCGGCGGACGGCTACCGGCTGCGGGGCGAGCAGATCGCGGGCACCCCGACGAGCGACCGGGCGCCCGCACTCGTGCCGGGGCAGTACCTGGACACCATCGGGCCCGGTGAGAAGCGGTACTACGCCGTCGACGTGGACGACGTCTCGACGGTGGATCTCTCGGCGACGGCCGTGCCGCAGCCCGGAGCGGCCGTGGACACCGTCGACAAGCTGAGCACCGCCCTCGTCTACGCCCACGCCGGCGGTGAGGGCAACTGCGCGACCGACAGCGAGATCTTTCACCAGAACGAGGGAGCCGTCCCGCTCACTTCGGCCGTCTCCCGCATCCCCACCGAGAAGCGGTACTCGACCTGCGACAAGGCGGGCCGCTACTGGTTCGTCATCGAGCGCACCAGCAAGCCCGACTCGGACGCGGCCCGCTGGCCGCTGGAGCTGGTCCTCGGCGTCGAGAAGCCGCTGCGGGCCGGAGTCACCCCGGCGCAGTCGCAGCCGGAGTACGGAGCCGGCGGCAAGGAGGCCGTCCTGCCCACCGGCGATCCGAAGGACGTCCGCGGCGGGACCGGCTTCAACGACGCCCGGGAGCTCGGGCGGGGCGTCTGGCGCGACCGGCTCCTGCCCTCGCAGACCCTCTGGTACAAGGTGCCGGTCGGCTGGGGACAGCAGCTGCGCTACGACGTCGAGTTCGCCAACGAGCCCACCGTCGACGGCTCTTCGTCGGTGAGGTCGTACGGCGGCACGCAGGTCTACACACCCGCACGCCACCCCGTCGGCGGCGGGACCGGAGAGTTCGGCTCCCAGACCACGTACGACGGCCGTCCCACCGCGCTGAGCATGGGTACGGTGCCCGTCGCCTGGACCAACCGGTATGAGAGCAACGCCAACGTCGTCCCGGTGCACACCACCGGCGGCTTCTACATCGCCGTCACGCTCGGCGCCGAGGCCGCCGAGATCGCCCGGAACCCGCAGATCGCCATGGTCCTGCGGGTCGCGGTCCTCGGCGAGGAGCTGACCGGGCCGGAACACGGCGCGGCGCCGGTGGCCGGAAAGACCGACAACCAGGGCGAATCGTCCGCGCGCGCAGACAGCGGAGGGACGGGCGGGGCAGGATGGACCGTCACCGGGGCCGCCGGGGCGGCGGGCGGCGCCGTCGTACTGATCGCGGCGGCGGTGTTCGTTGTGAAGCGGGTACGGGGCGGGACGGCTACGGACACGAGGAGAGGCGCGTGAACAGGCGCGTGAAGAGGCAGCGCGGGAGGATGCGGGCGGCCGGGTCCCTGGTCGCGGCGGCGGGTGCGGCGGCGGTGTTCACGGCCGCGGTGCTGCCGGGCGCGGCATGGGCGGCCGGCGAGGACCCGTACGCCTTCGACGGTGGCGCCACGCAGGTCAAGGGCGCCGCATCCAGCCTGGACGCCCAGCAGTTGAAGGCCGGGCAGAGCTACCACGACAGCATCAAGAAGGACGGCAAGCTCTACTACCGGGTCGATCTGGACGCGAAACAGAACGCGTACGTGTCGGTCGTCGCCGTCCCCAAGGCCGGCGGCAAGGTGGAGTACGGCGACGGCATCAAAGTCAGCCTGCAGGACGGCTCCAACGCGCAGTGCGGCTACCAGGACACGGCGTTCGGGTCCGCCGGGTTCACCCGGCCCATCACCGCCTACGCCCACCGCACGATCGAGGCCGACAGCTCGACCTGTCAGCAGGCGGGCGCCTACTACGTGCTGGTCGAGCGGACCTCCAAGGCCGTCTCCACGCCCGACGACTGGGAACTGGAGATCCGGTACCTCACCGAGCCCGGGGTGAAGCAGACCGGGCCCACCGAGCTGCCCGAGAACTGGCCCTCCTCCTCGCCCCCGCCGCCCGCCGGCGGACCGCAGAAGCGGCAGGGCGCCGCGGGCTTCCACGACGCCACCTCGCTGAAGCAGGGCGAGTGGCGTGCCGACATCAAGCCCGGGCAGACGCTCTTCTACCGGGTCCCCGTCGACTGGGGGCAGCAGCTCTTCGCCACCGCGGAGCTCGGCAGCAGCCCCTCGGGCGCCACGACGTATGTGAGCAACGCGCTGGTCCTGTCGCTCGACAACCCGGCCCGCGGCCATGTCGACGAGGACACCCTCAGCTACGACGGCAAGCAGGCGACGCTCGCTCTCGACCCGCACCGGCCGGTCGCCTTCGAGAACCGTTACTCCTCCAACAGCTACACCAACGCGCTGCGGTTCGCGGGCTGGTACTACCTGTCGGCCACGCTCAGCCCGGAGGTCGCCAAGGAGTACGGCGACAAGCCGGTGCCGCTGACCCTGCGGGTGAACGTCTCCGGCACGGCGAAGGCGGGTCCTGCTTACGACGGGGACGCGGGCGTCTTCAAGGTCACCGACGACGACCGGGACGCGGCGGCCAGCGGTGCGAGCGGGCCGCAGGCGCAGAAGAACGACAGCATGGCCTTGGTCGCGGCGGCCGGGATCGGTGCCGGAACCGTACTGATCGTCGGGCTCGGCCTGTGGACGCTCGCCGGGCGGCGCCGGGCGGCGCGGGCGACGCCGCAGGACGGGCCGCCGCAGTTCGGGCCGCCGACGGCCTGGTAGGCCGGGGCCGCCCGGTCGGCGGGGCGGGCTCGCCGACCGGGTCCGGCCGGTCAGGTCTGGGTGAGTGCCCAGATGCCGACGGCGAAGCAGATCAGCGCGACGACCAGAACCGGGATCGCCACCTTCGGGGGCGGTCCCGGTCGCTTTGCCGGGACCGGGGCGGCGGAAGCGGCCCGCGCGGGAACCTGATGGGCGTGAGCGGTGTATTGACGAGTGGAGGCTTGATTGAACGACACCGCGGCCGTCGGGGCCTGGGCGAAGTCCGGCGCGGCGGGATGGGGGGAGGCCGCATGCGCGGAAGGGGCGGTGACCGGGGGCTGCGTGGGGGCGGCGACCGGCTGAGGGGGCGGGGACAGGTGGAAGCTGCCCGTCTCGGAGGGGCTCGGCGTCGGCACGGGCTGCTGTGGCTGGGCCTGGCCCTCTGTCTGCGGCTGTGTATGAGGCTGTACGGAGGCGGGGGTGGCCGCGGGCTGGGCCGGGGCCTGGGGCTCCGGGCCGTTCGGGCCGAATCCGGCGGGCAGCGGGCCGATCTGGTCGAAGACCTCGACCGGCTCCTCGTCCGGGCGGGCCTCGGGCAGCATCTCGATCGCCGAGGTCAGCGCCTTGCGCACGCCCGTCGCCGTCTTGAAGCGGGCCTGCGGGTCCGGCTGGAGCAGGCCCGCGAGCACCTGCCACAGCGGCTCCGGAATGCCTTCCGGCGCTCCCGGGGTCCCGTGCGCCATGAAGTACTCGATCAGGGCACGGGAATCGGGCTTCTGGCCCTGGAGCAGATAGAGCGCGACCAGGCCGACCGCGAAGAGGTCGGCCGGGAAGTCCGGCTCCGCGCCCAGCATCTGCTCGGGAGCGAAGTAACCGGGCGTACCCACCACGTAGTTGGTTTCGGTCAGGCGGGGTTCGCCCTTGCGCATCGAGATGCCGAAATCGGACAGCCGCAGATGCGGCCGCCCGGCTCCGGTGACGTCGAGCAGGATGTTCGCCGGCTTGATGTCGCGGTGCACGACCCCCTCCGCGTGCACCGCGGCAAGTCCGGAGAGCAGCTGGTCCAGCAGGGTGCAGACGAAGCGCGGCGGCAGCGGACCGTAGTCCCCGATCACGTGCGCCAGAGACCCGCCGGCCACCAGATCCATGGTGAACAGCACCTTGTCGTCGTCCGCGGCCCAGCTGGCCGGGGCGAGGACATGGGGGTGATCGATCCTGAGCGCCTGCTCCCGGACGAAGCGGAGCAGTGTGTGGGCGTCGCTCTGCTGGAGCACCTTGGCCGCCACATAGCGGCGGCGTCGATGGTCCCAGGCGCGCCACACCGCGCCGACGCCACCGCGTCCGATCGGGTCGATCAGCTCGTACCGACCAGCGAAGACCTCACCCATTGCGCTGCGCCCGCTCCCCGTCGTGCCGTCTCGTTCTGCCGCCTGTGCCGAACCCGGCTGCTCTACGTCAGTTCTGGTGCGACTCGTAGTGCGCGACCGCGTCCGCGGTGCGCCCGGCGCCGTACACCCGGAGGAACTCTGCCAGTTCCGGGTGGGCCGGGGCGAGGGAGTCGGCCGCATCGATGATGTCGCCGGCCGCCGCGACCGAGCGCAGCAGCGACTGGATCTCGCGCACCACGCGGCGCACGGTCGGCGCGCCCGAGCTGGTCGTGGTCTGGCTGGTGCCGGTCAGCACGGAGCCGCCCTGGGACTTCTTGATCTCGTCCATGCGGTCGGTGGCCTCGGCCGCGCTGACGCTGCCGTCCGCGACCAGCCCGGCGAGCTCCTGAAGGGCCTGGACACGCTGCACGACGGCCGGGTTGCCGATCTTGGCCCGCTGGCCGCTCATCAGCTGGGAGAGCATGGGCGCCGAAAGACCGAGCACGGCCGCGAGCCGTGCCTGATTGAGCCCGAGATCGTCGATCAGGCGACGGAAGAGCGCCCCCAGTGGCTCTCCGTACCAACTGCGCTGAAGCTCTCTGGCTCTTGCCGTGGCTTCCTGCTGCGCTGTGTCCATTGCTTCTCCCCATCCCTGCGGTTCGCCACTGCGAACCTCGATCAGCATCTTACGGAGCGTGGTCGCCGACGGGGAGTCCCAATCCTTTTGCGGGAATGAGGGGGTGACCCGGTACTCTGTTCTCGTTCCGGGGCCTTAGCTCAGTTGGTAGAGCGCTGTCTTTGCATGGCAGATGTCAGGGGTTCGACTCCCCTAGGCTCCACTCCCCGAATGCCCTCTGACCTGCGGAAACGCGGTGTCGGGGGGCATTTTTCGGTGTGTGAGGCCGGTGCGCCCGACCCAGGAGGCGCCGGGGAGTCGGTGCGGCGCCGAGGGGGACAGGTCGGCAGTCGACGGATTGGCCCAAGCCCAGGGCCTCGTAATGGACCTGTCAGGCTGGGCCACGGACTCCTAGCGTCGTGTCCATGCCGAACACCTCTTTCCGGGCTCCGCGGGCCTCCCGGGCTCCCCGAGCGCTCCTTCTCGCCCAGTTGAGCAACTCGATCGGCGACGGCGCCTTCTACGTCTCCTCGGCGCTCTACTTCACCCGGATCGTCGGTCTCTCCGCCGCGCAGATCGGTATCGGCCTCACGCTCGCCTGGGCCGTCGGCTCGGTCGCGGGCGTCGCGCTCGGACACCTCGCCGACCGGCGCGGACCGCGCGGGACCGCCGTCCTGCTCGCGCTCGCCACCGCGGCGGCCGTCGGATCGTTCCTCTTCATCCGCTCCCTCCTGGCTTTCATGATCGTGGCCGCGGTGTACTCCACGGCCCAGAGCGGCCTCGCCGCCGCCCGCCAGGCGCTGCTCGCCGGTCTGGTCGAGCCCTCGGCCCGTACGGAGGTCCTGGCCAAGCTGCAGTCCACCCTCAACGCCGGCCTCGCCGTCGGCGCCGGGATCGGTGGACTCGCCCTGCACGCCGGCACCCGCACCGCCTACCTGTCCGTCTTCGCGCTGGACGCGGCCGGCTTCCTGCTCTGCGCACTGGTGCTGCGCGGACTGCCGTCGGTGCCCGCCACCCCGGCGGCGACCGGCGGAGAACCGCGCCTCGCGGTGCTCCGCGATCGCCCGTACGCGCTGCTCACCTTCCTCAACGCGTTGCTGCTCCTGCGGCTCCCGTTGCTCAGCCTCGCCCTGCCGCTGTGGATCGTGGAGCGCACGTCGGCGCCCGGCTGGGTCGTCTCGGCGCTGTTCGTCCTCAACACCGCGGCCGTGATGCTCTTCCAGGTACGGACGGCCAGGTCGGTGACCGGGCTTCCGCAGGCCACGCGCGCGGTGGGCCGGTCCGGCGTCGTCATGCTCGCCTCCTGCGCCGTGTTCGCGGTGACGGCGGCAGGCCTCGGGCCGTGGACGACCGTCGCCGTGCTCGCCCTCGGCGCGGCGCTCCAGGTCGCCGCGGAGATGCGTCACTCCGCCGGTTCCTGGCAGATCGGCTTCGCCCTCGCCCCGGCCGGCCGGATCGGCCAGTACCAGGGCTTCTACGGCACCGGTGTCCCGGTCGCGCGGACGCTGGGCCCGCTGCTCGTCACCACGCTCCTGGTGACCTGGGGCGTGCCCGGCTGGCTGGTGCTCGGCGGGATCTTCCTGGCCGCCTCGGCGGCGACGAAGCCCGCGGTCCGGTGGGCCGAGAAGGCGCGCGCGCAGGCGACCGCCACCGACGAGGCCACAGAGCTCGTGGGAGTCCGCTGAGCCGTACGGGTGGTGTTCATCGGAAGAACTGCGCGGTGACGGCGTCGCTCCGAGAAATCGAGGCGCCCGTCCACATCATGAGGAAGGTACGAAAAGCGCGCAAATCGAAATGCACCATCCGAGAACGTCACGAAAGCGAGGGGCCATGGCCACCGCCAAGGTCAAGCAGTTCTGGACCGCCTTCATCTCCGTACTCTTCGCCCTGCTCGCCTCCGTCGGCCTGGCGTCCACCGCCACCGCCGCGCAGGCTCCCGCCGTTCAGCAGCCGGAGGAGCCGGCCTCGGCCGCCACCGCCGCTGCGCGCACCCAGGCCGTCGTACCGGCACAGCGGGCGGCGCATCAGTGGCCCTGGGTCCGCGACCGCTCCCTGCCGCCCACCATCAAGCAGCGCATCGGCGCCGAGGCGCACAACTCCTCGCCCTCCGTCCGCCACCTGGCCGCCGACGCCGCGGACGAGACGACGCTCGCGGACCAGACGGAGCTGACGGACATCGCGCTCGCCGCGAAGGCGTAGGGCGCAGGGAGTTCGTGCTCCCCGTGCCCCACGACCTACGACCCACCGCGAAACGCGGAGACAGCCGACGGTCAGCGACGCTCGTCGCGGTCCGTGTCGGTATCGGCTTCGGCCTCCTTGGCCTCCACCTCGGGATCGAGAGCTCCACTGCCGTCGACGGACGACAGCGGCGACGTACGGGACGACGGTTCCGCCCCCTCATCGACCTCGGTAGGAGCCGGCGGTTCGACCAGCCAGTCCGGGTTGGCCTGCTTGTCCCACCACTTCCAGGCGGCGAAGGCGCCGCCGAGCGCCACAGCGAGGACCGCGAGTCCGATGGCGACGCGTCCGGCCTTGGCCCGACGCTCATGCTTCCTCACGATCTTCCGAATCTCCTTCGGTGTCACCTGTCCGCGTAGCGCGGCCCAGGCGGCCACCGAACGCGACCCGGCCTCATCGAGGGCCGGACCGGTCGCGGCGACCGCGTGCTCGACACGCGGAACGGTGTAGTCGGCCGCCTGACGGGCGGCCTTGCGGGTGACGATCGCGGCACGTTGCGCGGCCTCGTCGACCCGCGGCGGTACATGAGGTGCCACATGGCACTTGTACTGCACACGAGCTTGCTTACGGGCCTGCTGAGCGGCCTTCGAGACTTTCGGCGCGAGCCGGACGCGCGCCTCGTGCGCATAGAGCGCGGCGTGGTCCTTGGCCGTGCCGGCGTACTGCGAGGCCTGTTCCTTGGCCGTGCTCGCATAGGGCGCCACCACTTCCGCGGCGTGCAGCACGCTGTCCTTGGCCGAATCGGTCGCGGCGCGCACGCTGTCCATCCGGGTCACGGGATCCTCCTCCTCGGTGGCGGTGTCGGTATTTCGCCTTTCCACCCATTTCGAAATCATGCCTGCCCGATCGCGGTCCGGCATGCGGGGCGGGCATCCGGGGCATCCCCCTGTCTCTTCCGTGCGAGGATGCGATGCGCGTCAGTGGAGACTTACGGAAGGCGGACCGTGGCCGAGCAGCTCTACGCCACTCTCAAGACCAACCTGGGCGACATCGAGATTCGGCTGCTGCCGAACCACGCCCCCAAGACGGTCAGAAACTTCACCGAACTCGCCAAGGGCGAGCGGGAGTGGACGCACCCGGCCACCGGCGATGTCACCACGGACCGCCTGTACGACGGCACCGTCTTCCACCGGGTCATCGAGGGCTTCATGATCCAGGGCGGCGATCCGCTGGGGAACGGCACGGGCGGACCGGGGTACGAGTTCGCCGACGAGTTCCACCCGGAGCTCTTCTTCGACCGTCCCTATCTGCTGGCGATGGCCAACGCGGGCCCGGGCACGAACGGCTCTCAGTTCTTCATCACGGTCGGGGCCACGACCTGGCTGAACCGCAAGCACACCATCTTCGGCGAGGTCGTCGGCGCGGCGAGCAAGAAGGTCGTCGACACGATCGCCGCGGCGCCGGTCAACGCCAACACCCAGCGCCCCCTCGACGACGTGGTCCTGGAGTCCGTCGTCATCGAGACGCGCTGACCGGAGGAACCCGCTGACCGGACAGCCGGCCGGCCCCCCGCCAGGGAACCTTTCCGCCCCGCTCATCCGTATCAGGAGGGCGGGGCGCCGCCTCGTCGCCCCATCTCCTCGGGAGGGATCTCCATGGAGCCGCAGTCCGGCATGCCGCGCTGTTACCGCCACCCGGACGTCGAGACAGGCATCCGCTGCACCCGCTGCGACAAGCCGATCTGCCCGCAGTGCATGGTCTCCGCCTCCGTCGGCTTCCAGTGCCCGGACTGCGTACGCAACGGCTCCGGCACGGGCCACGCACCCGACGCCAACCAGCCCCGTACGCTCGCCGGCGGCCGGGTGGCGTCCGACGGGCGCCTGGTCACCAAGATCCTCATCGCGATCAACCTCGCCCTCTTCATCGCCGTCCAGGCGGCCGGAGACCGGGTCGTGGACGAGCTGTCGCTGATCGGCTACGCCTTCAGCCCGTCGCTCACCGAGGTGGTCGGGGTCGCGGACGGCGAGTGGTACCGGCTGATCACCTCGACGGCTCTCCACCAGGAGGTCGCGCACTTCGTCTTCAACATGCTGGGTCTCTGGGTCATCGGCGGGATCGTGGAGCCGGAGCTCGGCCGGATCCGCTACGCCACGCTCTGTCTGCTCTCCGGCCTCTCCGGCTCCGCGCTCGCCTATCTGCTCTCCCCGGCGAACCAGCCCTCGCTGGGCGCCTCGGGCATCGTCTTCGGCCTGATCGGCGCCTGGGCGGTGCTCACCCGCCGCCAGCGGCTGGACATGCGGCCGGTGATCCTCTTCGTGGGCCTGTCGCTGCTGCTGACCTTCACCCGCCCCGGAATCTCCTGGGAGGCGCACATCGGCGGCCTCGTCGGCGGCGCCCTGGTCGCCTACGGACTGCTGCACGCCCCGAGGGCCCGGCGGAACGTCGTCCAGTACACGGCCTGTGGACTGGTGCTCCTGATCGATCTGGGTATGGTCCTCGCCCGCTCGGCCGCGCTCACCTGAGCGACGAGGGCTGTGGACGAGCTTCCCGAAAAGCTTTCCCCAGAGTTATCCACAGCGAGTGCCGGATCTTGTGCACCTGGTGGAGAACGACTGCGCCCCTCACTCCTGAGCTGGGCTTTTCCAGCGGGAGTGAGGGGCGGGGCGCGCTTCCGGCAGGGGCGCCGCAGTCACACCGGCGTCAACCTGCCCTGGAGTTATCCACAGATCTTCGTAAGTTATCCAGTGCTGTGCACAACGCTGTGGATAAGTTCAGGGCAAGGCTTGACTGGCAGAGCGGGGAGAAGCTACTTCCACTGCGTGGAGACGCCGAACCCGGCCGCGATGAAGCCGAAGCCCACCACGATGTTCCAGTTGTTGATGGACTTCACCGGCAGCGTGCCGTCGGTGACGTAGAAGACGACGATCCACACCAGCCCGATCGCGAACAGTGCCAGCATCACGGGAGCCACCCAGCTGCGATTGGTCAGCTTGATGTTGGTGGCTTGCTTGGCGGGCGGGGGCGTGAAGTCGGCCTTCTTGCGGATACGTGACTTCGGCACGAGGGACTCTCCTGTCGATGCGCTGCGTGACCGCGCAGGGAACTGTGGCTGGCGCCGGGGCGGGACGACTGTGACGTAGGAGGACCACTGCGTCCCCCGGGCGTCCGTTAGCGTAGTGGTTCCGCGGCACCGAAGGGGATCAGGGTACGTTGAGCAATTCCGCCGACTCATCCCCCGGGCCGGGCCGAACCGCTGGGTGGCGCCCCGTCCGGGTGCTGACCGCTGCCGTCTTCGCCCTCGCCGGACTGATCTTCGTGACCAGTTTCAACACCGCGAAGGGCACCAACATCCGGACGGACGCCTCCCTGCTGAGGCTCTCCGACCTGATCGAGGAGCGCAGCCACAAGAACGCCGGACTGGACGAGTCCACCGCCGCCCTGCGCGGTCAGGTCGACGCCCTCGCCGCCCGCGACGACGGCTCCACCAGCGCCGAGGACGCCAAACTGCGTGCCCTGGAGGCGGCCGCCGGGACCTCCGAGATCGCGGGGCCGGGCCTGACCGTCACCCTCAACGACGCCCCGCCGAACGCCCAGGCCGCCCCCGGCTACCCCGAACCGCAGGCCAACGACCTCGTCATCCACCAGCAGGACCTCCAGGCCGTCGTCAACGCCCTGTGGAAGGGCGGTGCCCGGGGCATCCAGGTGATGGACCAGCGGCTCATCTCCACCAGCGCCGTGCGCTGCGTGGGCAACACCCTGATCCTCCAGGGTCGCGTCTACTCACCCCCGTACAAGATCACCGCTGTGGGCGACCGGGGGAAGCTGACCGCGGCGCTCGCCGACGCGCCCGCCGTCCAGAACTACCAGCTGTACGTGAAGGCGTACGGGCTCGGCTGGAAAGTGGACGAGCACAGGGCGGTGACTCTTCCCGGCTACTCCGGCACAGTGGATCTCCACTACGCGAAGCCTGTGAGCTGATTGCGGGGAGGCCCGGCCGGTGGCGGTGCGACTGATCGTCAGAACGTTCAGCGAGCTGTGCATCACCGTCGGGACCGTGATCGTCCTCTTCGTCGTGTACGTGATGTTCTGGACCGGAGTCCAGGCCGAGAGCGCCACGGACGGCCAGATCGACACCCTGGAACAGGAGTGGATCGACCGCCCCGTCCCCGACGCCACCGCGGCCGCACCGCCCCCGAAGGCCTACACGGCCGGCAAGGGTATCGCCGTCATGTACATCCCCCGGCTCGGCAGGAACTGGGAGTGGCCCGTCCTGGAGGGCACCTCCGCGGCCATCCTGAAGAAGGGGCTCGGCCACTACGCCGCCACCGCCCGCCTCGGCGAGACCGGCAACTTCTCCGTGGCAGGCCACCGGCGCACGTACGGAGATCCGTTCAAGGACTTCCCCCGGCTGCGCCCGGGTGACGCGGTCGTCCTCACCGACGGCACGACCTGGTACACGTACCGCGTCGCACGCACGCCCCACCGGACCGTTCCCACCGACATCGGCGTGATCGACCCCGTCCCCCGGAAATCCGGATTCGACGGGCCCGGTCGCTATCTCACCCTCACCACCTGCGAGCCCGAGTGGGGCAGCAGCCACCGGCTGATCGCCTGGGCGCACCTGGACGCCACCCAGCCTGTGACGCAGGGCAAGCCACCTGCTTTGGCCGGCTGACCCCTGACAGCCCCGATCCCCCGTACTCTGGTGCCCGTAACGAACGGAAGGGGCAGTGGACGTCATGTACGGCTGGATCTGGCGGCATCTGCCGGGCAACGTGTGGATCAGGGCGATCATCTCGCTCGTACTCGTCCTCGGGATCGTCTACGCGCTCTTCCAGTACGTGTTCCCCTGGGCGGAGCCGCTGCTTCCGTTCAACGATGTGACGGTGGACGGCCAGTGAGCGCGCGGATTCTCGTCGTCGACAACTACGACAGCTTCGTCTTCAACCTCGTTCAGTACCTCTACCAGCTCGGCGCCGAGTGCGAAGTGCTGCGCAACGACGAGGTCGAACTGAGCCATGCGCAGGACGGCTTCGACGGCGTCCTGCTCTCGCCCGGCCCCGGCGCGCCCGAACAGGCCGGTGTCTGCATCGACATGGTCCGTCACTGCGCCACGACCGGCGTGCCCGTCTTCGGCGTCTGTCTGGGGATGCAGTCGATGGCGGTGGCGTACGGCGGTGTCGTCGACCGCGCCCCCGAACTGCTGCACGGCAAGACCTCGCTGGTCACGCACGAGGGCAAGGGCGTCTTCGCCGGCCTTCCTTCGCCGTTCACCGCCACGCGCTACCACTCGCTGGCCGCCGAGCCCGCGGCCCTGCCGGACGAGCTGGAGGTCACGGCGCGCACGGACGACGGCATCATCATGGGGCTGCGCCACCGTGATCTGGCGGTCGAGGGCGTGCAGTTCCACCCCGAGTCGGTGCTCACCGAGCACGGCCACCTGATGCTCGCCAACTGGCTGGAGCAGTGCGGCGACAAGGGGGCGGTGGGCCGGTCGGCGGGGCTCGCGCCGGTGGTGGGCAAGGCCGTCGCGTGACGGCGGGGTCGCCGTGGTTCCGGGCGACGAATCTGTCGGACGAGCCGGGGCCGGGGGAGCCGATGCCGGCGGCGTCGTACGAGGAGACGGCGTACCAGGCCGCTCAGGGGTACGACACGCCCGCGTATGAGGCGCATCGGCCGACCACGTACGAGACACCCGGGTACGAGACGCCTGCGTATGACGCGTCCGGGTACGGCGCGTCCGGGTACGAGGCACCGGCGTACGAGGAACCGTCGTACGAGCCGAGAGCCGAGCCTTCCGCCGTGCCGGCGCCCGAGACGTCGTACGAGGAGCCGTACGAAGAGCCGTACGAGCCCCAGGAGGAGCCGCACGACGGGACGATGGCCCTGCGGACCGTCGAGCCCGCCGCGGCCCCGCTCCCGGGCCCTGGCAGGGCCGAGCGCCGCAAGGCCGCCAAGGGACGTGGTCGTCGGGGAGCGACGCCGTCGGAGACGCCCTCCGGTGCCCCCGCGGCCCCGCTCTCGCGCGTCGAGGCCCGCCGTGCGGCCAAGGCACAGAAGGACAGTGTCGGGGTCGTCGCGAGCCGGGTGGTGGGCGAGCTTTTCATCACCTTCGGCGTGGTCATGCTGCTGTTCGTCACGTACCAGCTGTGGTGGACGAACGTCCGGGCCGGCCAGCAGGCCGACCAGGCCAAGGGGCAGATAGAGGACTCCTGGTCCAAGGGCCGGGCACCGGGCGCGTTCGAGCCGGGGCAGGGCTTCGCCATCATGTACATCCCCAAGCTGGACGTGGTCGTCCCGGTCGCCGAGGGCATCAGCAAGCCCAAGGTCCTGGACCGGGGCATGGTGGGCCACTACGCGGAGGGCAGCCTGAAGACGGCGATGCCCGGCGACAAGCAGGGCAACTTCGCCGTGGCCGGGCACCGCAACACGCACGGCGAACCGTTCCGCTACATCAACCAGTTGGAGCCCGGCGACCCGATCGTCGTCGAGACCCAGGACGCGTACTACACGTACGAAATGGCGAGCATCCTGCCCCAGACCGCACCGTCGAACGTGTCGGTCATCGACCCGGTCCCGAAGCAGTCGGGCTTCAAGGGGCCGGGGCGGTACATCACGCTGACGACCTGTACGCCCGAATTCACCAGTACGTACCGCATGATCGTGTGGGGCAAGATGGTCGAGGAACGCCCGCGGAGCAAGGGAAAGCCGGACGCGCTCGTAGGCTGAGACCCACGACTCACGACCCCACACTCAGAACGGGACGACGCAGTGGCACGTGCGCGCAACCGGATCGCCGGAGTCATCAGCGTCTTCGGTGAACTCCTCATCACCGCGGGCCTGGTGCTCGGTCTCTTCGTCGTCTACTCGCTGTGGTGGACGAACGTCCTCGCCGACCGCGCCGCCGGCCGCGACGGCGACCAGGTCCGCGACCAGTGGGCGGCGGGCCCCGGAGCGCTGGACACCAAGGGCGGCATCGGCTTCCTGCACGTCCCGGCGATGGGTGACGACGAGATACTGGTCAAGAAGGGCACCGAGCCCGAGATCCTGAACAACGGTGTCGCCGGCTACTACCTCGACCCGATCAAGTCGGCCCTCCCGCAGGACAAGCAGGGCAACTTCACGCTGGCCGCGCACCGGGACGGGCACGGGGCGAAGTTCCACAACATCCACAAGTTGAAGAACGGCGACTCGATCGTCTTCGAGTCCAAGGACACGTGGTTCGTCTACAAGGTCTACAAGACCCTGCCGGAGACGACGAAGTACAACGTGGACGTTCTCCAGCAGATCCCCACGGAATCGGGCAGGGCGAAGCCGGGCCGCTACATCACGCTGACGACGTGCACGCCGATGTACACCTCGGACTACCGCTACATCGTCTGGGGCGAGCTGGAACGCACGGAGAAGGTCGACAGCGCCCGCACGCCGCCGGCGGAGCTGCGGTAGTGGCGACTGACCTCCCTGGAGGAGGCCCGTAGTCCTAGGATGGCCGAGGCCCGAAGCCGCAACTTCACCTTGCGACTTCGGGCCTCTTTCCATGCTCGGCTACAGGAGGACCGGAAGCGGCACGCCCGCACTCCACTTCTCCAGGGCGGCCCGGTCCACGACGGTCATGCCGTGCTCCTCGGCGATGGCACGGGCGTCCGGCGCGAAGGTCGTCGAAGCGACGAAGAGAGCCAGATCGGCCTGGTGCTGGACGAACGAGGCCCCGAGGAACTTCTGCACCTCGGCGCTCCACACGGGCCGGTAGGGCGCGAAGTTCTTGCACTGGACGACGATCCGGCGGCCGTCGGCGGTCTCCCCGGTGATGTCCACGCCCCGATCTCCGGGCCCGCCGTGGACGACGATGTCCGTGCAGCCGTCGCGGCGGAGCAGGATGGCGACGTGGTGCTCGAACTCGCGCCAGTTCATGCCGTCGATGGACGCCATGACGCCGGTGAAGGGGCGGGGGCCCTGGGTGCGTTCGAGGTGCCGGATGCGGAGGTCGTGGTCGGAGAGCCTTCGCTCGATCCTCTCGACGTCCTCGCGGAGGGAGATCAGCTCTCGGCGGTGCTCGCCCGTCGCCTCGATGAGGGCGTTGAAGAGGGGGACGACGGTCCGGCCGAGGATGTGGGTGATCCGCTGGTCGACGCCGTCAACGTGCGACGTCGTGTCCCGCCTGTCGCAGTTGTCCACAGGCCTGGTGCGAGCTGAGTACTCCGCGTCGAGCAGGTACGTACGCACCTGACGTGCGACGTCGCTGTCACGGAGAAGCATCGCGACGTTCAGGACCGCCCGCCGCGAGAAAAGCGCGAGGGACCGCGTACGTGACCGGATTCCACTGAGTTGCTTGAAGCAACTCAGTTCCGTGCCCGTGAGAACGCGGTATCCGTTGGCTTCGAGCTCGGCCCGGTGATCGAAGACCAACGCTCTGATCACAGTGTCCGCCACCTCGAAGTACGCCGCGACCATCGCCGTCGTCACATGCGTGCCGTCCGGCAGCAGTGACAACGCCTTGACCCTGTCGAGCACCTCGGTCCGCTCGGCGACGCCGTCGCGCATCGCCCTCGACTCCAGCAACACCACTTCGTTGATCACGCTCCGCCCTTCCATCGGGGACGTCAGGGCAAGGCAAGGTCCCCACCCCACCCTCATCAACGAATCGGGACATATGAAGACACGATCGGATATCGCGTACATGTGCCACCCACCCCCCATGCGAAGAGCCCCGGCATCCTTCCGGATGCCGGGGCTCTTCGGGTGACGCGCCGGTGCGGCTAGTCGAAGATGCCGCCGTTGTTGCCGAACATCTTCACGTTGATCGCCTGGTTGGGCTGGCCCACCGTGCCCGCCTGGACGTCCTGCTCCTTGATCCTCGCGTTGGGATCGTTCGAGCCGTCCACGTTGCCGAGCTGGTAACCGGCCGCGGACAGCTGGGCGCGGGCCTGGTCCAGGGTCAGGCCGAAGAGACTCGGAACGGGCTGCTGGGTCTGCTGCGGGCCCTTGGAGACCCTCAGCTTCACCTCCGAGCCCTCGGCGGCCCTCGTGTCGCCCGTTGGCGTCTGCTCGAGGACCTGGTCCTTGGGCTGCTCCGAGTCCACGTACTCCGTGACCACGACGAAGCCCAGCGCCTTCAGCTGCTGCTCCGCCTGAGCGAGCGGGTTGCCGACGACACTCGGGACGTTCTTCTGCGACTTCTTGGCCACCGTGATCGTGACCTCGGAGTTCTGCTCCGCCTTGGAACCGCCCGGCGGGTCCTGCTTCAGGACACGGCCCGGGTCCTGGTCGGACGACTCGTCGAACGCGATCTTGACCTTGAAGCCCTTGTCCTTGAGCGACTGCTCCGCGCTCTCCTGGGACTTCTCGGTGACGTCCGGGACCTCGATCTGCGGCGCGCCCTCGGAGACGATCACCGAGATCGTCGCGCCGACGTCCATCTTCGCCGTGCCGTCGGCCACCGGCGTCTGGCGGCAGATCTTGCCCTTGGGCTGCTCGCACCGCTCCGCGCCCGCCTGTGTGACCTTGACCTGGGCGTTGGTCGCCAGGCCGTTGGCCTCCTCGAGCGTGTGGCCGACCAGCTGAGGCACGGACACCTGGTCCGTGCCCTTCTTGTCGTCGAAGATCGCCTGGCCGATCAGGATCGCGCCCACCAGCACCAGGATGCCCGCGAGTACCAGCAGGATCGTCGAGGTGTTCGACTTCTTCTGGCGGCGGCGGTCCGGGCGGTCGTCGTAGCCGTAGCCGCCGTCGTCCGGGTTCATCGGGGGAAGCATCGACGTCTGGCCGGCCGGGTCGGCCTGGCGCAGCGCCGTCGTCGGCTGGTCGTCCGACGCGTAGCCGCCGTACCCGCCGCCGTAGCCGCCTCCGTACCCTGCCGCGCCCATCGCCGCGGCCGCGGCGACCGGCTGGCCGTCGAGGCAGGCCTCGATGTCGGCACGCATCTCGTCCGCGGACTGGTAGCGGTAGTCGGGGTCCTTGACCAGCGCCTTCAGGACGATGGCGTCCATCGACGGCGTGATCTCGGCGTCGAAGTTGCTCGGCGGCTGCGGCTCCTCGCGTACGTGCTGGTACGCGACAGCGACCGGGGAGTCGCCGATGAACGGCGGCCGGACGGTCAGCAGCTCGTACAGCAGGCAGCCGGTGGAGTACAGGTCGGAGCGGGCGTCGACCTGCTCGCCCTTGGCCTGTTCCGGGGAGAGGTACTGCGCCGTGCCGATGACGGCCGCGGTCTGCGTCATGGTCATGCCCGAGTCGCCCATGGCGCGCGCGATGCCGAAGTCCATGACCTTGACCTGGCCGGTGCGCGTCAGCATGACGTTCGCCGGCTTGATGTCACGGTGCACGATGCCGGCGCGGTGCGAGTACTCCAGCGCCTGGAGGATGCCGACCGTCATCTCGAGCGTGCGCTCGGGCAGCAGCTTGCGCCCGGAGTGCAGCAGCTCACGCAGGGTCGAGCCGTCGACGTACTCCATCACGATGTACGGGATGGAGACCCCGTCGACGTAGTCCTCGCCGGTGTCGTAGACAGCGACGATCGCCGGGTGGTTGAGCGAGGCGGCCGACTGGGCCTCACGGCGGAACCGGGCCTGGAAGGACGGGTCGCGGGCGAGGTCGGCCCGCAGCGTCTTCACGGCGACGGTGCGGCCGAGCCGGGTGTCGTGGGCGAGGTAGACCTCCGCCATGCCACCACGGCCGAGCACCGAGCCCAGCTCGTACCGGCCGCCGAGGCGACGCGGCTCTTCCATAACTGATCCAGCCCTCTCCGTCTGTCCCGACCGCACCCGTGTGTGGTCCGGCGGTGTGCTGTTCGCGCATACGCTACCGGCCACGGGAAGGCGATCCGCCCCGGACCGGCACCTGATACCTGACCGGTACCTGGCCGGTGCCCGGCCGAAAGGTCAGCTCCTGCTCTTCACTACCGCCTTCATCACGGCCTTGGCGATCGGGGCGGCGAGGCCGCCACCGCTGATGTCCTCACGGTCCGTGCCCGCCGAGTCCTCGACGATAACGGCGACCGCGACCGGGGAGCCCTGGTCGGTCTTGGCGTATGAGATGAACCACGCGTAGGGGCGCTTGGCGTTCTTCTCGCCGTGCTGGGCCGTACCCGTCTTGCCGCCGACCTTCACGCCGCTCATGTTCAGGTCGGCCTTGCGGCCGGTGCCGTTCGAGACGACGTTCTCCATCATCTGCTGGAGCAGCTGCGCGTTCTCGGGCGAGACCGGGCGGCTCATCTCCTCCGGCTCGTTCTGCTTGATCACGTCGAGGTTCGGCGCCACCAGCTTGTCGACCATGTACGGCTTCATCAGCTTGCCGTCGTTGGCGATCGCGGCGGTGACCATGGCCATCTGCAGCGGGGTCGTCGCGGTGTTGAACTGACCGATGGAGGAGAGCGCGTTTCCGCCGCGGTCGGCCTTCTTGTCGTAGACGGAGGCGGCCGAGCGGACCGGGGTGAACTGTTCGGCGTTGAAGCCGAACTTCTCGGCCATCTCGACCATCTTGTCGCGCCCGACGTCGTCACCGAGCTTGGCGAAGACCGAGTTGCAGGAGACTTCGAGTGCCTTGTTCAGGCTGGCGTTCTCGCACCCACTGGCGTGGTTGATCATGGGCTTGGTGGAGAGCGGGATCTTGTACGGCTCCGGCGTGTCCGTCGCCGCGTTGATGTCGGTGACCTTGCCGTTCTCCAGCGCCGCGGCCGCCGTGACGACCTTGAAGACGGAGCCGGGCGGGTAGATCTCGCGCAGGGCGCGGTTCTGCTTCGGCTTGCTCGGATCCTTCTCCAGCGCGATCCACGCCTTCTCGTCCTTGCTGGAGTAGCCGGCGAAGGACGAGGGGTCGTACGACGGGGTCGAGGCGAGCGCGAGGATTTTGCCGGTGCTCGGCTCGATGGCCACGACCGCGCCCGTCTTGCTGCCGAGTCCCTCGAAGGCGGCCTTCTGGGCGGCGCCGCTCAGCGTCGTGACGACGTTGCCGCCCTTCTTCTTGTCGCCCGTGAACATCGACAGCGTGCGGTCGAAGAAGAGCCGGTCGTCGTTGCCGGTGAGGATGCCGTCCTCGATCTTCTCGATCTGGTTGGCGTCGTACGCCTGCGAGGCGTACCCGGTCACCGGGGCCCACATGGGGCCGTCGACGTAGGTCCGCTTGAACCGGTAGTACGGGTCCTGGGAGTCGACCGAGCCCGTGATCGGCTTGCCGTCCACGATGATGTTGCCGCGCTCGTTCGCGTATCGCTCGATCGTGACGCGCCGGTTCTTGGGGTGCGCGTTCAGCTCGTCGGCGCGGACGTACTGGATCCAGTTGTCGCGGAGCAGCAGGGCGAGGACCAGCAGGCCGCAGAAGATCGCGACCCGGCGCAGGGGCTTGTTCACGGTCGGACCACCTGGGTCATCTCGGCGTCGGGGGACGGGGCGGGGGCGGGCGCCGGGCGGCGCGCGGTGTCGCTGATCCGGATCAGGATGCCGATCAGGGCCCAGTTGGCGATCACGGACGAACCGCCGTACGCGAGGAACGGCATGGTCATACCGGTCAGCGGGATGAGGCCCATCACGCCGCCGGCGACGACGAAGACCTGGAGCGCGAAGGCACCGGACAGGCCCATCGCGAGCAGCTTGCCGAAGGGGTCGCGGGCCGCGAGGGCCGTGCGGACGCCCCGCTCGATGATCAGGCCGTACAGGAGCAGGAAGACCATGACGCCGGCCAGGCCGAGCTCCTCGCCGACGGTGGCGAAGATGAAGTCGGAGTTGGCGGCGAAGCCGATCAGGTCCGAGTTGCCCTGGCCGAGGCCGGTGCCCAGGATGCCGCCGGAACCGAACGACATCAGCACCTGGGTCATCTGGTCACAGGCGGCGGCCATGTTGGAGCCCTCGGGCGCCGTCTTCAGACACTCGAACGGGTCGAGCCAGGCGGCCACACGGGACTTGACGTGACCGGCCGTGGAGCCGACGACGACCGCACCCGCGGTGGACATCAGCAGACCCATGACGACCCAGCTGGTCCGCTCCGTCGCCACGTACAGCATGATCACGAACATGCCGAAGAACAGCAGCGACGTACCGAGGTCGTTCTCGAAGACCAGGATGAGAAGGCTGACGGCCCAGATCGTGAGGATCGGGCCGAGGTCACGGCCACGCGGCAGATAGAGGCCCATGAACCGGCGGCTGGCCAGCGCCAGCGCGTCCCGTTTCACCATCAGATAGCCGGAGAAGAAGACCGCCAGGATGATCTTGGCGAACTCGCCGGGCTGGATGGAGAATCCGGCGACGCTGATCCAGATCTTGGCGCCGAAGACGTCGGCGCCCAGGCCCGGCACCAGCGGCAGCAGCAGCAGCACGAGGGCCGCCACCATCGAGATGTACGTGTAGCGCTGGAGGACCCGGTGGTCCTTCAGGACCAGCAGCACACCCACGAACATCGCGACGGCGATCGCCGAGTACAGCATCTGGCTGGGCGCGTCCGGGGTGAACGTCTTGTACCGGGAGATGATGCGCGGCGACTGGTCCAGGCGCCAGATCAGCACCAGCCCCATCCCGTTCAGCAGGGTCGCCAGCGGCAGCAGCAGCGGGTCCGCGTACGGCGCGAACTTGCGCACCACGAGGTGCGCGACGCCCGCGAGCAGGCCGAGGCCGAGCCCGTACCCGAGCATTCCCGCGGGCACCTTGCCGTCGATCGCCAGGCCGACGTTCAGATAGGCGAACACCGGGATGACGACGGCGAACGCCAGCAGCGCCAGCTCGGTGTTGCGGCGGCTCGGCGCCTCGATCGCGCCGATGGTGGTCGTGTTGGTGACAACGCTCATGGTGGTGAAAGGCCCCCTACGGGTGCTTACTGCTTGCCGCAGTTCGAGGCCAGCTTCTGCTCGTCCTCCGTGAGGGTGGGGCCCGGGGAGGGAGCGGCTGTGGTGGGCTTGGATTCGGGGGTGGAACCGTCGGCGGGCGGCTTGCTCGCCTGGTCCGCGGCCTTGTCGGCGGCCTCACGGCGCTGCTCGGCCTTCTTGCAGGCCGAGGCCTGTGCCGAAAGCTCCGCGATCTTCGTCTGCGCCTTGCCGAGGCTGCCGCCGGCGATCGTGTCCTCGACCTGCTTGCGCTGGTACGCCGGCAGGTACTTGAGTTCGATCTCGGGGTGATCCTTCTCCACCTCCGACAGCGAGACCCAGGCAAGGTCCTGGCTGATGCCCCGGTACAGCGCCACGTGCTCCTCGTTGGAGCCGACGTAGTACTGCGTCTGCGTCCAGCGGTAGCCGCCGTACGCTCCGCCGCCGAGCACGGCCAGCGCCAGGATCAGGAAGAAGCTCCGCTTCAGCCACTTGCGGCCGCCGCGCTGCTTGGTGAAGTCCTCGTCGTCGTACGACCCGAACGAGCCCTGCGGGGGCATCCCGCCGTACCCGTGGTCGTCGCCGCTGCCGGGCGGGCCGAAGCCGCCCGCCGGGGGCTGCTGGTGCGGCGCGGGGCGGCCGAGCCCGGAGGCACGGCCGGCCGGGGTCTGCATCGCCCCGCCGTCCGCGGGCTGCACCTGGTTCTCGGCGACCGCGCCGACGATCACCGGGGTGTCGCTGAGCTGGCCGGCGAGCGTGTCACCGCCGTCGACGTCGAGGACGTCGGCGACGATCACCGTGATGTTGTCGGGGCCACCGCCGCGCAGCGCGAGCTGGATCAGCTCCTGCACGGTCTCCGGCGGACCCTGATAGCTGGCGAGGGTGTCCTCCATCGTCTGGTGGGAGACGACTCCGGACAGCCCGTCGGAACAGATCAGATAGCGGTCGCCGGCCCGGACCTCACGGATCGACAGGTCGGGCTCGACATGGTCGCCGCTGCCCAGCGCCCGCATCAGCAGCGAGCGCTGCGGATGGGTCGTGGCCTCTTCCTCGGTGATCCGGCCCTCGTCGACGAGGCGCTGCACCCAGGTGTGGTCCTGCGTGATCTGTGTGAGCACCCCGTCGCGCAGCAGGTACGCCCGCGAGTCGCCGACGTGCACCAGGCCGAGGCGCTGGCCCGTCCACAGCAGGGCGGTGAGCGTCGTGCCCATGCCCTCCAGCTGGGGGTCCTCCTCGACCATCATCCGCAGCTGGTCGTTGGCACGCTGCACCGCCGCACCGAGCGAGGTGAGGATGTCCGAACTGGGGACGTCGTCGTCGAGGGTGACCAACGTCGAGATCACCTCGGAGGAGGCGACCTCACCGGCGGCCTGGCCGCCCATGCCGTCGGCGATGGCGAGCAGCCGGGGACCGGCGTAGCCGGAGTCCTCGTTGCCCTCGCGGATCATGCCCTTGTGCGACCCGGCGGCGAAGCGCAGTGACAGGCTCATGCGCACCTGCCCTGTCGACGTCGCCTCGGGGTACAGCCGGTCTCGAGCCACACTGCCCACCCTCCGGTCGGGAGCCCGTGCCGGGACACGGCCGGTACCCCACGGTCCGCCGCGCGGCCCACCGTGTGGACCGCCTCGGCCCGCTCGCTCCGCTCGCGCTCATTCATGACGTAGCACTACTTCCGCAGCTCGATGACGGTCTTGCCGATGCGGATCGGCGCGCCCAGCGGAATCGGCGTGGCGGTGGTGAGGCGGGTCCGGTCGAGATACGTGCCGTTGGTGGACCCGAGATCCTCGACGATCCACTGGCCGTCCCGGTCCGGGTAGATCCTGGCATGGCGGCTGGAGGCGTAGTCGTCGTCCAGCACGATCGTCGAATCGTGGGCACGCCCCAGCGTGATGGTCTGCCCCTGCAGGGCGACCGTCGTGCCGGTGAGGGTGCCCTCGGAGACGACGAGTTTGGTCGGGGCGCCGCGGCGCTGCCGCCCACCGCCCGCGCTCTGCTGCCCGCGCTGCTGAGGCGGCGCGGCCGCCTGCTGGCGCGGATTCTGCTGCGGACGGGCGTCCTGGCGGCGCGAACCGCGCTGCGTGACACGCGTGCCGAACAGGTCGCTGCGGATGACCTGGACGGCCACGATCACGAACAGCCACAGAACGGCCAGGAAACCCAGCCGCATGACCGTCAGGGTCAGCTCTGACATTGCCCCCGCTTCACCCTTCGGCTTGCCGGTAAACGATGGTGGTGCTGCCCACGACGATCCGCGAGCCGTCGCGGAGCGTAGCGCGGGTGGTGTGCTGCCCGTCCACCACGATGCCGTTGGTGGATCCGAGATCCTGGATCGTCGAGGGCGTTCCGGTCCGGATCTCGCAGTGCCGGCGGGAGACGCCGGGATCGTCGATCCTCACGTCCGCGTCGGTGCTGCGGCCAAGGACCAGGGTCGGGCGAGAGATCTGATGGCGGGTGCCGTTGATCTCGATCCACCGGCGCACCTGGGCGCCGGAGGAGGGCATGGGGCCGGGGCCACCGGTGGTGGGACGGCCGGCGGCGGGCGCCTGGCCGGGGCGCGGAGCACCGGCGCCGGGCGGCGGGGCCGCGGGCATCGGCGGAGCACCGGCCGGCGGATAGCCGTAGCCACCCGGCGCGCGGCCCTGCGAGGGGCCGGCCGGGGCCTGCTGCGGTGCTGAGTGCTGTGACGAACTCGACGCGAGAGTGCGGCTGCGCACCCGGTACAGGCCGGTGTCGAGGTCGTCGGCCTTCTCCAGGTGGACCTTGATCGGGCCCATGAAGGTGTAGCGCTGCTGCTTCGCGTAGTCCCTGACCAGGCCGGCGAGCTCGTCGCCGAGCTGGCCCGAGTACGGGCTGAGGCGTTCGTAGTCCGGAGTGCTCAGTTCGACGATGAAGTCGTTGGGGACGACGGTCCGCTCGCGGTTCCAGATCGTGGCGTTGTTGTCGCACTCACGCTGGAGAGCGCCCGCGATCTCGACGGGCTGGACCTCGGACTTGAAGACCTTGGCGAAGGTGCCGTTGACCAGACCTTCGAGCCGTTGTTCGAAACGCTTCAGGACTCCCATGGGGCACCTCCTCCGTCGTTGTCGTCCTGGTACTGCTTACTGATCGTATCCACGCGTCGGGAAATCGGCTGGTTCCCCTTCTCTGCCCTGTGGACGAGTGTCACCTCTCACAGACCTTCCCCATGGATCGTAGAGGCGGCCTGTGGACAGTGTCCCGCACCCGGCGGGCGAGCGGGGGGACCGGGCAGGGCGGCGGGGGGTGGTCCGCCCCGTTCCTCCCGTTACCCGTCGGCTCCTCGTTCACGCCGAGTGTCCCTCCTCTCTCTGTGGATCCGTGCATCCGTCCCCACCTCTGTCCCGGCATCCGCGCCGGCATCCGCGCCGGTCCGGGTCTCCGTCTGTCCCTGTTCGTTCGGGGAGGGGGTCAAACAAACGGATGTGAATCCACGGTCTGCGACGTGCTAATCTTCAGATGTCGCCAGGCGATCGCACCGAAAAGGTGAGGGAGCCCGGAGCACACCCAATGCGCGGGTGGCGGAATAGGCAGACGCGCTGGATTCAGGTTCCAGTGCCCGCAAGGGCGTGGGGGTTCAACTCCCCCCTCGCGCACCAGACGGAAGCCCCGTAGGTCATCGACCTACGGGGCTTCCGCGTGTTGGGGACGTGCGCTCACCGATCGACGTCCGGCGCGGTCGGCGGGCGCTGCGGGTGAGGCGTCTCGGCGTCGGGCGGGCTGCCGGGTGAGACGTTCGTCGCGGTGGGGAGCGACGAAAGAGAGCCGCGGCGCCGGGTGGGCGCTGCCTAGGGTGCGAGCGTGGACGCGACTTCGAAGAGCAGGGCCGGGATCGGCGCCGGTTGGACATGGTTCGCGACGCCCGGCATGTGGTCGCGGCGCAGGACCGCCGGCGAAGTGGTGCTCGCCGTCGTCATGGCGCTGCTGGCCGCCGGCACCGAGGAACTCGCCGGCGAGGAAGGATGGCAGCTCGCCGCGGTGGCGCTGGGCGCCGCCGTCCTGTCGCTGCTGCGCCGCCGACTGCCCTCCACCACGCTCATCCTCACCGGCGGCCTCGCGCCCCTCCTGCCCGGCTTCCTGGTGCTGCTGATCCTCGTCGGCTGGTCCGCCGGCCGGTACATCGCCGGCGCCGGGCGGGCGCTGATCGCCTTCACCGTCGCGTACGTACTGAACATCGCCACGTCCCTGCTGGACATATGGGACCTGCACCGGACGCTGACCGTCGTGTTCATGTCGACGCTGTACTACCTGGGGACGACGCTGGCACCCGGCCTCGCCAACCGGTACTGGACCCAGCGACGGACCCTGCTGCACGCGCTGCAGGAGCACAACGCCCAGCTGCTGCGGGAACGCGTGATGGTCGCCTCGTCGGCCCGGCTCAGGGAACGCCAGCGCATCGCCCAGGACATGCACGACAGCCTCGGGCACCAACTCGCCCTCATCTCCGTGCACACCGGAGCCCTCGAGGTCGACCGCGAGCTGACCGACCGGCAGCGCGAGGCGGTCGGGGTCCTGCGCAACGCGTCGGTGACCGCGATGCACGAACTGCGCGAGGTCGTCGGCATCCTGCGCGACGGCATCGAAGCACCGGCGGAGGCGCTCACGGCGCCCGTACGGGCCGGCGACGAATCGGGACGGGCGGCACGGGGGACCGCCGGTATCGAGGGGCTCGTCGAGGCGGCACGGGCCGCCGGGAACAAGGTGGAGCTACGGCGGCTCGGGGAGTACCAGCCTCTCCCGCCGGCCGCCGACCACGCCGCGTACAGGATCGTCCAGGAGGCACTCACCAACGCCTACAAGTACGCGCCGGGGGCGCCGATCGACGTCGAGGTGCGGTACGAGCCGGACTCCTTCGTCGTCGAGATCGGCAACGGACCGGTCGCCGACCCGCCACGGGACGTGGTGAGCGGCGGGCAGGGGTTGACCGGGCTGTACGAGCGGGCCCGGCTCGTCGGCGGCATGGTCCACGCGGGCCCGGCCGACGGCGGCGGGTTCAGGGTCGCCGGCGTACTCCCCTACGGGGTGGTCGACGCGGCGCCTCTGGTCGAAACAGCGCCTTTGGTCGATGCGGCCGACGACTTCCGGCAGCAGTCGACGCGGCATCTGGTCGGCGACCTTGGTCCGGTCACGGTCGGACCGGCCGACCGGACGTTCACGGAACGGGAGCTGGCGATGGCGACGCGCGGGGGCAGGAGCACGGGTGGCGGGATCGCGCTGGGATGTGGGATCGCGTTCGCCGCGCTGGTTCTGCTGCTGGTGGCAGGGGGCTTCGGCATCTACTTCCTGATGGGGTCGATGCGCGAGGGGATGATCGACCCGGCCGAGTACGAGAAGGTCAAGGTGGGCGCGGCCGAGCAGGAGGTGCGCGACCAGCTGCCCTCCGGTGACACCATCGCCACCAGCGGGCTGCACGGCAAGGGCCCCGAGGAGCCCGAGGGTTCGACGTGCCTGGTCCTCATGTCCTCGGAGGTCGGCAACGACATGGAGACCGAGCCGGTTTTCCGGTTCTGCTTCAAGGACGGCAAGCTGATCGAGAAGAAGTCGTACGAGGTCAAGCGCTAACGCTGGCCCGCCCGAATCGGTAGCCGTTGGGGAGAAGCTGTGGCAGGGCAGCGCATCAGGGTCGTGATCGCCGATGACGAGCCGCTGATCAGGGCCGGAATCCGGATGATCCTCACCTCGGACCAGGACATCGAGGTGGTGGCGGAGGCCGCGAACGGGCGGGATGCGGTCGAGCAGGCCCGCGCGCACACCGCGGACGTCGTCCTCCTCGACATCCAGATGCCGGTCCTCGACGGCCTCTCCGCACTGCCCGAACTGCGCCGGGCGGCACCCTCGACGAAGGTGATCGTGCTCACGACCTTCGGCGAACGGGAGAACGTCCTGCGGGCCCTGGAACACGGCGGTGCCGGCTTCCTGCTCAAGGACACGGCGCCTGCCGAGCTGATCCGGGCGGTACGGGCCGCGGCGGCGGGAGACGCCTATCTCTCGCCCGCCGCCACCCGGCACGTCGTGGAACAGCTGGCCTCGGGGCGGGAAGTGGCCCGCGCCGAGCAGGCGAGGGCGCGGGTGGCGGCGCTGAGCGAGAAGGAACGCGAGGTGCTCGCGCTGCTCGGGGAGGGGCTGTCCAACGCGGACGCCGGGCGGCGCCTGCACATGAGCGAGGCCACCGTGAAGACGTACGTCAGCCGGATCCTCGCCAAGCTGGGGTGCGAGAACCGGGTGCAGGCGGCGCTGCTGGCGCGCGACGCGGGGCTCTGAGCTCTGAGTTCCGACTAGGGGCTGGTCGTGCGGGGGGCGGCGGGGCTGTCGGGCAGGGCGGCGGGGCTGTCGGGGAGTGGGACCGGGCCGGCCGCGTTGTAGCGGAGCAGGTACGTGGCGAATCGGGCGAGGTCCTCGGCCGACCAGTCCTTGAGGCGTTCCTGGTAGGCGGCGCGTCGGCTCGCCTGGGTCGAGGCGAGGATGCGGGTGCCCGCATCCGTCGGGTGCAGCACCTGGACCCGGTGATCCTCCGGGTCCGGTCGACGCTCGACCAGGCCGAGCTTCTCCAGACCGGCGACCTGGCGGCTGACCGTGGACTTGTCCAGCAGATAGTGGGCGGCGAGATCGGTGGCGCGGCAGCCCTGCTGGTCGACGATGTGCGAAAGCAGTGTGTACGAGACGAGCGGGAGCTCGGGATGGAGCCGGGCGGCCGCGGCGCGGGCCCGGCGGGCGAAGGCCGTCAGCTCCCGCTGGATGGTGTCGACCGATGTCTCGCGCGGGGCGTCGGTCATGGTGCGCTCCTTGGGGTCCCGGTGTGCTCGCTGGCATTTCAGTTGTATAGTACAACGGTTGTTTAGTTGTAAAAGCCAACCATGGAGGTGCTCGTGCCCGCAGGGACCGCAGGATCGGCATCAGTGGGAGCGACGGCTCCGGGTTCGGCAACGGCACCGACGGCTGCGCTACGGCACGTGCTCGGGCACCTGCTCACCCCGCTCCTCATGTGCGTCGGCATGGGACTCGCCTACCTCGGCGCCTTCCACGCCCCCCAACCCCACGACCTGCGCGTCGACGTCGTCGGCTCCGGCCCGACCGTCCAGGTCCTCGCCCAGACCCTCCACGACAAGGGCGCCGGCGCCCTCGACGTCCGTACCGTCGCCGACCGGCAGACCGCCGTCACCGCACTGCGCGAACAGACCTCCTACGGCGCCTACCTCCCCGGCACCCGCCCCGAACTGCTCGTCGCCTCCGCCTCCTCGGACACCAGCGCCATGGCCGTCGAGAAGGTCTTCACCAAGGTCGCCGCAGGACAGGACGCGCCCCTGAAGGTCACCGACGTCGCCCCCGTCTCCGACGGCGACCCCACAGGACAGGGCATCTTCTTCCTGCTGGTCGCCCTCAGCATCGGCTCATACGCCTCCGTCGCCGTCATCGGCGGCGCGGGCGCCGTCCTCCCCCTGCGTACCCGCGCCCTGCTCGCCGCCGGAACGTCGCTCGCCGTCAGCCTCATCGGCACCGTCTTCGCCGGACCGATGTTCCACCTCGTCGACCACGGACTCGGCGGAGTCTGGGCCATGTCATGGCTGTACTCGGCCGGCATCCTGCTGGCCGGCGTCGCCCTCCACACCTTCCTGCGCCGCTGGACCACCCTCGGCGTGATGGTCCTGTTCGTCATGCTCAACTTCACCAGCTCCGGCGGCATCTACCGCCCCGAACTCCAGCCCGGCCTCTTCGCCGCCCTGCACGCCTTCTGGAACGGCGCCGGCTTCGTCGAGGGCGTCCGCAGCCACGTCTACTTCGACGGCCACGCATTCGGCGAACACCTCCTCGTCCTCACCCTGTGGTTCCTCGCCGGACTCGCCCTCATGGCCGTCGCGGCGCTGGCCGAAGCGCGCCGACGGTCCGCCGTCCCACCCGCGCGGCAGCTGACCGAGCAGGAACTCGAGCAGCAGCAGGAAGAGGAACTCGAGGAGGAGCTGGAGGAGGCCGTCGGGGTCTGAGCGTTCGGACGCGAGTTGTCCACAGGCCGTTGTCCACAGGGGAAGACGGGCCGCCGGACCCGGCGGTACCGTCATGCCCAGTTGATGTTGGGCAGCGCCACACCAAGTCGGGGGAGGACGTCCCATGGGCGAGATCCGGGCAGCCGCACCGGAACAGCGAGGCACGGACAGCGGACGCGTTCCGCACGTGCCCGGGTTCGCACAGCGCGCAGCCGCAGGCGCGACGGACACACCCAAGGAAGAGGGCAAGGCACTGCGCGAGCGCGTCCCGCGCTCCACCCACAGCACCCGCACCCTCGCCGATGACCGGCCCGACGCCGTCCGCGCCGTCGAGGAATCCAGCCGCGACCGCGTGAAGGAACTCGCACCGATACGCGTCGGCAGAATGGCCGCCAGCCCCTTCGCGTTCCTGCGCGGCTCCGCCGGACTCATGGCCCACGACCTCGTCGGCTCCCCCGTCACCGGCATCGCCGCCCAGATATGCGGCGACGCCCACGCGGCCAACTTCGGCCTCTACGGGGACGCACGCGGCCGCCTCGTCATCGACCTCAACGACTTCGACGAGACCGTCGTCGGCCCCTGGGAATGGGACCTCAAGCGACTCGCCACCTCCCTCGTGCTCGCCGGACGGGAAGCGGGAGCGAGCGAGGACACCTGCCGGGCCGCCGCCTTCGACACCGTCGGCGCCTACCGACGCACGATGCGCCTGCTCGCCAAGCTCCCCGCCCTCGACGCCTGGAACGCCATCGCCGACGAAGAACTCGTCTCCCACACCGACGCCCGCGACCTGCTCGGCACCCTCGAACGGGTCTCGGAGAAGGCCAGGAACAACACCAGCGCACGCTTCGCCGCCAAGTCGACCGAGTCCGTGACCGACACCGACGGCGGCGGCGGCCGGCGCTTCGTGGACGCACCACCGGTACTGCGCCGCGTATCGGACCAGGAAGCCACGGCGGTCGCCGCCTCCCTCGGCGACTACCTGGCCACCGTCTCCGAGGACCGGCTGCCGCTGCTCGCCCGGTACGCCATCCACGACGTCGCCTTCCGCGTCGTCGGCACCGGCAGCGTCGGCACCCGCTCCTACGTCGTGCTGCTCCTCGACCACCGGGGAGAGCCCCTGGTCCTCCAGGTGAAGGAGGCACGGCCCTCGGCCCTGCTCCCCCACCTCCCGGCCGTCGGCTTCGCCGTCACGGACCCGGGCCACGAAGGACGGCGTGTCGTCCTGGGACAGAAGCGGATGCAGGTCGTCAGCGACATCCTGCTCGGCTGGACCACCGTGCAGGGGCGCCCCTTCCAGGTGCGCCAGTTCCGCAACCGCAAGGGCAGCGTCGACCCGGCCGCCCTCACGCCGGACCAGGTCGACGACTACGGCCGTATGACCGGCGCCCTGCTGGCCCGCGCGCACGCCCACAGCGCCGACCCGCGCCTGATAGCCGGCTACTGCGGAAAGAACGAGGAGCTCGACGAGGCGATCGCGGCCTTCGCCGTCGCGTACGCCGACCGCACGACGGCGGACCACACCGACCTGGTCACAGCGGTGAACAACGGCCGGATAGCGGCCGAGCTCGGAGTATGACGGCCGACGCCTGCCCGACCACGGGCTGACGTCGCCGACGGGGGGACGGGGGCGGGGGGAGGGAGGGGGAGGGGCCCCCGACGGGATCGTAGGCTGGTGGGGTGACGGACCGGAGCGAGGACGTGGGCGTGGACCAGGACGTGGACCCGGACGCGGGCGCAGGTGCGGGCGAGGACGAGGGCGCGGGTGCGAGCCCGGGTGGTGACGCCGGTGCGGAGCGGCCCGAGGCTCGGCTGGAGAAGGCCGTGCGGGTCGCCGAGCAGGCGCTGATCGAGTTCGAGATCGCGGTGGAGACGTTCCGGGTCGAGGTGGACAACTTCTCCCGGCTGCATCACCAGCGGCTCGGCCCGATGTACACCCGTCTCGACGAGCTGGACGCGCAGATCGCCGAGGCGCGGGCGGCCAGGACCGGGGATCCGGAGGATCTGCGGCGGGCGCAGGAGGCGCGGGCGGTCGTGATGCCGATGCCCGGCGTCGAGGAGCTCTTCCACGACTGGATCGATTCGGACGGGCTGTCTCCCGAGGCCGCCGCGATGCTGACCGAGCAGCCGGTGCAGCCGCCGAAGCGGGTCCGGCCCGGTGAGGAGGCCCGGAAGCTGTATCGCGAGCTTGCCCGGCAGGCCCACCCGGATCTGGCGCGGGACGAGGACGAGCGCAAGCGGCGCGATGCGTTCATCACACGGGTGAACGCCGCGTACGCGCGTGGTGACGCCGCGCTGCTGCGCGAGCTGTCCGCCGAGTGGGCCGCGGGTCCTGTGCCGGAGGAGGAGCGGCTCAGTGAGAGCGAGGAGCTGTACGCGCGCCTCGACTGGCTGACGCAGCGCAAGGAGCTGTTGACGCTGGTGGCGCGGGAGCTGGAGGACAGCGCGATCGGCGCGATGCTGCGGATGGCGCCCGACGACCCGGACCAGCTGTTGGAGGAGATCGCCGAGCAGCTGCTGGCGCAGGTGTCCGAGCGTGAGGCGGAGCTGGCCGCACTGGTGCAGTAGGTTTTTCGTCAGAGCTCGGTTCTGAATGAGAGAAGGCCTGGTCCCATGAATTTCGCCCCGCTGCCCTCGGTGGAAGCGGCCTCTGTGCCGGCCGATGCCCTGGTGCTGGATGTCCGGGAGGACGACGAGTGGGCGGCCGGTCATGTCGTGGACGCGCTGCATGTGCCGATGAGTGACTTCGTGGCGCGGTTCGGTGAGGTGACCGAGGCGGTCGCCGATGGCCGTCGCGCGTATGTGATGTGCCGGGTGGGTGGCCGTTCGGCGCAGGTCACGCAGTATCTGGTGCAGCAGGGGATCGACGCGGTGAACGTCGACGGCGGGATGCTCGCCTGGGACGGTGCCGGGCGGCCGGTCGTGGGGAACGACGGCAGCCCGGGCTTCGTCCTGTAGGGGCGGTTCAGCCGAGGGCGTGGGCGGCCAGTAGGTCGCCGAGGGCTTCCTCGTGGGCGGCGGCGGGGCCGAGGGCGAGTTCGAGCTGTTTGGCCCAGGCGTGGTAGCGGTGCAGGGGGTAGTCGGTGTCGGCGCCGAAGCCTCCGTGGAGGTGTTGGGCGGTCTGTACGACGCGGCGGACGCCTTCGGATGCCCAGATCTTGGCGACGGCGATGTCCGCGGCGGGGGGCAGTGGTCCGCCGGCTCCGGTGCTGATGCGCCAGGCGGCCTGCCAGAGGGTGACTTCCATGGCGCGCAGGTCGATGTAGCGGTCGGCGGCCTGGACGGCGACGGCCTGGAAGGTGGCCACGGGGTGGCCGAACTGTTCTCGTTTGCCGGTGTACTGGCTCGTCATGGTGAGGACGTTCTCGCCGAGGCCGAGGGCGAGGGCGCAGGTTCCGGTGGCGAGGACGCCGCGTAGCCATTCCCAGGCGCCGTGGGTGTCGATGACGTCGGCGCTGTCGAGGCGTACGGAGTCGAGGTGGAGTTCGGCGAGGAGTTCGCCGCTCGTGGAGTACTGCTCGGCGAGGGTGAGGCCGTCGTGGGTGCGGGGGAGCAGCGCGAGGACGGTGTGTCCGTCGGTGGTGTGGGCGGGGACGGCGATGCGGTCGGCGCCGTGGGCCCAGGGGACGGCGCTCTGGAGGCCGTCGAGGATCCAGTCGGTGCCGTCGCGGTGGGCGGTGACGGCGGCTTCGGCGGGGTCGTGGCCGGTGCGGCCGTTGGCGGCGGCGGTGAGGACGAGTTCGCCGCGGCCGACGCGGGGGAGGAGATCGGCTGCTGTGTCCTCGGTGGCGTAGCGCTGGATGGTCATGGCGACCGCGCTGGTCTCCAGGAGGGGTACGCGGGCGAGGACGCGGGCGGATTCGCGTAGGACGAGGCAGAGGGTGATGGTGTCGAGGCCGGCTCCGCCGTGGTCGGGGGCGAGGACGAGGCTGAGCAGGTCGGAGGCGGCGAGGCGGGACCAGAGGGGTCGGTCGAAGTCGTCGGCGACGGCGTGGGGGGTGAGTGCTGGGCTCGGTACGCCGTCGGGTGTGACGTCGGAGAAGACCACTTTGGCCGCTTCGACGGCCGCCTGCTGTTCTTCGGTGAAGGTGAAGTCCACGGCCATGCCCTCCCGTTGCCGATCTGACGGATCGTCAAGATAGAACAGGTTCTAGGGGAAGGGAATGGCCGCGGGGCCTTCAGCGGTCGAAGTCGAGCTCCACTTCCGCGGTGGCCGGGTGGGACTGGCAGGCCAGGACGTATCCGGCCTCGGTCTCTTCCGGCTCCAGGGCGAAGTTGCGGTCCATGCGGACCTCGCCGTCGACGAGGAAGGCACGGCAGGTGCCGCACACTCCGCCCTTGCAGGCGTAGGGGGCGTCGGCGCGGGCGCGGAGGACGGTGTCGAGGAGTGTCTCGCCTTCCTCCACGGGCCAGTTGCCGGAGCGGCCGTGCAGGGTCGCGGTGAGGGTGGCGTGGACGGGTGCGTCGGCGCGGGGTGCCGGGGCGGGTGCCGAGCCGTCGTCGACGTGGAAGATTTCCTGGTGGATCCGGGTGCGTTCGACGCCAAGTCCGCGCAGGGCGTGTTCGGCGCTCTGGACGAGGCCGAACGGGCCGCACAGGAACCAGCCGTCGATGTCGGCGACCGGCAGGAGTGCGGGGAGCAGTGCGGTGAGTCGTTCCTGGTCGAGGCGTCCGGACGGGAGGCCCGCCTGCTGCTCTTCGCGGGAGAGCACGGTGATGAGCTGGAAGCGGTCGGGGTAGCGGTCCTTCAGGTCGGCGACCTCGTCGAGGAACATCGTGGAGGACGCGGTGCGGTCGCTCCGTACGAGGCAGAACCGGGCGTCCGGTTCGGCTGCGAGGAGGGTCGCCGCCATCGAGAGGACGGGGGTGATGCCGCTGCCGCCGACGATGGCGGCGAAGCGTCCGGGGCGGGGGGCGAGAGTGAAGCGGCCCATGGGTTCCATGACCTCGACGGTGTCGCCGACGGCCAGTTCCTTGAGGGCGTACGTGGAGAACTCTCCGCCGTCGACGAGCCGGATGCCGACGCGCAGGACGGGGTCCTGGCCCGTGGGGGTGGCGGCGGCGCAGATCGAGTAGGTGCGGCGGATCTCTTCGCCGTCCTGGGAGGTGCGGCGCAGGGCGAGGTGCTGGCCGGGGGTGTGGCGGTAGGCCTCGCTCAGCTCGGGCGGGACGGCGAAGGTGACGGCCACCGAGTCGTCCGTGAGCTGCTCGACCTCGCTCACCCGGAGCGGATGGAACCCGGCCCGTCCGGAGCGTGAGGACACCATCTACAACTCCTTGAAGTGGTCGAACGGTTCGCGACAGGCCGTGCAGCGGCGCAGCGCCTTGCATGCGGTGGAGGAGAACCGGCTGAGCAGTTCGGTGTCGGTGGAGCCGCAGTTCGGGCAGCGGATCGCCAGGGTGAGGGCGACGGGTCCGCCGGCGGGGCCCTGGGGGCGGGGCGGGGCGATGCCGAATTCGGCGAGTTTGCGGCGTCCTTCGTCGCTGATGTCGTCCGTCGACCAGGCGGGTGCGAGGACGGTGACGACGGTGACGTCGGGCACGCCGTGCTCGTGCAGCGCGTGCTCGATGTCGCTGGACATCGCTTCGATGGCGGGGCAGCCGGTGTATGTGGGGGTCAGCTCGACCTCGACGCGGCCCGGGCCGAGGACCTGGACGCCGCGTAGGACGCCGAGTTCTCCGAGGGTGAGGACGGGCAGCTCGGGGTCGGGGACGGCGCCGGCGATCCGGCTCAGCTCCTGCTCCAGGCCCGTCATGGTCACCATGTCGCCCCCGGGTGGCTGCGATGCAGGTGCTGCATTTCGGCGAGCATCCGTCCGAAGGGCTCGGTGTGCAGGCCCTGTCGGCCGGCTCCCGCGGCCCAGGCGCCGGTGGTGGGTCCGCTCGGGACGGTGAGGGTGGCCTTTTCGAGGACGGTGGTGACGGAGTCGAGCCAGGCGCTGTGCAGGGCTTCGTGGTCGACGTCGAGGCCGTCGACGGGCTGGAACAGCTCGCCGGTGTAGCGCCAGAGCGCGTCGCAGGCCCGCTGCATCCGGTCGTGGCTCTCGGGGGTGCCGTCGCCGAGACGCAGGGTCCAGTGCTCGGCGTGGTCCTGGTGGTAGGCGACTTCCTTGACGGCTTTCGCCGCGAGTCCGCTCAGGGGTCCGTCGCCGGTGGCCAACTGGCCGTGGAGGAGCCGCTGGTAGGTGGAGAAGTAGAGCTGGCGGGCGATGGTGTGGGCGAAGTCGCCGTTGGGCTGCTCGACCAGCTGGGTGTTGCGGAAGGCCCGTTCCTCGCGGAGGTAGGCGAGCTCGTCCTCGTCGCCGACGAGGGAGAGCAGGATGCGTGCCTGGCCGAGCAGGTCGAGCGCGATGTTCGCGAGGGCGACGTCCTCTTCCAGTACGGGCGCGTTGCCGGCCCACTCCCCCAGGCGGTGGGAGAGGACGAGGGCGTCGTCTCCGAGGGCGAGGGCTGCGGTCGCGGTGGCGGTGGTCTGTGCGGTCACAGGTGCTTCACTCCCTCGGGGATCTCGTAGAAGGTCGGGTGGCGGTAGGGCTTGTCCGCCGACGGCTCGAAGAAGGGGTCCTTCTCGTCGGGCGAGGAGGCGGTGATCGCGGCGGAGGGGACCACCCAGATCGAGACGCCTTCGCTGCGGCGGGTGTACAGGTCGCGGGCGTTGCGCAGGGCCATCTCGGCGTCCGGCGCGTGGAGGCTGCCCGCGTGGGTGTGGGACAGTCCGCGGCGCGAGCGCACGAACACCTCCCACAGGGGCCATCCGTCGGTGGTCATGCGCCTGCCTCCCCGTGCTTCTGCTGCTGTGTGTGCTTGTCGGCGTATGCCGCGGCGGCTTCCCTGACCCAGGCGCCGTCCTCGTGGGCCTGGCGACGCTTGTCGAGCCGCTGTTCGTTGCAGGGGCCGTTTCCCTTGAGGACGTCCCAGAACTCGGCCCAGTCGATGGCACCGAAGTCGTAGTGCCCGCGCTCCTCGTTCCACCTCAGGTCCGGGTCGGGGAGGGTGAGCCCGAGGGCTTCGGCCTGGGGGACGGCGATGTCGACGAAACGCTGGCGCAGCTCGTCGTTGGAGTGGCGCTTGATCTTCCATGCCATGGACTGAGCGGAGTGCGCCGACTCGTCGTCCGGGGGGCCGAACATCATCAGGGAGGGCCACCACCAGCGGTCCACTGCGTCCTGGGCCATGGCGTGCTGGGCCTCGGTGCCGCGGGAGAGGGCGAGCAGGGCTTCGTAGCCCTGGCGCTGGTGGAAGGACTCCTCCTTGCAGACGCGGACCATCGCGCGGGCGTACGGGCCGTAGGAGCAGCGGCAGAGCGGGACCTGGTTGGTGATGGCGGCGCCGTCCACGAGCCAGCCGATGGCGCCGACGTCGGCCCAGGTCAGCGTGGGGTAGTTGAAGATCGAGGAGTACTTCTGGCGGCCGGAGTGGAGCTTGTCGAGGAGCTCGTCGCGGCTGGTGCCGAGGGTCTCCGCCGCGCTGTACAGGTACAGCCCGTGGCCGGCTTCGTCCTGGACCTTGGCCATGAGGATCGCCTTGCGGCGCAGCGAGGGCGCGCGGGTGATCCAGTTGGCCTCGGGCTGCATTCCGATGATCTCGGAGTGCGCGTGCTGCGCGATCTGGCGGACGAGCGACGCGCGATAGGCGTCGGGCATCCAGTCGCGTGGCTCGATGCGCTCGTCGGCGGCGACGGCGGCGTCGAACACCGCCTCGTAGGCGGCCTGGGTCGCCGCCGTGGCCGCCTCCCGCACGGACTGTACGTCCTGTGCGCCCGCGGTCGCAGCTGTCGCTGACGTCCCTGTGGTCATCGGACCCCCTAGCGCGCCGGCCTACCGACCGATCGTTCGGTTGAATGACTTCAATGGTCGGTCGGCGGCCCGTATGGTGTCAACCCTGTGGATAACTGCGGTGGACGGATCGGGGATCGGGGCGGGATGGACTCGTACGACGACGCGGGCGCGCGCGAGGCGCGCCCAGCCACCGGACCGGAGCCCCGCACGGGCGCCGGGATCGCCTCGCTCTCGCTTCCGTACCAGGTCACCGCGGCAGTCGCGCTCGCCGCCTTCGGCGTCTTCGCCCTGGTCCATCTCGCGATGGTGTTTCTGCACGTCGCGCCCTCGAACACGCTGACCAAGCAGCACGGAGCGGTCGTCGACGACTGGATATATCCCGAGTTCGAGCAGAACTGGAAGCTCTTCGCGCCCAACCCGCTCCAGCAGAACAACGCCGTCCAGGTCCGTGCCGAGGTCGCCGCCGCCGACGGCTCACGGCGCACCACCGACTGGATCGATCTGACCGCGCAGGACATCGAGGCCATCCGCGGCAGCCTCCTCCCCAGCCACACGGAGCAGAACGAGCTCCGCCGGGCGTGGGACTTCTACCTGAACACCCACACCGAGGACCACCGGCCCGAGGGCCTGCGCGGCCGGCTCTCCGAGAGCTACGTCCGCCGGATCGCCATGCTCCGCCTCGACGAGCAGCGCCTCGACGGCGCGGTGGAGCGGATCCAGCTGCGCTCCACCGTTCGCCCCGTCCCGGCCCCGTCGTGGAGCACCGAGAAGACCGCCACGGACCCCGTCCACCGGGAGTTCCCGTGGTGGAAGATAACCGCCGCCGATCTGCCCGGCGGAGCTCAGGCCGACCGTACGGAGGCGGCCCGGTGAACCAGCCCTCCCCGAACCAGGCCCCCGAGTACCAGGCCTCCGAGACCCACGCCCCCGAGAGCCAGGCCTCCGTTCACCAGACCCCCGGCGTCCACGCGGCCCCGGGTGAGTACGCCGCTCCCGGCCTGCCCCCGGAGCCCGTCGACCGGCGGCTCGCGCGGGCCATCCAGCGGGTCACGGCCCGTGCCCTCGGGCCGTACCAGAGCGCGATCATCCGGATCGGCTTCTCGCTCACCTGGCTGCTCTTCCTGCTCCGCGAGCTGCCCCACCGCCATCAGCTGTACGGCCCCGACAGCCCCTGGTCGTGGGAGATGGGCCGACAGCTGATCGCCGACAACAGCGCGTTCACGGTGCTGATGTGGTCGGACGGCGGGCTCTGGTTCGAGCTCGTCTACGCGATCGCCGTGCTCTCCGCCGCCCTGCTGCTGGTCGGCTGGCGCACCCGCGCCATGTCCGTCGTCTTCATGGTCGGCGTGCTGTCCCTGCAGAATCGCTCCGTCCTCGTGGGCGACGGCGGTGACAACGTCATCCACCTCGCCGCGATCTACCTCGTCCTGACCCGCTGCGGCCAGGTCTGGTCCCTGGACGCCCGCCGGGCGGCCCGCGAGGCCCGTGACGCGGCCGACGGTCTGCCGCCCCGCCGCGACGTCGTCGGACCGCTGCTGTGGGTGGTGCTCGGTGGCTTCCTGCTCGCCGCCACGTACTTCGTCGGTGTCACCGGCTCCGCATGGCTGCTGGTGCTGATGTGGGTGCTGTGGCTGGCGCAGGCGCTGTGGTGGGCGGTGTGCCGCTACGCCCCGGGCGAGCCGCGCACACTCCTCGACGTCCTCGCCAATCTCGCCCACAACGCGACCCTCGTCGTGATCATGGCCGAGGTCTGTCTGATATACGCCACGGCCGGCTGGTACAAGATCCAGGGTTCGCGCTGGCAGGACGGCACCGCGCTGTACTACCCGCTTCAGCTGGACTACTTCACTCCGTGGCCCGCGCTCTCCGACTTCCTCGGCTCCAGCGGTGTGATGGTCATGGTTCTGACGTACGGCACCGTGATGATCCAGGTCGCGTTCCCCTTCGCCCTGTTCAACCGCAAGGTCAAGAACGTCCTGCTGGTGGCGATGATGCTGGAGCACGCCGGGATCGCGCTGCTGCTCGGGCTGCCCCTGTTCTCGCTCGCGATGATCTCCGCGGACGCGGTGTTCCTGCCGACGGCGTTCCTGGTCTGGCTGGGCGCGCGGGTGGGGCTCGGCCGGGACCGGCTGCTGTCCCGCACGCGTGGCAAGGTGCCCGATCAGCGCCGTTCGAGTGAGGAACCCGCCGCCCGTACCCTCGTGGGGTGAGCACCGCAGAACAGTCCGAGCCGATCCAGTACGACGAGGGGTACGCCCCCGAGGTCGGTGTCGGGCCGCATCCGCTGCCCTGGCCGGACGGCGAGCGCTACGATCCCGAGCTGCTTTCGGGCGGGGACCGGCGCAATGTCGTCGACCGGTACCGGTACTGGACGCGGGAGGCGGTCGTCGCCGACCTGGACACCCGTCGGCACGACTTCCATGTCGCGGTGGAGAACTGGGGCCACGACTTCAACATCGGGTCGGTGGTGCGGACCGCGAACGCGTTCCTGGCGAAGGAGATCCACATCGTGGGTCGCCGGCGCTGGAACCGGCGCGGAGCGATGGTCACGGACCGCTACCAGCATGTGCGCCACCACCCGGACACCGAGTCGCTGACCGCATGGGCCGCGGCCGAGGGCCTGCCGATCATCGGGATCGACAATCTGCCGGGCGCGGTGCCGCTGGAGCGCACCGTGCTGCCGCGGCGCTGTGTGCTGCTCTTCGGCCAGGAAGGGCCGGGTCTGACCGAGGAGGCCCGCAAGCACGCGGAGATGGTCTGCTCGATCGCCCAGTTCGGTTCGACCCGTTCGATCAACGCGGGGGCAGCGGCCGCCATCGCGATGCACGCCTGGGTGCAGCGGTACGCCGAGATCGAGGGTCCGGAAGGGCTCGCGGAGACCCCGTAGGGCCTCCGCGAGACCGTGCCTCACGCCTGGCGGCGGACCTCCACCACCCGGAAGCGGTTGGCGACGAAGGCCGCGTCGCACAGGGCCGCGTTCGCGGCCGGGTTTCCGCCGGAGCCGTGGAAGTCGGAGAACGCGGCCGTCTGGTTGACGTAGACCCCGCCCGTCAGGTTCAGCGAGAGCTGGGCCGACTCCTCGAGGCAGACCTCCTCGACGGCGCGCTCGGTGTCGGCCGAGGTGGTGTACGCCCCGACCGTCATCGCGCCCTTCTCACGGACCGTGCGTCGCAGCAGCTCGAGGGCGTCGGCGGTCGAGTCGACGGAGACGGCGAAGGACACCGGGCCGAAGCACTCGGAGAAGTACGCGGCGTCCGCGTCGGGCTTGGAGCCGTCCAGCTTCACGATGACCGGGGTACGGACCACGGCGCCCGGGAAGTCCGGGTTCGCCACCTCGCGGGAGGAGAGCGCCACCTCGCCCAGGCCGGCCGCGGCCTCCAGGCGCGCCTTCACGTCCGGGTTGACCAGCGCGCCGAGCAGGGCGTTCGCCCGGGCGTCGTCGCCCAGCAGGCCGCCCACCGCCGCCGCGAGGTCGGCGACCACCTCGTCGTACGACTTGGTGCCCGCGTCGGTGGCGATGCCGTCGCGGGGGATCAGCAGGTTCTGCGGGGTCGTGCACATCTGGCCGCTGTACAGGGACAGCGAGAAGGCCAGGTTGGAGAGCATCCCCTTGTAGTCGTCGGTGGAGTCGACGACGACCGTGTTGACGCCCGCCTTCTCCGTGTAGACCTGCGCCTGGCGGGCGTTGGCCTCCAGCCAGTCGCCGAAGGCGGTGGAACCGGTGTAGTCGATGATCCGGACCTCGGGGCGGACGGCCAGGGTCTTGGCGATGCCCTCGCCGGGCCGCTCGACGGCCAGCGCGACCAGGTTCGGGTCGAAGCCGGCCTCGGCGAGGACCTCGCGGGCCACGCGGACCGTGAGCGCCAGCGGGAGGACGGCCCGGGGGTGGGGCTTGACCAGGACCGGGTTGCCGGTGGCCAGGGAGGCGAACAGGCCGGGGTAGCCGTTCCAGGTCGGGAAGGTGTTGCAGCCGATCATCAGCGCGATGCCGCGGGCGACCGGGGTGAACTCCTTGGTCAGCTCCAGCGGGTCCCGCTTGCCCTGCGGCTTCGACCAGTGGGCGGCGCCGCCGGGGGTGCGGGTCTGCTCCGCGTAGGCGTACGCCACCGCCTCCAGGCCGCGGTCCTGCGCGTGCGGGCCGCCGGCCTGGAACGCCATCATGAAGGCCTGGCCGCTGGTGTGCATCACCGCGTGCGCGAACTCGTGGGTGCGGGCGGAGATCCGGGCGAGGATCTCGATACAGACCAGGGCACGGACCTCGGGTCCGGCCTCGCGCCAGGCGCCCATGCCGGCGCGCATCGCGGGCAGCAGGACGTCGATGTCGGCGTGCGGGTACTCCACGCCGAGCGCCGGGCCGTACGGCGAGATCTCGCCACCGGTCCAGCCGTCCGTGCCGGGCTGGTCCAGCTCGAAGCGGGTGTCGAGCAGAGCCTTGTACGCGTCGAGACCGGCGGCGGCGTCCAGCGAGCCGTTCTCGCCGTAGGCCTTCGGGTGCTCGGGGTGGGGCGACCAGTAGGCACGGGTGCGGATCGTGTCGAGAGCCTGGTCGAGTGTGGACCGGTGCTTCTCGGCCAGAGCGTCGGTGGTCAGCTGAGCGGCGGCCATGGCAGGACCAACTCCTCGTTGAGCTGGGCAGGAACGGACGGACAGAGTTAGAGTAACCGAACGATCGGTCGGGACAAGGGGGTCTGTCGAAGCTGTGGACAACCCATCGGGGAGGATCAGTCGCATGACCGCCAATGTGAGCGATTCCGCGCCGGACGCCGTCCCGGGTTCCGCGCCGAAGCCCGCGCCGGTTCCCGTGCCCGAGCCCGGCACCGACGCCATCGACCGGAGCCGGACCGTCGCCGTCGTCGGCACGGGGACCATGGGCCAGGGAATCGCGCAGGTCGCCCTGGTCGCCGGCCATCCCGTCCGGCTCTACGACAGCGCGCCCGGCCGGGCCGAGGAGGCCGTGACCGCCCTCGCCGCCCGCCTGGACCGCCTCGTCGAGAAGGGGCGGATGGACCGGGCCGACCGCGACGGAGCCGTCGCGCGGCTCCACGCCGCGGCCGAGCTGACCGAGCTGGCCGACGCCGCGCTCGTCGTCGAGGCGATCGTCGAGCACCTTCCGGTCAAGCAGCAGCTCTTCGGCGAGCTCGAGAAGATCGTCGGCGACGACACCCTGCTCGCCACCAACACCTCCTCCCTCTCCGTCACCGCGATCGCGGGAGGGCTGCGGCTGCCCGGCCGGTTCGTCGGGCTGCACTTCTTCAACCCGGCCCCGCTGCTGCCGCTCGTCGAGGTCGTCAGCGGCTTCGCCACCGACGATTCCGCCGCCACGCGCGCGTACGAGACCGCGAAGAGCTGGGGCAAGACGCCGGTGCGCTGCGCCGACACCCCCGGGTTCATCGTCAACCGGATAGCCCGGCCCTTCTACGCGGAGGCGCTGCGGGTGTACGAGGAGGGCGCGGCCGACCCCGCCACCATCGACGCGGTGCTGCGCGAGTGCGGCGGCTTCCGGATGGGCCCCTTCGAGCTGACCGACCTCATCGGCCAGGACGTCAACGAGGCCGTCACCCGGTCCGTGTGGGAGTCCTTCTACCAGGACCCCAAGTTCACTCCGTCCCTCGCCCAGCGGCGCCTGGTCGAGTCGGCGCGGCTCGGCCGCAAGTCGGGGCAGGGCTGGTACCCGTACGGGGACGGGGCGGCGGCCCCCCAGCCGCACACCGCACCCCCGGCCGAGCCGCCGGCCTCCGTGACCGTCCAGGGCGACTTCGAGCACATGCGCGGCCTGGTGGAGCGGATCCAGGAAGCCGCGATCCCGGTCGACTTCGGGGACGACGGCGTGCCCGGCTACCCGGGCTGGATCGAGCTGCCGAGCGGCACCCGGCTCTTCCTCGCGGACGGGACCTCGGCCGACGAGGCCGCGATGCCGGTCATCCACTTCGACCTGGCGCTGAACTTCCACACCTGCGAGCGGATCGCGCTCGCGCCCTCGGCCACCGTGGACGACAGCGCCCTCCAGGAGGCGATCGGCCTCATCCAGGCGGCGGGCAAGGCGGTCAGCGTCATACGCGACATCCCCGGCATGATCGTCGCCCGTACGGTCGCGATGCTCGCCGACTTCGCCTTCGACGCCGCCGCGCGCTCGGTGGCCGAAGGCGACGACATCGACACCGCGATGCGGCTCGGCGTGAACTACCCCCGCGGGCCCCTCGCCTGGGGCGAGGAGCTGGGTGCCGGCTGGGTCCTCGAGATGCTGTCGAACCTCCACGAGGAGTACCCGACGGGCCGCTACGCCCCCTCGCAGGCGTTGCTCCGCCGGGCCGCCGCCGAGCGGGTCGCCGCCGAGGCGGCCGCGGCCGCACAGGAGGCGACGGCATGACCACCGCGAAGCGCGACACGTACACCCCCGAGACGCTGCTCTCCGTCGCCGTACGCGTCTTCAACGAGCGCGGCTACGACGGCACGTCCATGGAGCACCTCTCCAAGGCCGCGGGGATCTCCAAGTCCTCGATATACCACCATGTCGCGGGCAAGGAGGAGCTGCTGCGGCGGGCCGTCAGCCGGGCCATCGACGGGCTCTTCGCGATCCTCGACGAGCCGGGCGCGGGGCGCGGGCGGGCCATCGAGCGGGTCGAGTACGTCACCCGGCGCACCGTCGAGGTGCTGATGGCGGAGCTGCCGTACGTGACGCTGCTGCTGCGGGTCCGGGGCAACACCGACACCGAGCGGTGGGCGATGGAGCGGCGCCGGGAGTTCGACCAGAGGGTGGCCGAGCTGCTGAAGGCGGCCGTGGCCGACGGTGACCTGCGGGCGGATGTGGACATCAAGCTGGCCACCCGTCTGCTCTTCGGCATGATCAACTCGCTGGTGGAGTGGTACCGGCCGCTGCCGGGCGCCGACGCGGTCCGTGAGCAGCTCGCCGACACCGTGGTCCATCTCGCGTTCGACGGGCTGCGTACGGCCCGCTGAAGCCGCCCGGGGCCCGGTCGGTGGTTCGCGTACAGGCCCGCTGCTCAGCGGCCCCGTACGGGCCTCTCAGCGGTCCGGGTCGAGGTCGGTCTCCTCGAAGACCAGCAGTGTGCGGGTGGAGAGCACCTCGGGGATGGACTGGAGCTTGGTGAGCACCAGCTCGCGCAGGGTCCGGTTGTCGGGGGTGTGGACCAGCAGGAGGACGTCGAAGTCCCCGCTGACCAGCGCGATGTGCGCGGCCCCCGGCAGTGCCTGGAGCTGCTCGCGCACGGTGCGCCAGGAATTCTGGACGATCTTGAGCGTGATGTAGGCGGAGGCGCCCTGGCCCGCGCGCTCGTGGTTGACCCGGGCGCTGAAGCCGCGGATCACCCCGTCGTCGATGAGTCGGTTGATCCGCGCGTAGGCGTTGGCCCTGGACACATGGACCCGCTCGGCCACGGAGCGTATCGAGGCGCGACCGTCCGTCTGGAGGATGCGCAGGATGTCGCGGTCGATGGAGTCCAGCGGGCGCGCCGGAGGACCCTGGGGCACCTGTGACGCCCCGCCGGGCGCCGTGCCCGGCGGCTGGGCGAGCTCCCGCTCCCAGCTCTCGGCCATTTGTTCATCCGCCATGTCCCCCCGCCTCTCTCCCATGGACGACATGCTTCTATCCCAGGCTGTGGAGAACCGATTGTCCACAGGCTGAGGGTGCCTGTAGCCAAAATGCCTCCACGACCGAACAATCGGTAGGTGAGGCGCGCCACACCCGCGCCACCCGCCTTCGGGTCTTATGCCCGCTCCCACGAGGAGGTGGACTCGTTGCAACAGCGCAGTTCGACAGTCCAAGAGCCGCCCGGTGCCACCCCTGTCTACCGGCCCACCCCGCCCCCGGCGTGGAAGCCGCGCACCGACCCGGCCCCCCTGCTGCCCGACGCCGAGCCGTTCCGTGTCCTCGGCACGGACGCGGTTGCCGCCGCCGACCCCGAGCTGCTGCGGCGGCTCTACGCGGAGCTGGTGCGCGGTCGGCGGTACAACGCGCAGGCCACGGCCCTCACCAAGCAGGGCCGGCTCGCCGTGTATCCGTCGACGACCGGCCAGGAGGCCTGCGAGGTCGCGGCCGCGCTGGCCCTGGAGGACCGGGACTGGCTCTTCCCCTCCTACCGCGACACCCTCGCGGCCGTCGCCCGCGGCCTGGACCCGGTCCAGGCGCTGACGCTGCTGCGCGGCGACTGGCACACCGGGTACGACCCGCGTGAGCACCGCATAGCGCCGCTGTCCACGCCTCTCGCCACCCAGCTCCCGCACGCGGTGGGCCTGGCCCACGCCGCCCGGCTCAAGGGCGACGACGTGGTCGCGCTCGCCATGGTCGGCGACGGCGGCACCAGCGAGGGCGACTTCCACGAGGCGCTGAACTTCGCGGCCGTCTGGCAGGCCCCCGTGGTCTTCCTGGTGCAGAACAACGGCTTCGCGATCTCCGTGCCGCTCGCCAAGCAGACCGCGGCCCCGTCCCTCGCCCACAAGGCCGTCGGCTACGGAATGCCCGGCCGGCTCGTCGACGGCAACGACGCCATCGCCGTCCACCAGGTGCTCACCGAGGCCGTGGCACGCGCGCGCCGGGGCGGCGGACCGACGCTGATCGAGGCGATCACGTACCGCATCGAGGCCCACACCAACGCCGACGACGCCACCCGCTACCGCGGCGACAGCGAGGTCGAGGCGTGGCGGGCACACGACCCGATCCTGCTCCTGGAGCGGGAGTTGACGGAGCGCGGGATGCTCGACGAGGACGGAAAGCGGGCCGCGGCCGAGGCCGCCGAGACGATGGCGGCGGCGCTGCGCGAGCGGATGAACGCCGAGCCGGTGCTCGACCCGATGGATCTCTTCTCGCACGTCTACGCCGAGCAGACCACCCAGCTGCGCGAGCAGGCCGCGCAGCTGCGTGCCGAGCTCGACGCCGAGAGCGAGGCGTGATGACGACCCAGGTGGCGGCGGCCAAGGCCGCCAAGCCCGCGAAGCCGGCCACGATGGCGCAGGCGCTGCAGCGGGCCATGCGGGACGCGATGGCCGAGGACCCGACCGTCCACGTCATGGGCGAGGACGTCGGCACGCTCGGCGGTGTCTTCCGCGTCACCGACGGCCTCGCCAAGGAGTTCGGCGAGGACCGCTGTACGGACACCCCGCTGGCCGAGGCCGGCATCCTGGGCACGGCCGTCGGCATGGCGATGTACGGGCTGCGGCCGGTCGTGGAGATGCAGTTCGACGCCTTCGCCTACCCGGCGTTCGAGCAGCTGATCAGCCATGTCTCGCGGATGCGGAACCGCACGCGCGGCGCGATGCCGATGCCGATGGTGATCCGAGTGCCGTACGGCGGCGGGATCGGCGGCGTCGAGCACCACAGCGACTCCTCCGAGGCGTACTACATGGCGACCCCGGGTCTCCATGTCGTCACCCCGGCCACCGTCGAGGACGCGTACGGGCTGCTGCGGGCGGCGATCGCCTCCGACGACCCGGTCGTCTTCCTGGAGCCCAAGCGGCTCTACTGGTCGAAGTCCGACTGGTCGCCCGAGGCGCCCGCGCAGGTGGAGCCGATCGGCAAGGCCGTCGTACGGCGCCGCGGCACCAGCGCCACGCTGATCACGTACGGCCCGTCCGTGCCGGTCTGCCTGGAGGCCGCCGAGGCCGCCCAGGCCGAGGGCTGGGACCTGGAGGTCGTCGACCTGCGCTCGCTGGTGCCGTTCGACGACGAGACCGTCAGCGCGTCGGTGCGGCGCACCGGACGGGCGGTCGTGGTGCACGAGTCGGCCGGCTTCGGTGGGCCGGGCGGGGAGATCGCCGCCCGCGTGACCGAGCGCTGCTTCCACCACCTGGAGGCACCCGTGCTGCGGGTCGCCGGGTTCGACATCCCGTACCCGCCGCCCATGCTGGAGCGGCACCATCTGCCGGGCGTGGACCGGGTGCTCGACGCGGTGGCGCGGCTGCAGTGGGAGGCGGGGAGCTGATGGCCCAGGTGCTCGAGTTCAAGCTGCCGGACCTCGGCGAGGGGCTGACCGAGGCGGAGATCGTGCGCTGGCTGGTGAACGTCGGCGACGTCGTCGCCATCGACCAGCCCGTCGTCGAGGTCGAGACCGCCAAGGCGATGGTCGAGGTTCCGTGCCCCTACGGCGGGGTGGTGACCGCCCGCTTCGGCGAGGAGGGCACCGAACTGCCCGTCGGCGCACCGCTGCTCACGGTCGCCGTGGGCGGAACGGAAGCTCCCGTGTCGGCGCCCGCGAAGTCCGGGGCGGCCGCCGAGGATGCCGAGTCCTCGGAGTACTCCGGCAATGTGCTCGTCGGCTACGGCACGGCGGGGCCGGCGGCACGCCGGCGCCGCGTCCGCAAGGACACCGCTCCGGTGGCCCCCGTCGCCCAGGTGGCGGCGCCTGCGAAGCCGGTGCTTCCCGAGGGGCCCGTGCCGGTGATCTCCCCGCTCGTGCGGAAGCTGGCCCGGGACAAGGGGCTCGATCTGCGCGAGGTGCGCGGATCCGGTCCGGCCGGACTGATTCTGCGGGCCGACGTGGAGTCGGCCCTGGCCGCCGCCGAGCGCCCGGCACCTGCTCCGGCCGCGCCGTCGCCCGTGGCCGTCGCCGCCGGAGGCGAGCGTGTTCCGCTGCGCGGAGTCCGCGGCGCCGTGGCCGACAAGCTCTCGCGCAGCCGTACGGAGATCCCGGACGCGACCTGCTGGGTCGACGCCGATGCCACCGAACTCATGGCGGCGCGGGCCGCGATGAACGCGGCGGGCGGGCCGAAGATCTCGCTGCTCGCGCTCCTCGCCCGGATCTGCACCCATGCCCTGGCCCGTTTCCCGGAGCTCAACTCCACGGTGGACACGGCTGCCCGGGAGATCGTCCGGCTGCCGTCGGTGCACCTCGGGTTCGCGGCGCAGACCCCGCGCGGACTCGTCGTCCCCGTGGTTCGGGACGCGGGTACGCGCACGGCGGAGTCGCTGACGGAGGAGTTCGCGCGGCTGACCGAGTCCGCCCGGCAGGGGACGCTGACGCCGGCGGACCTGACCGGCGGGACGTTCACGCTGAACAACTACGGGGTGTTCGGGGTCGACGGATCGACGCCGATCATCAATCACCCGGAGGCGGCGATGCTCGGGGTGGGCCGGATCATCCCCAAGCCGTGGGTCCACGAGGGAGAGCTGGCCGTCCGCCAGGTCGTCCAGCTGTCGCTGACCTTCGACCACCGTGTCTGCGACGGCGGCACCGCGGGCGGGTTCCTGCGTTACGTCGCGGACTGTGTCGAGCGCCCCGCGGTCCTGCTCCGCACGCTCTGACGGCCCCGTCCCCGGATCGGCCGCCTGTCTCCGTACGTGAGACGGGCGGCGATCTTCGGGGTCGTACCGGGCGGGCGCGGATCATACTGCTGGGATGACGACCGTGTATGACGCCATCGTGCTCGCCGGGGGTGCCGCGAAGCGGCTCGGCGGGGCGGACAAGCCCGCGGTACGGGTCGGGGGCCGGGCGCTGCTCGACCGGGTCCTCGCGGGCTGCCGGGGCGCCGGGCGCACCGTGGTCGTCGGCGGTCGGCGGTCGACTGTCCGCCCCGTGGTGTGGGCCAGGGAAGAGCCGCCCGGTGGAGGGCCGTTGGCCGCGCTCGACGCCGGGGTGCGCGAGGTGGACGCCGACACGGCGCTCGTCCTCTCCGCCGACCTGCCGTTCCTCGACGAGGGCACCGGTCGGCAGCTCCTGGACGCCCTGTCCGCCGCGCCCGACGCCGAGGCCGCGCTGCTGGTGGACGCCGACGGCCGGGACCAGCCGCTCGTGGCCGCCTACCGCACCGAGGCACTCCGGCGTGAGCTGGCTCTCATCGCCGGTGCGCATGGCACCCTCGCCGGCCTCCCGCTGCGTCTGCTCACGGGGGAGCTCCACATCATCCGGGTCGCCGCGGAGCCCCTCGCCTCCTTCGACTGCGACACCTGGGAGGACATTGCCGCGGCCCGGGCCCGCATCAGGGAGCATGGGAACGTGCTGGACGAATGGATCACCGCAGTCAAGGACGAGCTGGGCATCGAGATCGACGTCGACACCGGCGTGCTGCTCGATCTGGCCCGGGACGCCGCCCACGGGGTCGCCCGCCCCGCCGCGCCGCTGACCACGTTCCTGGTCGGGTACGCGGCGGCGCAGGCCGCAGGTGCCGACGGCGGCCCCAAGGCGGTCGCCGAGGCCGCCCGCAAGGCCGCCGCCCTCGCCAACCGCTGGGCCGCCGAAGCGGAGCAGGCCGAAGCGGAGCAGGCCGAAGCGGGGCAGGGCGAAGCCGGATGACCCCACAGGAGCGGGCGGCCGGGTCCGGGACCGGCCCGGAGGCCGCCCCCGAGCCCGAGAGCGACGGCAGCGACGAGGCCCTCGCCCTCGTCGCCCCACCGCGCGCCGCCGCATTCCGACCCGCCGAGCCCCGCGCCGCCGAGTCCGGGTCGGCAGAACGGTCCGCCGGACAGTCCACCGACCCCGCGTCCGCCGATCCGCGCGCCGGCCACCGCCACTCCGGCCCGTCCCACTCCTCCGATCCCCACCGCGCCACCGCCTGGCCCGCCGCCCGGGCGGTCGCCGCTCGGGCCGGGGCCGCGACCGGATCCGGTCGCGAGCCCCGCCGTACGCCCCTGGGGCAGGCCCTCGGCCAGGTCCTCGCCGAGCCGCTCCGCGCGCTCACCGATCTGCCGTCCTTCGACACCTCCGCCATGGACGGCTGGGCGGTCGCGGGACCGGGCCCGTGGGAGATCCACGAGGAGGGCGCGGTTCTCGCCGGCCACGCACCGCTTGCGCCGCTCGCCGACGGCACGGCGGTACGGATCGCCACCGGCGCCCGCGTCCCGCCCGAGACCACCGCGGTCATCCGCAGCGAACACGCCCGCACGGACCCCGGCGGCCATCTGCACGCCCGGCGCGAGGTCCTGCCCGGCCAGGACATCCGCCCCCGCGGACAGGAGTGCCGCTCCGGCGACCGGCTGCTGCCCGCCGGGACGGCGGTGACCCCCGCCGTCCTCGGCCTCGCTGCCGCCGCCGGCTACGACGAGCTGGCGACCCTGCCCCGCCCCCGTGTGGAGGTCCTCGTTCTCGGCGACGAGCTTCTGACGGACGGACTCCCCCACGAGGGTCTGATCCGGGACGCCCTCGGCCCCATGCTCGGCCCCTGGCTGAACGCGCTCGGCGCCGACGTGCTCGCCACCCGGCGGATCGGCGACGACGCCGACGCCCTGTACGTCGCCGTCACCGGTTCCGAGGCCGACCTCGTGATCACCACCGGGGGCACGGCCGCGGGACCCGTCGACCACGTCCACCCGGTCCTCGCCAAGGCCGGAGCCGTACTCCTGGTCGACGGTGTGAAGGTCCGCCCCGGCCATCCGATGCTGCTCGCCCGCCTTGACGACGGCCGGCACCTGGTCGGCCTGCCCGGCAACCCCCTCGCCGCCGTCTCCGGACTGCTCACGCTGGCCGAGCCGCTGCTGGGTGCCCTCGCGGGCGCCCCGGTCCCGCCGCCGTACAGCGTGTCCGTACGGGACGAGGTCCAAGGCCACCCGTACGACACCCGGCTCGTCCCGGTCGTCCACCGGGGCGACGAGGTCGTGCCGCTGCACTACAACGGCCCGGCGATGCTCAGGGGTATCGCCGCCGCGGACGGGATGGCCGTCGTGCCGCCCGGGGGCGCGCGGTCGGGGGACGCACTGGAGATCCTCGACCTCCCCTGGCCGGTGGCCCCGGGCCAGGCACCAGGACACGGTGCGTCCCAAGGAGCGTGTTTCACGTGAAACTTCCCAGCCGTGACGTCATGGCCCGGAACGCGGACGAGAAGACGTCTCCGTCCCGGATCCGGATGCCCCGGCGCGTCGTCGAGAAGCCGCTGCGGCAGGTGACCAAGCGGCTGCTGATGGCCCTCGGTGTGCTGGCCCTGACCACCGTGATCGTCTACATCGACCGTAGCGGCTACAACGACAACGCCGACGGGAGCCTGGACTTCCTCGACAGCGCCTACTACGCGACCGTCACCCTCTCCACCACGGGGTACGGCGACATCGTCCCCTACAGCGACTCCGCGCGGCTCGTGAACATCCTGGTGGTCACGCCGTTGCGCGTCCTGTTCCTGATCATCCTGGTCGGCACCACTCTCGAGGTCCTCACCGAACGGACCCGGGAGGAGTGGCGGCTGAACCGCTGGAGGTCCACCTTGCGTGAGCACACCGTCGTCGTCGGCTTCGGCACCAAGGGCCGCTCGGCGATTCAGACGCTCTGTGCGACCGGGCTGCGGAAGGAACAGATCGTCATCGTCGACCCCTCGACGAAGGTGATCGAGACGGCGAACGCGGACGGCTTCGTCGGTGTCGTCGGCGACGCCACCCGCAGCGATGTGCTGCTCCGCGCGGAGGTCCAGAAAGCCCGTCAGATCGTCATCGCCACCCAGCGCGACGACACCGCCGTCCTGGTGACGCTCACCGCCCGGCAGCTCAACAGGGGCGCGAAGATCGTCGCCGCGGTCCGCGAGGAGGAAAACGCGCAGCTGCTGCGCCAGTCCGGTGCGGACGCCGTGATCACCAGCGCCAGCGCCGCCGGCCGGCTCCTCGGTCTCTCCGTGCTCAGCCCCAGCGCGGGCACGGTGATGGAGGACCTGATCCAGCAGGGATCGGGGCTCGATCTGGTGGAACGGCCGGTGATAAAGGCCGAGGTGGGCAAGAACGTCCGGGAGACCGAGGACCTGGTGGTCAGCGTGCTGCGCGGACATCGGCTGCTCGGATACGACGATCCCGCCGCCAGCCCACTGCAGTTGACGGACCGTGTGATCACGATCGTCCGGGCGGCGCCCGTCACCCCGCTGTCGACGCCGCCCGAGTAGCCTCGCCGCCATGCATGCGATCACGATTCCGGAACCCGGCGGCCCCGAGGCACTCGTCTGGGCCGAGGTGCCCGATCCCGTGCCCGCCGAGGGCGAGGTCCTCGTCGAGGTGGTGGCGAGCGCCGTCAACCGTGCCGATCTGCTCCAGCGACAGGGCTTCTACGACCCGCCGCCGGGCACCTCCCCGTACCCCGGCCTCGAATGCTCGGGGCGCATCACCGAGCTCGGGCCGGGGGTGTCCGGCTGGTCCGTCGGCGACGAGGTGTGCGCGCTGCTCGTGGGCGGCGGTTACGCGGAGAAGGTCGCCGTGCCCGTCGGCCAGCTGCTGCCGATACCGGACGGGGTGGACCTGGTCACCGCCGCGGCGCTGCCCGAGGTGACCAGTACCGTCTGGTCGAACGTCTTCATGATCGCCCACCTGCGGCCCGGTGAGACGCTGCTGGTGCACGGCGGTGCGAGCGGCATCGGCACCATGGCGATCCAGCTGGCCAAGGCCATCGGCGCACGGGTCGCCGTCACCGCCGGCGGCCCCGAGAAGCTGGCGCGCTGCGCCGAGCTGGGCGCGGACATCCTCATCGACTACCGCGAGCAGGACTTCGTCGAGGAGCTGCGCAAGGCCACGGACGGGGCCGGAGCGGACGTGATCCTCGACATCGTCGGAGCGAAGTACCTGGATCGCAATGTGAAGGCCCTTGCGGTCAACGGACGCCTGGCGATCATCGGGATGCAGGGCGGGGTGAAGGGCGAGCTGAACCTCGGCGCCCTGCTCGCCAAGCGTGCGGCGATCACCGCGACCACGCTGCGTGCCCGCCCGCTGCACGAGAAGGCGTCCATCGTCGCCGCGGTGCGCGAGCATGTCTGGCCGCTGATCGGCGCGGGCACGGTACGCCCCGTGGTCGACCGTACGGTGCCGATGCCCGACGCCTCCGAGGCCCACCGGGCACTGGACTCGGGTTCGCACGTGGGCAAGGTCCTGCTGCTGGCCCCGCGGGCCTGACCCGCCCCAACAGCTCCTGTACGCGGAAGGGCCCGGCACACACGTGTGTGCCGGGCCCTTCCCGTGCGACAGGCGACCTACCGGCCTACAGGTACGGCCCCGAGCGGACCGCGTGCCCGTGGCCCTGGTCGTCGTCATCGTCGTGCGGCGCACCCGGCGGAAGCGCCCGGCGCATCTGCTCCAACTGGGCACGGGCCGCCATCTGCTGGGCGAACAGCGCCGTCTGGATTCCGTGGAAGAGGCCCTCGAGCCAGCCCACCAACTGGGCCTGCGCGATGCGCAGTTCCGCCTCGGAGGGAATCGCCTCGTCCGTGAACGGCAGAGAGAGACGCTCCAGTTCCTCGACCAGCTCGGGCGCGAGCCCGTCCTCCAGCTCCTTCACGGAGCTTGCGTGGATGTCCTTGAGCCTGACACGGCTGGCCTCGTCGAGAGGTGCCGCGCGTACTTCCTCCAGGAGCTGCTTGATCATGCTGCCGATGCGCATGACCTTCGCAGGCTGCTCGACCATTTCCGTCACCGGGACCTCGCGGGATTCGTCGTCACCCTGAGTGCCGCCGAGCGCCATTCCGTCCTGTCCCACGATGAGGACCTGGGGGCTCTCCTGCGACCGTTCATTCCTCGGCATCTCCATGCCGCCATTCTCTCGCACACGTGCCTCACCACACGGTGTGCCCCCGGAGGAGGGTGATCCACCCTTCTCCGGGGGCACGGGACGGCAACGGTCCGGTCAGATCGCGGCGCGGCGGGCCAGGGCTCCGCGCGAACGGGTGACCAGAGCGGCCAGGAGCGCGGCGCCGATCGGCACGACCACCAGCAGCCCCACCAGCGTCTCCCAGGGGACGACGATCGGCACGTACGGCGGGGCGTCCATGGCGCCCCAGCCCTGGTCCAGGCTCTCCTGGTAGAAGCGCTCGCGTTCACGCCCCTCGGTGAGCCGCAGGCCCATCGCCGGCAGCACACCGGCCGCCGACCCGAGGATCACACCCATCGCGGCGACCACCCCGCACTGGAAGCCGCTGAGCGTGCGGCGGACCCGCGGGGGTGCTCCGACGGCGGAGAGTGTCTTGAGGTCGGCCTCCGCGTCGGCCTGAGCCAGGCCGGTCGCGATACCGGCGGCGCCGATGGTGACGAGACCGGCGAAGACGGCCAGCGAGAGGAGGATGATGCTGCTCTTGCCGACGAAGCCGTCCTCGACCCGCAGCTCGACATCGCTGCCGATCTTGGCGATCTCCCCGTCGAGCTTCTGGCGCTGCTCGCTGGTCGGCATCGTGTCGGTGGAGAACAGCGAGCCCAGCGGCGCCGTGCTGAGGCCGGCGGCCTTGGCGGCGGCCGGGGTGAGGAGCGCCTGGACGCCGTACGACTTCTTCTCGCCGGGCACCAGGTAGGCGGGGAGCGACTTGATCTCGCCCGGGACGGGCTTGCCCGCCTGCTCGGCCTCGCTCGCCTTCATCGTGTCGGCGATCAGCTTGACGGAGATCTTTCCGCCCTCATCGACCTGGGGCTTGGAGAAGGAAACGATTTTGCCCTCGGCCAGGGCCTTCTCGGCTCCCGAATCGTTGATTCCGAGGACCTTCAGGACCTTGGCGTCGCCGATCGTCAGCCCGCCCTCGACGTAGATGCCGCCGTCGTTGCTCGACTTGCAACGCCAGTCCTCGGCGAGCTTGCGCCGCTGTTCCTTGGTGAACTTCTCCGAAGGGTCCTCGCCGTTCTCGGAGGTCCACAGCGGGCACTCGTTGGCCTTCGGGATGACGATCTCGGACCTGCCGCAGCCCGGGGAGTCCATGAAGGGCTGGCAGTTGGGCTTGCCGACCTGCACGCGGTCGACATCCGCGCGGACGTCGATGGGCAGGTGGCGCTGGACGGCATCGCGGACCGCCGGGACGTCCCGGCCGCCGTCCTCCATGACGAGGGCGGAGACCGCACCGTGCGGCAGGCTCGCCCGGTACTCGGCCCGCGCCTGCGCGTCGGAGCTGGCCGTGTACGTGGAGACGGCGACGGTTCCGGCGACGGCGGCGAGCACGGCGGCGACGGCGGGTGCCGTACGCCCCCGGTTGCGCACGGCGTCCCGCAGGGCGAGGCGCGGCGACAGGGGCAGCCAGCGGCCGGTCCGGCCGAAGAGGCCCACGAGGGCGGGGGTCATGGCGACCACGCCCAGCTCGGCGATGGCGCTGCCACCCGCGACGATGACGAACTGGTCGGAGACCACCGATCCGTAGAGTGCGATCGCCGCGCCCAGGAGCAGGGCGCCCAGGCCGACCAGCGGCAGCACACGGCTGCTGCGGCGGACACCGCGACGGCCGGTGAGCGAGGCAAGGACGGTCTGCCGGGAGGCGGTGATGGCCGGGACGATCGCGGACAGGACGCCGGTCAGAACGGCGAGCAACGCGATGGCGAGCAGTTCCAGGGGGCGTATGTCGAAGCTGCCGAACCGCTGCCCGAACGAGTCCTCGAGGACCGGCTGGAGGGCGAAGGTCAGAATCAGCGCGAGGACCGTGCCGGTGACGGCGGCGGCGACACCGATGACGAGACCGCCGCCCAGGACGATGGCCCGGATGTGGCGCCGGTCGCCGCCGTTGGCGCCGACGAGCCCCAGCTGACGGCGCGAGCGGCGCGCGCCGACGGCGAACGCGGGTCCGGCCAGCAGGCAGATCTCCAGCATCGCGAGGCCGACGACCGTGCCGACCGCGGCGAGCTCGGCGGCCTGGGCGCCCGCGCTGGACTCGTAGTTGCCCCAGCCCTCCCTCTGGTACAGCGGGACCTCGGAGTCGGCGGGCGGGTCGAGGAGCACGGCGCGCGAGACGACGGCGACACCCTTGGTGTTGATCTGCTGCACGGTGTTCCACGTGAAACCACCGGGGGCCTTCACCAGGTGCGTGGTCTCGACGCCACCTCGGGTCATGCCGGCCTTCTCGGCCACCTTCGCGTACGGGGCGAGGAAGGCGCCGGGCAGGGCGTTGACCTGGTCGGCCTTCAGCTCGTTGGGGAGCTCGTAGGAGCCGACGATCCGGTAGGTCCTGTCGTAGCCGCGCGCGGACAGGGTCGAACCGATCGACAGGCCGCTGCTCTCCAGGAAGTGCGTGGTCGCGGCGAACTCGTCCGCCTTCTCGGGGAAGCGTCCCTCCTGGAGGGACATGATGCCCTTGGCGATCGGGTCGGCGGCCTTGAGCTCACGGATCTCGGTCTGGAGCAGTCCGTGGACGGTGGTGAGCTTCGCGTTTCCGGAGCTGTCCGTCAGGACGGTGGATCCGGCCGGGAAGGTCTTGGTGACGTCGGTGGTGCCGGTGGGCCACATCTTGTCGCCGTAGTCCTTCGCCGGCGTGCTCATCTCGCCGTCCGGCGACTGGAGGATCGGCGCGCCCGCGACGGCGGCGTCGGTGAACCGGGCGTCGGCGGCGCCGATCGTCCGGTCCAGGCTCTCCTCGGTGGACAACTCGGAGCTGCGGAAGGTCAGATCGGCGGCGCTGACACCCAGGATGGGCAGGGCGATCATGGCGAGGACCAGGAAGCTGCGGCCCTTGTAGCGCCAGGCGTCGCGGCGGGCTATACGGATCGCGGCGCGCCAGGAGTGGAACCAGTTGTTCACCGCTCGGCCGCCTGGCCCGAGAGGAGCGAGTCGGCCTCGCTGCGGACGGTCTGGTCGACGACGGCGCCGTCCCGCAGGAAGACGACGCGGTCGGCCCAGGCGGCGAACCGCGGCTCGTGGGTGACGAGCACGCCCGCGGCGCCGGCGTCGCAGCGCGAGCGCAGCAGGGCGAGGACGGACTCTCCGGTCTCGGAGTCCAGGGCGCCGGTGGGCTCGTCGGCCAGGACGAGGCGACGGTCGCCGACGAGGGCGCGGGCGATGGCCACACGCTGCTGCTGGCCACCGGACATCTCGTCGGGGAAGCGGTCGGCGAGGTGACCCAGGTCCATCTCCTCGAGCGCGGCGAGGGCCTCGCCGCGCGCCTTGCGTGCGGAGGTGCCGTCCAGCTCGCGGGGCAGGGCGACGTTCTCGGCGGCCGTGAGGGCGGGGATCAGGTTGTAGTCCTGGAAGACGTACCCGATGCTGCGGCGGCGCAGGGCCGCGAGGGCCTTGCGGCCGGCGGTGGTGATGTCGGTGTTCTCGACGATCACCCGGCCGGAGGTGGGGGTGTCGAGACCGCCCGCGATGGTGAGCAGGGTGGACTTTCCGGAGCCGGACGGGCCCATGACGGCGACGAGTTCACCGGGGAAGACATCGAGGTCGATGCCGCGCAGGGCGTGCACCTCGGTCTCGCCGGAGCCGTGGACACGGGTCAGGTTCTGCAGTTGCAGCACGGGCTGCTGTGTGGACATGGAGGGGTCCCCCTTGGGCGTACGCCGACGGACGGTCGTGTGACGTGCGGTCACGCGCGGTCGCGTGCGGTGTCGTACGGAGCGATTGGTCTCGTACGGAGCGGTTGAGGTGGTGGTGCGTGTGCGGTGCGGTGTGCGGGCCGCGGGTTCAGCGCAGTGGTGACGGGCGGGCGTCCCGGGAGGACGTGGCGGCGGAGTCGGGCGGCCGTGCCTCACCGGCGTCGGAGCCGGTACCCGAGCCGGTACCGGGTCCGGTGTCGGGGCCGGATCGGTCGGAGAGGCCGGTGGTGCCGACGGCGGCCGTCGAGAGCCGGATCAGCCGGGCCTCGCAGTGGTCCAGCCAGCGGGCCTCGGCCTCGGTCTGGAAGATCAGCTGCTCCAGGACGAGGAGCCAGGCCACGTCGTCGCGTTCCCGGGACTCGCCGCTCTCGAGGGCGGCGAGTGCCTGGGCTTTGAGCCGGGTGTAGTCCTGCATCGCCTTCACGGTGTGGCGGCGCTGGGACTGGATGACGGCGCGGATGTCGACCCCGGGCGCCCCGACGGCCATGGCGAGCTTGATGGCGAGCTCGTCGCGGGCCGGGCTGGTGCGGTCCACGGGCTTCTCGAACCACTTCTTGAGCTCTTCGCGACCGCTGTCGGTGATCGCGTAGAGCGCATGGCCGGCGTCGTCCTCGCCGCCCTGCGCGACCATGCCGTCCCGTTCGAGACGGTTGAGGGTCGTGTAGACCTGGCCGACGTTCAGAGGCCAGGTGGAGCCTGTGCGTGACTCGAACTCCGTACGGAGCTGCGAGCCGTAGCGAGGCCCGCGTTCGAGGAGGGCGAGCAGCCCGTGGCGGATCGACATACTCAGTATGTATACCGGGTATGCCGGAGTGGACAAGCGACCTGAGACGGAACCTCCGGGTCCGACTCAAGGGGGACGAGGCGGGGCCGGGCGGGGTGCGGGCCGCTCAGCGGCGGCGCAGCCGGACCCCGAGGAAACCGATCCCGAGCCCCACCATCGCGAGCCCCGCACCGAGGGTCAGGACGGGAACCTGCCGGTCAGCGGGGGTGGCGGTGGCGCGGGGACTGAGCCGGGGAGCCGCGGCGGGCGCGGACGCGGGTGGCGGTGTGTCGGTCGTGGGCTCCGTCTCGGGTACCGCTTCGAGTCCGTCGTCCGACCCGTCCTCCTCCTCGGGAGACTCGTCGGCTGTTGCCGTTTTGGTACGTGAGGGCTCCTCCGGCTCGGGGGAGGAGCTCGATTCCGGGGGCGGGACGGGCCGGCCGGGCCGCTCGCGCCCTTCCGCGGCGGGGCGCCCCGCCATGGAACCGGCCGGGGCAGGCTCGCCCAGGTAGGAGGGCGTGGGCCGCCCCCGGGTGGGCGCGGCCGGAGGGCCGGGAGGCCCGGAAGGGCCGGCGTTCGTGGCGGAAGGCCGCGGGCGGGGCGCGGCGGAGGAGGGCGAGGGGGAGGGAGAACGGGACGGCGTGGCGGCCGAGGTCGACGACGTCGGCCTCGAGGGTGACGTGGCCGGCTTCGAGGGAGCGGCCGTCGACGACGAGGGCCTCGGGTCCGCCGTCGGCCCTCTCTCCGCCCCGTACGCGACCGGTACGGCACCCACCACCAGCCAGCACACGACCACCGGGCCGATGGTCCGTGTCCGCGTACCGCGGAGTCCTGGAGTCACCGGGTGACCCCCTCCCGTACCGAGCCGCCGAGTTTCAACTCAGCGTCACATGTCGGGACACATCCGGCATCCCGGGCGGGAGGAGGGGGTGAGAGCCCTGCTCAGGGGGCTCTCGGCGTACGGCTACTGCGGCGGGTTGCCCGTCGAGACCTCGAGCGTGAACTCGGCGCCGTCCTTGCTGACGTCCTCACCGATCGGCGGGTACTGCTCCAGGACGGTGCCGTCGCCGTAGGTGTTCTCGTCGACCGGGGTCTGCGTCTTGATCTGCCAGCCCGCGGCCTGGATGCAGGCCTTCACCGACTGGATGTTCTTGTACGTGAAGTTCGGGACCTCGAACTTCTCCGGATCGTCGCTCGACTCGGTCGGCTCCGTGCACTTCTTCGTCTCGATGGTCTTCGAGAGGTCCGGTCCCTTGTACCCCGGGGCCGCCGACTGGCTCTGGCTCGGGTCGCCGCCGTTCTTCGACGAGTCGTCCTTGTTGAGGCTGATCGCCGTGATCACACCGCCGATCGCCACCAGCGCCACGACGATCGCACCCACGAGCACCGGCATGTTCCGCCGGGAGCCGGAGCCGCCGCCCGTCGTGACCGAAGTCTGCTGATGCGGCTGAGGCGCCATCGTGTACGGCCCGGGAGCGGGCGTCTGGTACGCCGGGGCGGGCGTCGGGGCCTGCTGCGGGTAGCCGTAGGACGGGGCCGGCGTCGGCGGGCCGTACGGGCCCGGCTGCGGCGTCGGGGGCTGGTACGGCTGCTGGACGCCGTGCACCGAGGGCGGCGGGGTCTGGCCGACCGGCGGGAAGACCGCCGAACCCACGCCCGAACCGCTGCTGACCTGACCACCGGCCACGATCACCGGCGCGCCCGTCTGCCCCGCCGACAGCACCCGAAGGCACTCGTCCTGCATCGCAGCCGCGCTCGGGAAGCGCTCGTTCGGGTTCTTCTTCAGCGCGCGGGCGACGAGCGCGTCCATCGCCGGCGTCACCGAGCGGTTGATGGAGGACGGCGCGACCGGCTCCTCCTGGACGTGCGCGTACGCGATGGCGAGCGGCGAGTCCGCGTCGAACGGAAGACGGCCCGTCAGCAACTGGAAGAGCATGATGCCGACCGAATAAAGATCGGAGCGGGCGTCCACACCGCGGCCCAGGGCCTGCTCGGGGGAGAGGTACTGAGGAGTACCGACGACCATGCCGGTCTGCGTCATCGAGGTGACACCGGACTGCATGGCCCGCGCGATGCCGAAGTCCATGACCTTGACGACGCCGCGCTTGGTCATCATCACGTTGCCGGGCTTGATGTCCCGGTGGACCAGGCCCATTTCATGGCTGGTCTCCAGCGCGGCCAGCACGTCGGCCGTCACCTTCAGCGCCTTGTCGGCCGGCATCGCGCCGAACTGCCGTACGTCGGAGGCGAGGACCGAGCCGAGCGGCTGCCCCTCCACGTACTCCATGACGATGTACGGCATGACAGCGCCGTCGAGGGTGTCCTCGCCGGTGTCGAAGACCGAGACGATGTTGGTGTGCGACAGCTTCGCGACCGCCTGCGCCTCGCGCCGGAACCGCTCGCGGAACGACTGTTCCCGGCCGAGTTCCGAGTGCAGGGTCTTGATGGCCACCTGCCGGTCGAGCGCGCTGTCGTACGCCAGGTAGACGGAGGCCATACCGCCCTCGCCGAGCAGGTCGCGAAGCTGGTACCGGCCGTTCGCGACCGAACCGCCCGCATAGCGGCCCTGTGCGCCGTCCTGGCTCATTCGTGCTCCCCCTACGCGCGCGTGGCGGCGCTGATCGGAATTTCCTGGCCAAGTCTGCCCCAGGGCAACGACACGTCAAGCCAGGTGCCCGTTCCGTGACACTCCGCGTGAGAAGCGTCTCGCAAGCGTTACAGGAACCGCCTGGAATTTGCACAGGCGTATGCGGAAGGGGTTGGATGACCGGTCCATCTCGAACCGTGGTGTCGGACGAAGCCTGTAGCGTGACGGCGGTACGGCATTGCACGGTAGACATACGACGGCGAGGACTGATGGCACCCGAATCCGAAGCAGGCGGCGGCGGCCTGTCGGGCGCCGCCGCCGAGTCCTGGGGCGTCGGCGGAGTGGTCGGTGACGGACGGTACCGGCTGACGCACCGTCTCGGACGAGGCGGCATGGCCGAGGTGTTCGCCGCCGAGGACGTCCGCCTGGGCCGCACGGTCGCCGTGAAGCTGCTCCGCTCCGACCTCGCCGAGGACCCGGTCTCCAAGGCCCGCTTCACCCGTGAGGCGCAGTCGGTCGCCGGGCTCAACCACCATGCGATCGTGGCGGTGTACGACTCCGGCGAGGACGTCGTGGGCGGCCAGTCCGTGCCCTACATCGTGATGGAGCTGGTCGAGGGCCGCACCATCCGCGACCTGCTGATCAGCGCCGAGGCGCCGGGTCCCGAGCAGGCCCTGATCATCGTCTCCGGAGTGCTCGAGGCGCTCGCTTACTCGCACCAGCACGGCATCGTGCACCGGGACATCAAGCCCGCGAACGTCATCATCACGCACACCGGCGCCGTGAAGGTCATGGACTTCGGCATCGCGCGCGCCCTGCACGGCGCGCAGTCGACGATGACCCAGACCGGCATGGTCATGGGCACGCCGCAGTACCTCTCCCCCGAACAGGCGCTCGGAAAGGCCGTGGACCACCGGTCCGACCTGTACGCCACGGGCTGTCTGCTCTACGAACTCCTCGCTCTGCGGCCTCCCTTCACCGGCGAGACACCGTTGTCGGTGGTCTACCAGCATGTGCAGGACGCGCCGATCCCGCCGTCCGAGGTCGCCCACGGGGCGCCGCCGGAGCTCGACGGGCTCGTGATGCGATCGCTCGCGAAGGACCCGGACGACCGGTTCCAGAGCGCCGAGGAGATGCGCGGGCTGATCCAGTACGGCCTGCAGATGCTCCAGCAGGCGGGCGGTCACACCGGCACGTGGAACACGGGCCCGGTGGAGGTGCACGAGGGCGGCCACACGCCGGTCGGCGGCGTCGCGGCGACGACCGCGATGGGGCACCCGATGCACCACGAGACGTCGCAGCGCCCGATCCTGCCGCCGATGAACCCGGACGACGGCGGATACGACGGCGGCGGCCACGGTGGCTACGGGCAGGACGGCTACGGGCCCCAGGGCGGCCGCAAGAGCGGCCGGGGCAAGGCGCTGCTCTTCGTGGCGCTCGCGATGATCGCGATCGTGGCCGGTGTCGTGTACGCGCTCGACAAGGCCGGTGAGAAGAGCGGCGGTACGAACAAGCCGCCGGCCGTGACCGACTCGCCGTCCACGTCCCAGGAACCGTCGACGCCTTCGCAGGAGACGCCGACGCAGGAGACCGAGGAGCCGGACACCTCCACGGGCGGCAACCAGCAGCCCTGGACGCCGTCCTACAAGCCCTCGTACAAGCCGTCGACGCCGTCCACGCCGACGGGCGAACCGTCGGCCCCGCCCACGGACACGACCGACGGGGGCACGGACACCGAGGGCACGACGGAGGGCACCACCGAGGGGACCACGGAGGGCACCACCGAGGGGTCCAGCGAGGGCACCACGGAGGGCAACACCAACTCGGGTACGTCGCAGGGCAATACGAACACGGGTACGTCGCAGGGCAACACCAACACGGGTACATCGCAGGGCACGACACTCGGTACGACCGCGGGCACCACCTCCTGACGCGTCTCGCGAGACTCACCCCGTGAACGCGTCGCGTACCGCCTCGTACTCGCGGGTCCACCACACCGCCAGGGCCGACGCCGCAGGAAACTGCGGGTCGGCCCTTCGGTCGTGGAGCTGGTAGCGCCAGCGCAGTATCCAGAAGTCGTTGAGCCGTTCCCACCACACGCGGTGCACCGCGGACGCCAGTTCCGCCCCGTCCGCGCCGGCCGCCCGCCGGTAGGCCCGCGCGTACGCCCGCACCTTCTCCAGGGCCAGCTCGCCCGCCGGCCGTACGAAGAAGATGGCGGCGGCCCTGACCGCCTCCTCCGCCCGTGGCTGGACGCCCAGGCGGTCCCAGTCGACGATCGCGGCCGGCTCCGCGCCCCGGTAGAGCAGGTTCAGCGGGTGGAAGTCGCCGTGCACCCAGCCGGCCGCCGCGGCGGCCGGGGGACGGCGGTGGGCGTGCTCGGCGAGGAGCACGCGGCGTTCGAGCAGCCGGTGCTCGGCGAGCGCGTCGAAGCCGGTGCGGGGGTGACCGGCGCGGGAGAGCCGGAGCAGTTCGTCGATGAGCCGGAAGGTGTCCTCGGGGCGAGCGCTCTCGTGCTCCGCGCCGGCCGGCGGGGACTCCATCACCTGCTCCAGGCAGGTGTGGACGTGCCCGAGGAGCGCGCCCAGGCGCCTCGATCCGCCCGTGGAGAGCTGGGCGCCGTCGCGGTGGCGGCCGTCGATCCAGGGGTGCAGGGCGTAGCAGCGGCCGCCGATGACGGCGACGGTGCGGCCGGCGGAGTCGGCGAGCGGCGGGGCGACGGGAAGCCCGAGGGCGTGCAGGCGCTGGGTGGCGCGGTGCTGGCGGCTGATGGTGTCCCGGTCGGCGGTCGGGGCGTCGAGGTGCTGCTTGAGGAAGTAGGCGCCCCGGGTGGTGGCGAGGCGGTAGCCGCGGTTGAGGAGGCCCTGGGTGACGGGTTCGCAGGAGAGCGGCTCACCGGCCTCGTGGTAGCGGCGGAGCAGGGCGCCGACGGGCGGAGCGAGCGTTTCAGATGAGCGCGGCACTCCCCAGATGTTAGATCACGCTACGTGGTGGAGATGTCGCTCCATGGTGTAGTCCAGCTCGTGCACGGTCATGAACTGGGGCTCGATGCGCATGTAGACCGGCTCGAAGGGCTCGCCGTCCACGATCTGCGGTGCGGCGCCGAAGGCCGCCAGCTGCTCCTCGGTCGGCTCGACGACCTCGGCGGTGCCGGTGAACTGCACGGACCACAGGTTCTCGGCACCCGAGTTGAAGTTGTCCGCGCCGTAGGCGACGACGCTGCCGGCGCAGGCCCGGTGGTAGCCGAGGCCCCGGTGCATCCGGAGCAGGACACCGCCGTCGTCCACGATGTGCCGGGCGGGTGCGACGAACGGCATCGCGCGCATACTCGTCGCCACCCGGCCGTACGACACGCCGTTCAGCAGCTGGATGGCGCGAATCTCGTCGGTGGACATGGATTCCACTCTCTGCCACCGCCACCGTGCCGGAACAGGGGCCCCCGCCCCGGTCGGGCCGGGACGTAAGTCCCGAATCCCCACCGCCGGTCCGGGCCGGTCCGTCAGGGTGACCCGGGTCGGCGGGAGGGTGTCAGTGGCGCTCCGCCTGCAGCCTGGCGACGTACGCCGCGGCCTGCGAGCGCCGCTCCATACCCAGCTTCGACAGCAGGCTGGAAACGTAGTTCTTGATGGTCTTCTCCGCCAGGTGGAGCCGCTCGCCGATGGCCCGGTTGGTCAGACCCTCGCCGATCAGGTCCAGGATCTTGCGCTCCTGATCCGTCAGGTTGGCGAGCTTGTCGTCACCCTTCGGATTGTTTCCGTCGCGTAGCCGTTCCAGGACGCGGGCGGTCGCGACCGGGTCCAGCAGGGATTTGCCGGCCGCCACGTCCCGCACGGCCGACAGCAGTTCATTGCCGCGGATGGCCTTGAGGACATATCCCGAGGCCCCGGCCATGATCGCGTCGAAAAGTGCCTCGTCGTCGGCGTACGAGGTCAGCATGAGGCACTTGATGTTCTCGTTCTGCGAACGGACCTCGCGACAGACCTCGACACCGCTGCCGTCCGGAAGCCGGACGTCGAGCACGGCCACGTCGGGGCGGGTCGCGGGGATCCTGACCAGCGCATCCGCCGCCGTACCGGCCTCGCCGACCACGTCGATGTCGTCCTCCACGGAGAGCAGCTCGTGGACGCCGCGCCGGACGACTTCGTGGTCGTCCAACAGAAATACCCGGATTTTTCCATCTTCGCGCACGTAGCCAGTCTCACATATTGGCTCTTCCCGCGCCCGGGGTGCCCGGGATAACGTGCCGGTGTTCCGGCGGCCTGCGAGGCTGTTGGCAGTGCGCTGACCAGCTGCGTTCCCGCATTTCTCGATTTACTTGGAAATCCAAGCAAAATCGCAGGTCAAATGGGGTTTCGCAGGAATGCGACGCACTGGGTAACGTGCCTATGACAGGGCGCTCGCCGGGGCACCTGTCACGCCCGACCCCGGCCGAGTCGCACCCACCCCGTGCGCGGGCACGGACAAGGCGAGCCGCACTGGCCTACCCGGCAACCCCGGGGGCCGGACCGACGGAGGAGCACGCACGTGACCGTGGAAAGCACTGCCGCGCGCAAGACGACGCGACGCAGCAGCGGCACCAAGCGCACCGCTAGCGCGAGCGTCAAGAAGAGCCAGGCCACCGAGCCCGAGCTCGTTCAGCTGCTGACGCCCGAAGGGGAGCGCGTCCAGCACCCCGATTACGACATCGACCTGAGCGCCGACGAGCTGCGCGGCCTCTACCGGGACATGGTCCTCAGCCGCCGCTTCGACGCCGAGGCCACCGCCCTGCAGCGCCAGGGCGAGCTGGGCCTGTGGGCCTCGCTGCTCGGCCAGGAGGCCGCGCAGATCGGCTCCGGCCGCGCCCTGCGCGACGACGACTACGTCTTCCCCACCTACCGTGAGCACGCCGTCGCCTGGTGCCGTGGGGTCGACCCCACCAACCTGCTCGGCATGTTCCGGGGTGTGAACAACGGGGGCTGGGACCCCAACACCAACAATTTCCACCTGTACACGATCGTCCTCGGCTCGCAGACCCTGCACGCCACCGGCTACGCCATGGGCATCACCAGGGACGGCGCGGACTCCGCCGTGATCGCGTACTTCGGCGACGGCGCGTCCAGCCAGGGCGACGTCAACGAGTCGTTCGTCTTCTCCGCGGTCTACAACGCCCCGGTCGTGTTCTTCTGCCAGAACAACCAGTGGGCCATCTCCGAGCCCATCGAGAAGCAGACCCGCGTCCCGCTCTACCAGCGCGCCCGCGGCTTCGGCTTCCCCGGCATCAGGGTCGACGGCAACGACGTCCTGGCCTGCCTGGCGGTCACCCGCGACGCCCTGGAGCGCGCCCGCCGTGGCGAGGGCCCGACGCTCATCGAGGCGTACACCTACCGGATGGCCGCCCACACCACCTCCGACGACCCGACCCGCTACCGCCGGGACGCGGAGCGTGAGGAGTGGGAGGCCAAGGACCCGATCCAGCGCCTCAAGACGTACATGGAGAACGAGGGCCACGCCGACGCGGCCTTCTTCGAGGAGCTGGAGACCGAGAGCGAGGCGCTCGGCAAGCACGTTCGCGAGGTCGTCCGCGCCATGCCCGTCCCGGAGCACATGGCGATCTTCGACAACGTGTACGCGGACGGGCACGCGCTCGTCGACGAGGAGCGCGCGCAGTTCGCCGCCTACCAGGCGTCCTTCGAGGGCGGAGAGGCCGAGTAATCATGGCTGTTCAGAAGCTTCCGCTTGCGAAGGCTCTCAACGAGTCGCTGCGCAAGGCCCTGGAGACCGACCCCAAGGTCCTCGTCATGGGCCTGGACGTCGGCAAGCTCGGCGGTGTCTTCCGGATCACCGACGGGCTGCAGAAGGACTTCGGCGAGGACCGGGTGATCGACACCCCGCTGGCCGAGTCCGGCATCGTCGGCACCGCGATCGGTCTCGCGCTGCGCGGCTACCGGCCGGTCGTGGAGATCCAGTTCGACGGCTTCGTCTTCCCGGCGTACGACCAGATCGTGTCCCAGCTGGCGAAGATGCGGGCCCGTTCGCTCGGCACGGTGAAGATGCCGATCGTCATTCGCATCCCGTACGGCGGTGGCATCGGCGCCGTCGAGCACCACTCCGAGTCCCCCGAGGCGCTCTTCGCGCACGTTCCGGGCCTCAAGGTGGTCACCCCGGCGAACTCCTCCGACGCCTACTGGATGCTCCAGCAGGCGATCCAGAGCGACGACCCGGTCATCTTCTTCGAGCCCAAGCGCCGCTACTGGGACAAGGGCGAGGTCGACACCGAGGCCATCCCGGGCGAGCTGCACAAGGCGCGCGTGGCCCTCGAGGGCAGCGACCTCACGCTCGCCGCGTACGGCCCGATGGTGAAGACCTGCCTGGAGGTGGCCGCGGCCGCCGCCGAGGAGGGCAAGTCGATCGAGGTCGTGGACCTGCGCTCGATCTCCCCGCTCGACTTCGACACCATCCAGACCTCGGTCGAGAAGACCCGCCGTCTGGTCGTGGTGCACGAGGCCCCGGTGTTCTTCGGCTCCGGCGCGGAGATCGCCGCCCGGATCACCGAGCGCTGCTTCTACCACCTGGAGGCCCCCGTCCTGCGGGTCGGCGGCTACCACGCGCCGTACCCGCCGGCGCGCCTGGAGGAGGAGTACCTGCCGGGCCTGGACCGCGTGCTCGACGCCGTCGACCGCTCGCTGGCGTACTGAGGAGAGCATCGTGACGATCCGCGAATTCAAGATGCCCGACGTGGGCGAGGGCCTCACCGAGGCCGAGATCCTCAAGTGGTACGTCCAGCCCGGTGACACGGTCGCCGACGGGCAGGTCGTCTGCGAGGTCGAGACGGCGAAGGCGGCCGTCGAGCTGCCGAGCCCCTTCGACGGGGTGGTCCACGAGCTGCTCTTCCCCGAGGGGACGACGGTCGACGTCGGCCAGGTGATCATCTCGGTGAACGTGGGCGGGGACGCTCCGGCGGAGGCTCCGGCCGCGCCCGCCGCCGCGCCGGCGCCCGCAGCACCCGCCCCCGCGGCGGAGGAGCCCGAGCCGCAGGGCCGCCAGCCGGTCCTCGTCGGCTACGGCGTCGCCGCCACCTCCACCAAGCGCCGCGCGCGCAAGGGTGCCACGGCGGGCACCGCCGCGGTGCCCGAGCAGGCCGCCGCCGCGATCCAGGGCGAGCTCAACGGGCACGGTGGTGTCGCCACCGCCGCCCGGCCGCTGGCGAAGCCGCCGGTGCGCAAGCTCGCCAAGGACCTCGGCGTCGACCTCACCACGGTCGTCCCGACCGGCCCGGACGGGATCATCACCCGCGAGGACGTCCACGCGGCCGCCGCTCCGGCGGTCGAGGCCCCGGCCCCCGTGGTCGAGGCGCCCGCGCCCGTCTCCGCCCCCGCCACCGTCCCGGCTCCCGCCGTGTCGGCGGACGCCCGGGAGACCCGTATCCCCATCAAGGGCGTACGGAAGGCCACGGCGGCGGCGATGGTCGGCTCGGCCTTCACCGCGCCGCACGTCACCGAGTTCGTCACCTTCGACATCACGCGCACGATGAAGCTGGTCGAGGAGCTCAAGTCCGACAAGGACATGGCGGGCCTGCGGGTCAACCCGCTCCTCCTCATCGCCAAGGCCGTCCTGGTCGCCGCCAAGCGGAACCCGGACATCAACGCGGCCTGGGACGAGGCGAACCAGGAGATCGTGCTCAAGCACTACGTCAACCTGGGCATCGCCGCGGCCACCCCGCGCGGTCTGATCGTGCCGAACATCAAGGACGCGCACGCCCAGACCCTCCCGGAGCTGTCGAAGTCCCTGAGCGAGCTGGTCGCCACCGCCCGCGAGGGCAAGACCACCCCGGCGGCGATGCAGGGCGGCACATTCACCATCACCAACGTCGGCGTCTTCGGCGTCGACACCGGTACGCCCATCCTCAACCCGGGCGAGTCCGCGATCCTCGCGGTCGGTGCGATCAAGCTCCAGCCCTGGGTCCACAAGGGCAAGGTGAAGCCGCGTCAGGTCACCACGCTGGCCCTGTCGTTCGACCACCGTCTGGTCGACGGCGAGCTCGGCTCCAAGTTCCTGGCGGACATCGCCGCGATCCTGGAGCAGCCGAAGCGACTCATCACCTGGGCGTAACGGACCGCGCACACTGCGTTGTTTCACGTGAAACGCCCGACCGGGCTCCCCGGTCGGGCGTTTCGCTTCTTCAGGCGGGACCTACCGGAACGCGGCGGCATAGCGCTGCGCCCAGTCGGCGAAGGTACGGGGTGCGCGCCCCAGGACCTGCTCGACATGCGGGCTGACGCGCTGCTCGGCGGGGTTGGGCTCGCCGAGGATGGTCAGCGTCGTCTCGACCACGGGCTCGGGCATGAAGTGCAGCATCTGCGCCCGTGCCTCCTCCCGGGTCTGCTCCACGAACCGGACGGGCTCGCCCAGGGCGAGCGAGATCGCCTCGGCCCGTTCCCGGGGCGTGCTGAGGGCGGGACCGGTCAGCTCGTAGATCTGCCCGTCGTGGCCCTCCTCCCGCAGCGCCGCGGCACCGACCTCGGCGATGTCGTCCGGGTCGATGACCGGCAGGCCGGTGTCCGCGAAGGGCGCGGCGATCTCCCTGCGGGTACGGACCGACTCGACCCAGGCGAAGGCGTTGGAGGCGAAGCCACCGGGCCGCAGGACCGTCCACTCCAGGCCGGACGCCCGGACGGCGTCCTCGATGGCGCGTCCCGTGTCCCCGTGGGAGGCCGACTCCGGCCGTGTCGCGACGCCCTGGGAGGACAGCAGGACGACCCGTCGGATGCCGCCGGTTTTCGCGGCGTCGAGGATGGCGTGCGGATGGAGCTGATGCGCGCTGGGGCCGCCGCTCTGCAGGAACAGCGCGTCGGCGCCGTCGAAGACGGGCCGCAGGCTCTCCGCTTCGATCAGATCCGACCGCACATGCCGGACGTTCGGCGGCACATCCGTCTCCGAGATCCCCCGGGACGTCGCGGTCACCTGCTCGCCGGCCGCCGCGAGTACCCGTACGAGCGATCGGCCGACGTTGCCCGTCGCCCCCGTCACAACGATCATCGTGAACTCCCCTGTCGTTCCGCTTGGTTGACGTCGGGGACGCTAACAGCCTCGGTATAGTAGGTACCTAGAGGAAAGTGACTATGCCCGAGGGGGAGCGCATGGCTACCGAGACGATGCGGACGGCTTCGGCGGACACCGACCCGGAGCTCGCCTGCCCGGTCGCTCCCGTGGTGGACATCGTCTTCAGCCGATGGACCACACCGATCCTGTGGACCCTCAACGCCCGTGGCCGGCAACGGTTCGTGGAGCTGGAGCGGGCGATCGGCAGGATCACGCCGAAGGTGCTGACCCAGCGGCTGCGTCAGCTGGAGCGCGACGGCCTGGTCGTCCGGACGTACCACCCGGAGGTGCCGCCCCGGGTCGAGTACGAGATCAGCGAACTCGGCCGCAGCCTCGCCCCGCTCTTCGCCCACCTGGCCGAATGGGCCGCCGACAACCTGGACAAGGTCGACGAGGCCCGCCAGGCCTACGACGCCGATCCGGCCCACTAGAACCCCGCCCCGTCCGTATCGCGGACGGGGCTGCCTGTTGCACCCCTGTTGTATCTAAGCTGTGCGCATGGCATCCGCACCCCCAGCAGCCGACCGTGTCTACATGCACGTCAAGCAGGCCGTCCTCGAGCGTCGGTACGAGGGAGGCACGCTCCTCACCGAGGGCGAACTCGCCCAGGCCGTGGGGGTCTCCCGCACCCCCGTACGGGAGGCGCTGCTCAAGCTGGAGATGGAAGGGCTGCTCAAGCTCTACCCCAAGAAGGGCGCCCTGGTCCTCGCCGTCTCCGCGCAGGAGATCGCCGACGTCGTCGAGACCCGGCTGCTCGTCGAGGAGTTCGCCGTCCGCCGTGCCGTGCCCGCGCCGGCCGCGCTGATCGCGCGGCTCGAAGAGCTCCTGGAGGAGCAGAAGCGGCGGGCCGAGGCGGGGGACCTCGCCGAGGTCGCCGTCACCGACCGCTGCTTCCACGCCGAGATCGTCAAGCACGCCGGCAACCAGATCCTCGCCCGCCTCTACGACCAGCTGCGCGACCGCCAGCTGCGGATGGGCGTGGCCGTGATGCAGTCCCAGCCCGACCGCATCACCAAGAACATCACCGAGCACGCCGAGATCCTGGAGCGGATCCGCGCGGGTGACGTCGAGGGCGCGGCGCACTGCGTCCGACAGCACCTGAGCTGGGTCAAGGTCCTGGTCCGGGGTGAGGAACGGTGAGCGGACGGGGCTTCGGATCGGCCGTCACCCTGCCCGGTGACCCTCCCGGCGGCAGGCGCGCCGCCCTCGTCTGGGGCGTCGGCGTCGCCGTCTACTTCGTCGCCGTCATCTTCCGTACGTCGCTCGGCGTCGCCGGACTCGACGCCGCCGACCGCTTCGACGTCAACGCCTCCGCGCTCTCCACCTTCTCCATCCTCCAGCTTCTCGTCTACGCCGGGATGCAGATACCCGTCGGCCTCATGGTCGACCGGCTCGGCACCAAGAAGGTCCTGACGCTCGGCGTGGTGCTCTTCACCGTCGGACAGCTGGGCTTCGCGCTCTCCCCCTCGTACGGCATGGCACTCGCCTCCCGCGCACTGCTCGGCTGCGGTGACGCCATGACGTTCATCAGCGTGCTGCGGCTCGGCAGCCGCTGGTTCCCCGCCCGGCGCGGCCCGCTCATCGGCCAGGTCGCCGCGCTGTTCGGCATGGCGGGCAATCTTGTCTCCACCATCGTCATCGCCCGCGCCCTGCACGGCATGGGCTGGACGACGACCTTCGTCGGCAGCTCGATCGCGGGCGTCGTCGTCCTCGTCCTGCTGCTGCTCTTCCTCAAGGACCACCCCGAGGGCCACGAGCCCCCGCCCGCCGCTCACACCGGGGCCGCGTTCGTCCGCCGCCAGATCGCCGAGTCCTGGCGGGAGCCCGGCACCCGGCTGGGCATGTGGGTGCACTTCACCACCCAGTTCCCCGCCATGGTGTTCCTGCTGCTGTGGGGCCTGCCGTTCCTGGTCGAGGACCAGGGCCTGTCCCGGGGGGTCGCCGGCGAGCTGCTGACGCTTGTCGTGCTCTCGAACATGGTGGTGGGGCTCGCGTACGGGCAGATCATCGCCCGGCACCACGCGGCCAGGGCCCCGCTCGCCCTCGGCACGGTCGTGTCGACCGCGCTGCTGTGGGCCGTCACCCTCGCGTACCCCGGCGAGGCGGCCCCGATGTGGCTGCTGATCACCCTCTGCGCGGTCCTCGGCGCCTGCGGGCCCGCCTCGATGATCGGTTTCGACTTCGCCCGCCCGGCCAATCCGCCGGAGCGTCAGGGAACGGCCTCGGGAATCGTCAACATGGGCGGTTTCACCGCCTCGATGACGACGCTGCTCGCGGTCGGCGTCCTCCTCGACGCGACCGGCGACAACTACCGGATCGCCTTTTCCTCCGTCTTCGCGCTGCAGGCGTTGGGCGTCGTCCAGATCCTGCGCCTGAAGAGCCGTTCGGCCCGCAGGGAGAAGGAACGCCTCGTCGCCAGCCGCGTCGAGGCCGTGCACGTACCGGCATAGCGGTAGCCGCGTCGCCGCACGCGCTCAGCCGTACGCGCGTCGCCGTACGTGCTCAGCCGTGCCCGCGTTGCCGTACGCGCGTCGCCGTACGCGCTCGGCCGTGCCCGCGTCGCCGGGCCCGCTCGGCCGCACCCGCGGACCGGCGCCCCGGTGCTACCGCGGCGTCACCGTGAAGTTGTCCAGAATCGCCCGCGCCAGGTCGAGGTCGCCCTCGGTCTTGATCCGGTCGGCCACCTCGGCCGGCCGGACCCGGCCGCACGCCAGGCGGACGTACGTCTCCCAGTCCAGCGCCAGCGTCGCGAGAGGCCCCAGCGAGGGCGCCCCGTCGACCGTCCCGTTGCCCTCCGCGTCCACCCGTACCGTCCGCAGGAACTCGACCGGTCCGTGCACATCGAAGACGACCGCCGAACTCGTCGGCGCGCCCGCGTCCTTGGCGACCACCTTCGGCAGCGCCTCCAGGAGGACGTCACGGGTGACATGGGCGGCGGGGGAGTCCAGGTTGCCCGGCCGGCCGAGCGTGGTGCGCAGGTCCTGCTCGTGCACCCAGACGTCGAACGCGCGCATCCGGTAGCCCAGTTCCAGCGTCTGCTCGGCGCCGAGCGGCGCGCGGATCAGATGGTCGGGCTGCCGGTTCTCGTTGCGCAGCTGGCGCGCGCGGCGGATCAGGATGTACTCCAGCTCCGAGGTCATCTCGGGGCCGGTGTGGTGCCGCCGCACATCGACCTGCATCTCCATGTAGCGGGCGAACTCACTGCGTACGTGGTAGAGGTCGCGGGGCAGCGAGTGGATGGGGCGCGGGTCCCCGAGCATCTCGCACTCCATGCCGATCACATGGGACACGATGTCGCGAACCGACCAGCCCGGGCACGGTGTCGCGCGGTTCCATTCGCCTTCCACGAGCGGCTGAACCAGCTCGGATATCGCTTCGATGGAGTGGGTCCAGGCATCGGCGTAGGTCTGAAGGCTGGGATGGACGGTCACGGGACCCCTCGGCGGTTCTGCGGTGCGCGGGCTGAAAACAAGACTGCGTGGGAGGCTCGGACGCTAAGTTACGCTGCCCGAAGGCACCCCGGCAGTGCTTTCGTGTGACGATCGTAGGCCTGTGTTGACGGCTCGAATGCCAGGACGGTGGTAGTGTGCGCGCCTCGCTGATCCAGATTGCAGTAGACCCGGACGAATCGGTCGAAGCTCGCCGAGCGCGGGTGGCCGATCTCGTACGGAAGGAGCGCGGCGCGGCGGACCTCGTGGTTCTGCCGGAGCTGTGGCCGATGGGGGCGTTCGCGTACGACTCCTTCGCGGCGGAGTCCGAGCCGCTGAACGGTCCGACGTACGAGGCGATGGCGGCGGCGGCCCGGGACGCGTCGGTCTGGCTGCACGCCGGATCGATCGTCGAGGCGGTCGGCGGAGCGCTTTTCAACACGTCGCTGGTCTTCACTCCGGAGGGTGAGCTCGCCGCGAGCTACCGCAAGATCCACCGTTTCGGCTTCGACAAGGGCGAGGCCGTGATGATGGCGGCGGGGGACGAACTGGTGACGGTCGCGCTGCCGACGCTCACGGTCGGCGTCGGCACCTGCTACGACCTCCGCTTCCCCGAGCTGTTCCGCGGGCTGGTCGACGCGGGCGCGCAGGCGTTCGTCCTCCCGGCGGGCTGGCCGGCCCGCCGTCGCGCCCACTGGACGCTGCTCGCGCAGGCGAGGGCCGTGGAGAACCAGGCGTACATGCTGGCCTGCGGCACGGCGGGCACGCACGCGGGCGTGGAGCAGGCGGGGCACTCGATCGTGGTGGACCCGTGGGGCGAGGTCCTCGCGGAGGCGGGCCCGGACGAGGAGATCCTGCGCGTCGAGCTCGACCCGGCGAAGGTGACGACGACGAGGGAACAGTTCCCGGCACTGAAGGACCGGGTACTGGGCGTGGCGAGGCCGGGGCGCTGATCCACCTCCCGGGGACCGACGGGCACGGGGCAGCGAGTGGGATCTGATGGGCGGTCGGGCAGCTCACGGGAGCTGACGGCCCGAGGATCTGACGGCGGGGCCAGGGCGCCTGACGGGCTCAGGCTCCTGACGGGCTCATGGGAGCCCCTGACGGGCCAAGGCCCCTGACGGCTCGACGGGCTGACGGGGTGTCCACTGGGCGAGCGCGTGGCAGGGGCGGCGGACCAATCCGGCGGGATTGGTTCTGGGCCCGCGGGCTCCGCCCCGCTTCACTGGCGCCATGAGCGACGACACCGGAGCCCTCCGTCCCGAGACCCTCGCCGTCCACCCGCCGCACCCGGATACGACCGGCAGCAGACCGATGAGCGTCCCCCTGTACCAGGGGCACATCTTCTCCTTCGACACCGCCGACGCGATGGCGGACGCCTTCCACACGCCCGGCACCTTCCTCTACAACCGCTTCGGCAACCCCACCGTCCGCGCCCTCGAGGACGCCGTCGCCCGCCTGGAGGGCGGGGCGGCCGGGCTCTCGTACGCCTCCGGCATGGGCGCCATCAACGGTGTCCTGCTCGCCCTGCTCTCCGCCGGCGGCCATGTCGTCGCCCAGCGCTGCCTCTACGGCGGTACGTACGCGGTCCTCACCGACCTCGCCGAACGCTGGGGCGTCGAGGTCACCTACGTCTCCGGGACGGACCCGGAGGAGGTGCGCCGCGCCCTGCGTCCCGAGACGCGGCTGCTCTACCTGGAGACCATCGCCAACCCGACCACCCGCGTCGGCGACCTGCCCGCCCTGATCGCCGTCGCCGCCGAGGCCGGCGTGCCGAGCGCCGTGGACAACACCTTCGCCTCGCCGCTGCTGTTCCGGCCGATCGAGCACGGCGCGGACATCGTCATCCACTCCGCGACCAAGTACCTCGCCGGGCACGCGGACGTCCTCGGCGGCATCGCGGTCTTCAAGGACGCCGAGCTGTACGGCCGGGTCCGCCACTACGCGGTCGAGCTGGGCGCGTCGACCGACCCCTTCGCCGCCTGGCTGACCCTGCGCGGCCTGCAGACGCTGCCGCTGCGGATCGAGCGGCAGTGCGCGAGCGCCCTCGACCTGGCCGGCCGGCTCGCCGCGCACCCCGCGGTCTCGGCGGCGCTCCATCCGGCGCTCGCCGGACACCCCGACGAGGCCGTCGCCCGGCGGCTGCTGCCGAAAGGCGGCGGTGGGGTGATCTCCTTCGACCTCGCGGGCGGCCGGGAGGCGGGCCGTGCCTTCGTCGGGGCGGTACGGGTGGCCTCGCTGAGCCCCTCGCTCGGCGATGTGAAGACCCTGGTGATGCACCCGGCCTCCACCTCCCACCGCCAGCTGGACGCGGCGGCCCTGGAAGCGGCGGGCATCGGCCCGGGGACGGTACGGGTGTCGGTCGGCATCGAGCACGTCGAAGACCTGTGGGCGGATCTGGAGCAGGCCCTGGAGGTGGCGGCGAAGGCGGTCTAGTACGGGCGAGGTCTCGGGCCGTACGGGTCAGCCCTCCCGTTCCCGCTCCGCCATCCGGATCACGCATACCGCGACCGCGATCAGCAGTGCCGCGTCGGTGTCCTCACGGACGACGTTCACGGCGTACGTGTCCCGGACGTGGAACCACTGCCGGGAGATGTGGGCGAGGAGTTCACCGTCGTACTCGACGGTGAACTCCCGGTCCAGGATCCGGCCGCTGACGTCGAGCTCGGTGCCCTCGACCATCGTGACCCGGAAGTGGTTGCGGAGCAGCGAGAGCCGCTTCCTGCGGATCGTGGCGAGCGGGCGGTCGTCCCGCTCGACGGTCATCGTGTCCCGCAGGCTGAACATCTTCTGCCGCAGGGTGATCAGGACCTGCCCGAGCGGGTCCTTCAGCTCCAGGGTGTCGCGCAGCCGCAACGCCTTGCCGTCGACGAGGAAGGCGTGCCGCCCGCGCTCGTCCTCGATCCAGTAGTCGTCGCCGATGGCGAAGATTTTGTCCCTTACGAGGTATTTCATGACGTCAGGGCTTCCCCGTCGGGTGCGGGTTCACGCAGGCGCGAAGGAGCGGGTGGAGGGCTCGGTGGTGGCGTCGAGCAGCGTGCCGAAAGGGCGCGTCGAGCGCCGTCGCTCCTCAGTTCCGGGTGTCGCCGTACGACGCGTGTGATCCGGCCTTCATACGTGGATGGCAAGCTTGAAGCATGAACGATGCCGCCCCGGCGCCCACCCCCGCGCCCGCGACCCGCCGTGCCCGTGTCCGTGCCCCCGAGCTGATCGGCAAGGGCGGATGGATCAACACCGGCGGGAAGGAACTGACCCTCGCCGACCTCCGAGGTCGCGTAGTGATCTTGGATTTTTGGACGTTCTGCTGCATCAACTGCCTGCATGTCCTCGACGAGCTCCGTGAGCTGGAGGAGAAGCACCGCGACACCCTCGTGATCATCGGTGTCCACTCCCCCAAGTTCGTCCACGAGGCCGAGCACCAGGCCGTCGTCGACGCCGTCGAGCGGTACGAGGTGCATCACCCCGTCCTCGACGACCCCGAGCTCGCGACCTGGAAGCAGTACGCGGTACGCGCCTGGCCGACGCTCGTCGTCATCGATCCCGAGGGGTACGTGGTCGCCCAGCACGCGGGTGAGGGGCACGCCAACGCCATTCGGACGCTCGTCGAGGAGCTGGAGGCCGAGCACGGGGCCAAGGGGACGCTGCGGCGTGGGGACGGGCCGTACGTACCGCCGGAGCCCGTGGCGACCGATCTGCGCTTCCCCGGCAAGGCGGTCCTGCTGCCCTCCGGGAACTTCCTGGTCTCCGACACCACCCGTCACCAGCTCGTCGAGCTGGCGCCGGACGGGGAGACCGTGGTGCGGCGGATCGGGGACGGTGAGTTCCGCGAGCCCCAGGGGCTCACCGTGCTCCCCGACGGCACGGTCGTCGTCGCCGACACCGTGAACCACGCGCTGCGCTCGTACGACCCCGAGAGCGGTGCCATCGAGCTGCTCGCCGGCACCGGGAAGCAGTGGTGGCAGGGGTCGACCACCTCCGGGCCCGCCCTGGAGGTCGACCTCTCGTCGCCGTGGGACGTGGCCTGGTGGCAGGGCAAGGTGTGGATCGCGATGGCCGGCGTCCACCAGCTGTGGACCTACGACCCCGCGACGCGGACGGTCGGGGTCGCCGCCGGTACGACCAACGAAGGGCTCGTCGACGGGCCGGCCGCGGAGGCCTGGTTCGCGCAGCCCTCCGGGCTCGCCGCCACCGAGGACCGGCTGTGGATCGCCGACTCGGAGACCAGCGCCCTGCGCTGGATCGACACCGACGGCGTCGTCCACTCCGCCGTCGGCACCGGCCTCTTCGACTTCGGCCACCGCGACGGCGCCGCCGCCCAGGCGCTCCTCCAGCACCCGCTGGGCGTGACCGCCCTTCCCGACGGCTCGGTCGCCGTCAGCGACACGTACAACCACGCCCTGCGCCGCTTCGATCCGGCGACGGGTGAGGTGACGACCCTCGCCACCGATCTGCGCGAGCCGAGCGACGCCGTGCTCGTCGGGGACGAGATCGTCGTCGTCGAGTCGGCGCGGCACCGGCTGACCCGTCTGCGGCTGCCCGAGGAGGCCGTCCAGGTCGAGGCGGTCGCCCACCGCACGCAGCGCGAGGCCACCGAGGTGGCGCCCGGCCGGCTCCGGCTCGACGTCGTCTTCCAGGCGCCGACGGGGCAGAAGCTGGACGAGCGGTACGGCCCCTCGACCCGGCTCCTGGTCTCCTCGACCCCGCCGGAGCTGCTGCTCGCAGGCGAGGGCACGGGGACGGACCTCTTCAGGGAGCTGGACCTCAACCCGGAGATCACCGACGGCGTGCTGCACGTGTCGGCGATGGCGGCGTCCTGCGACGACGATCCGGCCAACGAGTACCCGGCCTGCCATGTGCACCAGCAGGACTGGGGCGTACCGGTGAAGGTGACGGCGGAGGGCGCCGAGCGGCTCCCGCTCATCCTCGCCGGGATGGACGCCTAGAGGACGACGCTGCGTCGCCCTCGCCGACGAGGCCACCTCCTGTCGGACACGACCCGGTCGTGTCCGACAGGCCCAGGTGTCCAAGGCCCCCAGCCGTCCGCGAGCCCGGCGCGGTGGCCCTAGCGCACGAATCCCTGGTTCTTGGACGGGCGTCCCGCCGCCCCGTCAAGGCAGCCGTTCACCCACGCCCCGGGGTCGTGGACGGCCCGGTCGCCGCCCATTCCCCAGCGCTCCATGGCCGCGCACTCGCCGGCCAGCAGCGCCCGGGTCCGCTCCCCGTCCAGGTCGGCCTTCCGGATCCGGACCGCCTGGAGGTAGCCGCCCTCGTAGGCGATGTCCGTGCCCCAGGGCGGGCGTTCGTCGTACCTGGCGATGCCGTAGCCCGCCACGGCCGTGCCGATCAGCACGACCGCGGCGACGCAGGCGATGAACTTCCCCCGGGGAGGGCCTTCGTGACGTTCCATGAGGTGGACGGTGTCAGGAGCGGCCTTTCCCGGATGTTTCGTCCGGTGCCTCGCACGGCGCCGGACGCCCCGGGGCGTGGGCTGTCAGTAGCCGCCGTCGCGCCGGTCCTCGTCCACGACCGTGGGAGCGGTTGGTGGGACGACGACCCGTCGGCGCCGGGCGATGCTGGTGAAGGTGGCCAAGCCGATGAGCCCGACCGCCATCATGATCAGTCCCATCAGGTCGAGGTTGACGCCGTCGAGCTCCCAGTCCGTGGCGAACGTGAGGATCGCGCCCACGGCGATGAGGATGATGCAGCCTCCCAGGCCCATGAATCCCGCCTCCTAGTGGGGTAGTCAGGATCGGGTACCCGGGCCGGGGGTGACTATCCCTCCAGGAAGGCGACCAGCGCGTTCGCGAGCAGGTACGGGTCCTTCGCGCCGCACAGTTCGCGGGCGCTGTGCATGGAGAGGATCGCGACGCCGATGTCGACGGTCGTGATGCCGTGGCGGGCGGCGGTGATGGGGCCGATCGTCGTGCCGCACGGCATCTCGTTGTTCGACACGAACGTCTGCCACGGCACGTCGGCCTTCTCGCAGGCGGCGGCGAACACGGCGCGGCCGCTGCCGTCGGTGGCGTAGCGCTGGTTGACGTTCACCTTGAGGATCGGGCCGCCGTTGGCGCGCGGGTGGTGCGTCGGGTCGTGGCGCTCCGCGTAGTTGGGGTGGACGGCGTGGCCGGTGTCGGAGGAGAGGCAGACGGTGCCGGCGAAGGCGCGGGCCTTGTCCTCGTACGCGCCGCCGCGTGCGAAGACGGAGCGCTCCAGGACCGAGCCGAGCAGCGGGCCCTGGGCGCCGGTGTCGGACTCGGAGCCGTTCTCCTCGTGGTCGAAGGCGGCGAGGACCGGGATGTACGCGAGGTCGGGCTGCGTGGACACGGCGGCGAGGGCGGCCACGCCCGCGTGGACGGAGATCAGGTTGTCCATGCGGGGGCCGGCGACGAGTTCGCGGTCGCGGCCGAGGTAGGAGGGCGCTTCGACGGAGTGGACCATGAGGTCCCAGCCGGCCACGTCCTCGGCGTCGACGCCCGCTTCCTGGGCCACGAAGGAGATCAGGTCGCCCTCGTGGACCTCTCCGAGGCCCCAGATGGGCTGCATGTGGCGCTGCCGGTCGAGCTTGAGGCCGTCGTTGGCCTGGCGGTCGAGGTGGATGGCGAGCTGCGGGACGCGCAGCACGGGCCGGTCCACGTTCACCAGGTGGTGGCTGCCGTCGCGGAGGGTGAGGCGGCCGGCGAGGCCGAGGTCGCGGTCGAGCCAGGTGTTGAGCAGCGTTCCGCCGTACGTCTCGACGGCCACCTGTCGCCAGCCCTGCGCGCCCATGTCGGGCTGCGGCTTGACCCGCAGGTTGGGGGAGTCGGTGTGGGCGCCGACGATCCGGTACGGGGTGTGGGCGTCGGCGCCCTCGGGCACGTACCAGGCGATGAGCGCGCCGCCGCGGATCACGTACTTCCCGCCGGCGGAGGCGTCCCAGGCCGCGGTCTCCTCGACCTGCCGGAAGCCTGCCTTCTCCAGTCGCTCGGCGGCGTTCGCCACGGCGTGGTACGGCGACGGGGACGCCGCCAGGAAGGTCATGAGGTCGTCGGTGTGGCCGCGGTCGAAGCGGGCGGTGCTCGTCATGGGTTCACCTTACGCAGGCGTCGGAATGCGAGAACGGCGCCCCGAAAGACGGAACGGCCCACTCCCCTCCCCGGGAGCGAGCCGTTCGTCAGTGGACGGGGGCGCGTACTAGAACGCGGCCTCGTCCAGGTCCATCAGCGAGCCGTCGACGGCCTCGGCGAGGGCGCGCTCGGCGCTGACGCCCGGCAGGACGTTGGCGGCGAAGAACTTCGCGGCCGCGATCTTGCCCGTGTAGAAGGCCTGGTCCTTGGCGGAGGCGCCGGCGGCCAGCTTCTCGGCGGCGACGGCCGCACCCTTGAGGAGCAGGTAGCCGACGACGACGTCACCGGAGGCCATCAGCAGGCGGGTGGTGTTGAGGCCGACCTTGTAGATGTTCTTGACGTCCTCGCCGGTGGCGGTGAGGTCGGTGAGCATCGCGCCGACGATGCCCTCGAGGTCCACGGCCGCCTTGGCGAGCGCGTCGCGGGCGCCGGCCAGCTCCTCGCCGCCGGTGCCGACCGCGAGGAACTTCTTGATCTCCTCGGCCAGCGCGTTCAGGGACGCGCCCTGGTCGCGGACGATCTTGCGGAAGAAGAAGTCCTGGCCCTGGATGGCCGTGGTGCCCTCGTAGAGGGTGTCGATCTTGGCGTCCCGGATGTACTGCTCGATCGGGTACTCCTGCAGGAAGCCGGAGCCGCCGAAGGTCTGGAGCGACTGCGCGAGCTGCTCGTAGCCCTTCTCGGAGCCGTAGCCCTTCACGATCGGCAGCAGCAGGTCGTTCAGGCCGATCTCGGCCTTCGCGTCCTCGCCGGCGGCTTCCTTGAGCTGGATCGCGTCCTGCACGGCGGCCGTGTAGAGGACGAGGGAGCGCATGCCCTCCGCGTACGCCTTCTGCGTCATCAGCGAGCGGCGGACGTCGGGGTGGTGCGTGATGGTGACCTTGGGCGCGGCCTTGTCCATGAAGTTCGCCAGGTCGGTGCCCTGGACGCGCTCCTTGGCGTACTCCAGGGCGTTGAGGTAGCCCGTGGAGAGGGTGGAGATCGCCTTCGTGCCGACCATCATGCGGGCGAACTCGATGATGAGGAACATCTGGCGGATGCCGTCGTGCTTGTCGCCGATCAGCCAGCCCTTGGCGGGGTGCTGGTCGCCGAAGGTCATCTCGCACGTGTTGGAGGCCTTGAGGCCCATCTTGTGCTCGACGTTGGTGGCGTAGACGCCGTTGCGCTCGCCCAGCTCGCCGGTCTCCCAGTCGAAGTGGTACTTCGGCACGAGGAAGAGCGAGAGGCCCTTGGTGCCCGGGCCGTGGCCCTCGGGGCGGGCGAGGACGTAGTGGAGGATGTTCTCCTCCATGTCGTGCTCACCGGAGGTGATGAAGCGCTTCACGCCCTCGATGTGCCAGGAGCCGTCGTCCTGCTGGATCGCCTTGGTGCGGCCGGCGCCGACGTCCGAGCCGGCGTCCGGCTCGGTGAGGACCATGGTGGAGCCCCACTGGCGCTCGACGGCGATCTGCGCGACCTTCTTCTGCGCCTCGTTGCCCTCGTTGAAGAGGATGCCGGCGAAGGCCGGGCCGGAGGAGTACATCCACACGGCCGGGTTCGCGCCGAGGATCAGCTCCGCGTAGGCCCAGATCAGGGAGCGCGGGGAGGTGGTGCCGCCGATCTCCTCGGGCAGGCCGAGGCGCCAGTACTCGGAGTCCATGAAGGCCTTGTAGGACTTCTTGAAGCCGGCCGGGACCGGGGCGGTGTTCGTCTCGGGGTCGAAGACCGGCGGGTTGCGGTCGGCGTCGGCGAAGGACTCGGCCAGCTCGTTCTCGGAGAGGCGGGTCAGCTCCTCCAGAACGCTCTTGGCGGTCTCGACGTCCATCTCCTCGAACGGACCGGTGCCGTACACCTTGTCGCGCCCGAGCACCTCGAAGAGGTTGAACTCGATGTCGCGGAGATTCGACTTGTAGTGCCCCATGGCGACGGCTCCGTAAGGATCGGGGAGGCGGATGTCTCGGTATGCGAGCGTGCTCGTACTACCGGTGAGTAGCCCACGCTTCTCTACGATGATGCTACCCACCGGTAATAAGAGCAACCCCTATCCGGCCATCTGTGACGCGGGCCGCAGGAAAAAGGGGCCCGGGGCGCGTGCCCCGGGCCCCTCTTCCGGAATGATCGACTCCGATCGGGCGGGTCAGTAGTGCTCGACGGTCTGGCCCTCGGGGACCTGGTAGCAGCCGGAGATCACGTCGATGATCAGGGACGGGGGGTTCTTGTCGCCGCCGCTGTCCTTCCGCCAGAAGCTGACATGGAGTCCGAACTTCCGCTCGTCGTTGTCCGCGGTGAGCTCCAGGCTCTTGGACGGGCTGGTGTCGGGGCCGTACTTCACGATCTTCCAGCCGTGCTTGGGGAGCTCCGCCTTCAGCCGCTCCATGGCCTGGGCCAGCTCGTCGTCGCTGCCGGCCGTGAGGCTCCACGGGTGCTTCATGATGTAGAACTTCTCGCGGTCCTTGCCCTCGCAGCTCAGGACCCCGGTGCCACTGTTGGACGCCTTCCCCTTCACTCCGATCAGGTCGTAGATCTCGCTCGACACCTTTTCGGTCTCGGCTCCCACCTCGTCCTGCTCACGGACCCCGACCTTCGTTTCGCTGGACTCGGACATGCTGCATCCCGTGAGTGTGAGAAGTGCCGCTGCCACTGCCATGGCGCCGGCCCGGACCCTATTCAACGTGCTCCACCTTGCCGTATTGACCTGTCACGACCGCTGCCTGGTTCGCAAGGCTCTGACTGCCCGGCTTCCAGTAGTCACTGTGACCCTCGGTGTTCGTGGCCATCTGGTTGGCGCCGAAGGGCTCGTCGCTCGGGATGAGGAACACGCCGCCGCCGAGCCGCCACTGGCTGCCGCCGTGCCCCCAGCGGCCGATGTCGGGCACCGCGTCGCCGTCGGCCTCCTCGTTCCACACGTGCCCCCTGGGGACGTCCATCTCCTCGGCCGAGCCCACCTGGACACCCGGGCTGCCCGCGAAGATCACGTCGTCCGCGTGCAGGTCCCCTTGTCGGGCGGCCGAGCCGATGAGCGTGGTGCCGTAGGAGTGGCCGACGGCCGTCGTGTGGCTCTTGTCCGGACCGCCCTGGGCGGTCTCAAGACCTTCCATGAACTTGTTGTAGGCCGGGGCGCCGTCGTTCGCGTAGTGGCTGAAGGGCGCGTCCTTGACGATGTCCTGCGGGGCGTCGTACCCGAGCCAGGTGATCGTCGAGGTGGTGTCGTCCCCGGGCAGGGCGTCCGACGTACGCCAGAGGTCGACCATGCGGTCGACGTTCCCGCCGATGTTGCCCAGGTTGGACGTCGTACCCGGCACGTACACCGCTGTGTGGTCCGCTGTGTCGGGGTTGCCGTTGGCGAGGATGGCCCGGCCGTTCCCCTCTGCCGAGAACCCCAGCAGATACGCCTCTGGCAGTCCCTTCTTGCCCGTCTGGTCGAAGCGGGATTCGATGGCCTTGATTCCGTTCAGGGAGCTGTCGAGCTGCGCCTTGCGGTCCCCGTACTCCTTGTTCCACTTGATCCACTCGTCGCTGTAGACCATGCCGACGCGCGGACCGCCGAAGACCTTCTGGGGGAAGGGCTCCGCCGGGATGCCCTTCAGGTCGATCTGGATCTGGGCCTTCGACTCGGCCAGGACCATCCGGTTGGCGTCGTCGCGGACGGCGGACGGGATGCCGTCCAAGGCGCCGATGGAGGCCGGGTAGAGCGTGGCGTACTCGTCACGCTGCTCCTGGGTCAGACCGTTCCACCACTCGGCGTTCTCCTTGGGGGACTTGCCGTGCGGGATCTTGTCGTCATCGGCGTACTTCCCGGCGGCGTCCTGGAGCGCCTTGGTGTCCTTGGCGGCGTCGGCGAAGGTCTCGTCGCTGACGGTGAGTCCCGGCTCGGCCTTCAGTCTGCGCAGGACGGAGGCGTAGCGGCTGTCGATCTCGTTGGCCTCGCGGATGGCGTCGCCGATGCGCTGGGCGATCTCCTCGGCCTTGCCCTTGTTGGCGTCGGCGCTGCCCACCCCCTCGCCCCTTCCGGGCGCGAGGGGGACGGGCGCACCGTGCTGGGCGGTGTTGGTGCCGGGGGCGAGGACGAAGGACTGGGTCGGGTACTCCACGGAACCGTCGGGCTTCACCGTGAACTTGAGGTTCTCGGCGTCCTCCAGCGCCTGCTTCAGCTTCTTCTGCGGGGCGGCGAGCTCGGAGGCGAGCCCGTTGAGCGCGGTGCGGATCAGCCCGCACTCGGTGTGCAGGTACTGGTAGTTGCGGCTGAGCTGCCGGACGTCGCCGGTCGCGCGCTCGGCGGTCTCGCCCTTCTGCGTGTCGTTGATCTTGGCGAACATGCCGTTGTCGACACGGTCCTTGTCGACGTTGGAGCGGGAGCTGATCTTGCCCCAGCCGTCCGCCGCGTCCGTGTACTCGTTCAGCTTCACATCACGCAGTTGCTGCCAGGTGGGCATCCGGATCAGCCCTCCTTCTTCTGGGAGGGGGCGGGTGCCTCGGCGGCGATCTTGCGCTGGGTGTCGAGCTCGCGCTCGCCGAAGTCGCGGCCGGCGCTCTTGAGGGCGGATTCCAGCCGCCCGCACTCGTCGCGTACGGAGGTGAGGCGCGTCTTCCAGGTGCCGAGGATCTCGGTGAGAGCCGCGGAGGAGTCGAAGCCGGCGGTCCCGCCGCCGACGCCCTCGTTCGCCGTGTCGAGGTCGGTGAGCGAGGTGGTGGTGGAGGTGCGCAGCTCGCTCGCGGTGCCTCCGGCCTTGTGCCACGGGCCCACGTCGGCCTTCAGGTTCGCGTCGCCGCCTCCGCCGCCGTCAGGGGCGGGGAGCCCCGCGAGCGTCATCGACGCGGGCTGTTCGCTCGGCTTCGTGCCACCGAACAACTCGTCCCATTCGGCGTTCAGCGCCATGTTCCACCCCCGTGGCGGCCGGAAATTGCTCACGCGAACCTAGCAAAAGAGAAAGGGGCCGGTGCGAAGAATCGTGCGAATGGACGGATGCTTCGGTCGGAAGCCGTTCGGCGTCCGGGATTCCGTGGCCCGTTCTCGGGGATCCATGCCCCTTTCCCGTCCGCGCGCGGGGTGTGCGCTCCGTCTCGGCCGACCCGATCCGCTCTGCGCACCGCGCCCGCTCGCTAGGCTGGGACCCATGTACGGCTACGACCAGAATCAGGGCGCCCAGCAGCAGTACGCCCCGCCGCCGCAGCAGCCGATGCCGGGCGGTGTGCAGGGCGGGATGCAGGGCGGTTACGGGCAGCAGCCTCCCCTGTACCCGGAGCCGTCGCCGCCGTCGCTCGCCGACGCCGTGCGGGCCTTCACGACCGGGTCCCTGGCGGCCGAGGACTTCCAGCAGATCTTCGCGACCTCGAAGGTCTACTGCCCGCGCGGGGACAACCCCGGTTTCCTCGCCCTGCACAACACCCAGCAGCCGGTCATCCCGATGTTCACCTCCTTGAAGGAGCTGCGCCGGTACGCAGGCAAGGAGTCGAAGTACTTCGTGATCACCGGCGCCGAGGTGATCGACCTGCTCCCGACGGGCTACGGCTTCGTCCTCGACATGGAGGGCGACCACCGGATGGTCTTCGACGCGAAGGCCGTGGAGCAGATGGTCGACTTCGCGATGCGGCGGATGTACGGCTGACGCACGCTGGAGAAGTGGGAGAAGAACGCCCGGGAGGAATTCCTCCCGGGCGTTCCGTGTTCCGGGTGGCAGGAAGTTCATCTTTCAACTAAACTGGTCGCACAAGGAGGTCCCGCCATGCCCGCTGTGACTGTCGAGAACCCGCTCGCCCTGCCGCGCGTCGCCGCCCCGGCCGACGCCGTCTCCCGCCCCGTGCTCGCCGTGACCACGGCCCCGTCCGGCTTCGAGGGCGAGGGCTTCCCGGTGCGCCGCGCGTTCGCCGGGATCAACTACCAGTACCTCGACCCGTTCATCATGATGGACCAGATGGGAGAGGTGGAGTACGCCCCCGGTGAGCCCAAGGGCACCCCGTGGCACCCCCACCGCGGCTTCGAGACCGTCACGTACATCATCGACGGGATCTTCGACCACCAGGACTCCAACGGCGGTGGCGGCACCATCACCAACGGCGACACTCAGTGGATGACCGCCGGCTCCGGACTCCTCCACATCGAGGCCCCGCCGGAGTCCCTCGTCGTGAGCGGCGGACTCTTCCACGGGCTCCAGCTGTGGGTGAACCTGCCCGCCTCCGACAAGATGATGGCCCCGCGCTACCAGGACATCCGCGGCGGACAGGTGCAGCTGCTGACCTCCCCCGACGGCGGCGCGCTGCTCCGCGTCATCGCCGGCGACCTCGAAGGGCACGCCGGCCCGGGCATCACGCACACCCCGATCACGATGATCCACGCGACGATCCGGCCGGGAGCCGAGGTGACCCTGCCGTGGCGCGAGGACTTCAACGGGCTCGTGTACGTCCTCGCGGGGCGTGGTTCCGTCGGTGCGGAGCGACGGCCGGTCCACATGGGCCAGACCGCCGTCTTCGGCAAGGGCGGCGCGCTGACGGTCCGGGCCGACGAGAAGCAGGACGGGCACACGCCCGACCTGGAGGTCGTCGTCCTCGGCGGGCAGCCGATCCGCGAACCGATGGCCCACTACGGCCCGTTCGTCATGAACACCCAGGCCGAGCTGCGCCAGGCCTTCGAGGACTTCCAGGCCGGGCGTCTCGGCACGATCCCGGCGGTGCACGGGATGGGCGAGTAGCGCAGGACGGTTCGGACTCGGGTGGGGGTGCGGATTCGGGCACGGGTTCGGTACGGGGCTGGGCGAGGTGCCCGGCCCCGTACGCGTCCCGGGTTCGTCCCGGGCTCCCTGGCCCCGTAGGCGTACGGGTGCGTCCCGAGCCCCTGCCCCCGTACCCGTACCCGTACGGACTCTGACGGGGCGTCACCCGTCCGGTCCGTAGCGCAGGACGACACGCCGGGCGCCGTGGTCCGGTGGACGGGTGCAGACGCCGAGTCCCCGCCCCCTCCTCCCCGAGGTCGCCCGCCGGGTCGCCGCCTGGTGCGTCGTCCTGCTGCTCGTCGCGGGGGTCGCCGCCGTCGCCATCTGGCTGTGCGTGGTCTTCCAGACGGCCGTCACGCCCGTCCTGCTCGCGATCCTCGGCACCGCGCTCCTCGGACCGCTCTACCGGCGCCTGCTGCGGATGAAGGTGCGGGAGTCGCTCGCCGCCGGACTCACGGTCCTCGCCGTCCTCGCCTTCGTCGGCGGCGCCACCTACATCGTCGTCCTCGCCCTCATCGAGACCGGCGACCAGATCATCGCCTCGCTGCGGCAGGCAGCCACCGACATCGCCGACCATCTGGGCGCGGCCGGGACCTCGATCGACGACCTCGCCAAGAACGCGAAGGAGCTGCTCGAGAAGTTCGGCGGGACCGCCGCCTCCGGTGTGATCTCGGGTCTGAGCGTCGTCGGCCAGGTGGCCGCCATGGCCGTCCTCGCCCTGCTGTTGATCTTCTTCTTCCTCAAGGACTCCGACAAGGCCGCCGGTGCCCTGCGCTCGCTCGCCCCCGGCTCGACCGGAGACACGCTGGAGGCCATGGGCCGCCGCGCGTTCGAGGCCGTCGAGGGGTTCATGCGCGGGACGACTCTCGTCGCCCTCGTCGACGCCGTCCTCATCACCCTCGGGCTGCTGATCCTGCGGGTTCCCGGCGCCGTCGGGCTCGGCGCGCTCGTCTTCGTCACCGCCTACATCCCGTACCTCGGCGCGTTCCTGTCCGGGGCCGTCGCCGTCCTCGTCGCCCTCGCCGACCGCGGCTTCGTCATCGCGCTGTGGGTCCTCGGGGTCGTCCTGGCCGTCCAGGTCATCGAGGGCAACGTCCTCCAGCCCGCGATCCAGAGCCGGACCGTACAGATGCATCCGGCCGTCGTCATGCTCGCCATCACGGCGGGGGCGTCCGTCGCCGGGATCCTGGGCATGCTGCTGGCCGTACCGGTGACGGCGGCCGCCTTCGGCGTGATCGGCGACCTGCGGAGCCGGTACGGGACCCAGGACGCGGGCGCTCCGGGCGCCGGCCCCCCGGCCGAGGAGTGACGTCGGCGCTCAGGTCGCCGCCGGGATGCCGCCCGGCTCGAAGGACGCCAGCATCTGCTCGAGCGCCGCCTGATCCGGGCCCACGAACGGGTCCGAGTCCGGGGCCATGGTGATCGTGTCGATCATCATGGCGGTCATCCGCACCGCGGGCGGCAGATGTGTCGACAGCACGATCTCCGGGTTCATCTCCCGCAGCGGCTCGACCGTCGCCCGGTACTTCGCCTGGTCCACGACATGCACCCACGGGCTGTCCACGGTCGCCCACAGCAGCTGCGCCTGCCGCAGCTCCTCGGGCTTGAGGTCGTTCGCGTGTCCGCTCTCGGCCAGCTCCGCGGTCGGCATCGGGCCGCCGAAGCAGTCGGAGCTGAAGCAGATCCGGGTCTTCTCGTCGTAGAAGCCGACCGTGGCGGGGTTGTCGTAGAGCGGTGGCCTGAAGGCGTGCAACACGCGGTCGCCGACATCGAGGGACTGGCCGGGGTTGAGGAAGTAGACGCGGTCCATCGGCAGCGGGCGCTCGGTGGTCATGATCCCGGCGCCGACGAAGGTGGTCACGACCTTGGCCTTCGGCGCGGCCACGAGGAGGTCGAAGATGCCGCCGGTGTGATCGCGGTCGGGGTGGGTGAGCCAGATCCAGCGGACGTCGATGGGGTCCATGACGGATCCGAGGGCGCCGACGAAGTTCCTGTCGGAGAGGGAGAGGCCGGTGTCGACGACGACCGGTTCCTTGGCGGTGAGGACGTACGCGCTGGCGGGGATGTGCCCGATCCCCGGGACTTCGAGGCTGTCGGCCAGGACAGTGGTGTCGCTGCCGACCTTGTGGGTGTCCATGGCGAACTCCGTGGTCCCCCCGGCGACGGCCGTACGACACCAGTCTCCCGCGCAGGACCGTGTGCCGCGCGGTGGCGGGTGGCCTGTGCGCGCCGAGGGTGCGTCCCCGCGTGGTGGCGGGTGGCCGGTGTGCGCCGAGGGTGCGTCCCCGCGTGGTGGCGGGTGGCCGGTGTGCGCCGAGGGTGCGTCCCCGCGTGGTGGCGGGTGGCCGGTGTGCGCCGATCGTGCGTCCCCGCGTGGTGGCGGGTGGCCGGTGTGCGCCGATCGTGCGTCCGGTCTGCTCCACGCACGCGTGCCGGCGCCGCTACCCCCCGCTCTTTCCCTTCGCCGGCTCATGGAGCTCGAACCAGATCGACTTGCCCTCGCCCCGCGGGTCCACGCCCCACGCGTGCGCCAGCATCTCCATCAGGACGAGGCCGCGACCCGACGATGCCATCTCGCCCGGGTGCCGCTTGTGCGGCAGCTCGTCGCTCGTGTCCGCGACCTCCACCCGCAGCCGGCGGCCGCCGTCGTCGCAGGTCACCTCCGCGACGATCAGGGCGTCGCCGTCCGTGTGGATGAGGACGTTGGTGACCATCTCCGAGACCATCAGGACCGCCGAGTCGAGCTGGTCCCCGTCCGCCCAGTCGTGCAGCAGCTGACGCATGTGCTGGCGGGCCGCCGCGATCCGTTCGGGCTCCGCCTGGGCGACGGTCATCATCGTGCGGCGCGGAGCCTCGCGGACGGCCGGACCCTGGCGGGACAGGAGCAGGACCGCGATGTCGTCCTCGCGCCGGTCGGCGAGCGGCCCGGTCGTGTGGTGGGAGCCGGGGCCGTGGACGGCCTCGACGAGGCTGTCGGCCAGATCCTCCAGGGAGTCCCCGTCATGCCCTTCGAGCAGCGTACGGATGCGTTCCCAGCCGCTGTCCAGGTCGTGGCCGCCGGTCTCCAGGAGCCCGTCGGTGCACATCATCAGGGTTTCGCCGGGCTCCAGGGTGAACCGGGTGGTGGGGTAGTCGGTGTCCGGATCGATGCCGAGGGGCAGGCCGCCGGCGGTGGGCCGCAGGAGAACCGTCCCGTCGGTCATCCGCACCGCCGGGTCGGGGTGTCCGGCCCGGGCGATGTCCACGACACCGGTGACGGGATCGATCTCCATGTAAAGGCAGGTCGCGAAGCGCGGCCCACCGTTGTGCGCGCCGGGGTCCTCCCCGCCGAGTCCGACACCCCCGATCCCGACGCCCCCGATCCCGACGCCCCCGTTCCCGAAGCCCACGGTTCCGTCCGCGCCCCCGCCTCGGCCCGCGACGCCCCCGTCCCCGGCCCCGTCCCCGTTCGTGATCCCGTACAGGAAGCGCGAGGCGCGGGAGAGGACGGCGTCCGGGCGGTGGCCCTCGGAGGCGTATGCCCGCAGCGCGATCCGGAGCTGGCCCATCAGCCCGGCGGCGCGGACGTCGTGGCCCTGGACGTCGCCGATCACGAGCGCGATACGGCCTCCGGGGAGCTGGATCATGTCGTACCAGTCGCCGCCGACCTGGAGTCCGCCGCCGGTGGGGACGTACCGCGCGGCGACGTGCAGGCCCGGGATGCCGGGGCCGAGCACCGGCATCATCGTGCGCTGCAGGCCCAGCGACAGCTCGCGCTCGGACTCCGCGACCCCGGCCCTGGCGAGGGCCTGGGCGAGCATCCGGGCGACCGTGGTCAGGACGGACCGCTCGTCGGGGGTGAAGGCGACCTGGTGCTTGAAGGCCGCCATCCAGGCGCCCATGGTCCGCCCGGCGACGACGAGCGGGAGGTACGCCCACGACTCCCGGCCGAAGCGCTGCGCGAGCGGCCAGGTGACCGGGAAGCGCCGCAGGTACTCCTCCGGCGACGGGAGATAGATCGCCCGCCCGGTCCGTACGACCTCGGCCGCCGGATAGTCGGTGTCCACCGACATCGAGGTGAAGGGGCCCTCGTCGCCCGCGTTGTGCCCGTGGTGGCCGATGATCGTCAGCCGTTCGCCCGCGACCCCGAAGACGGCGAGTCCGTCGGGCGAGAAGCCCGGCATGGAGAGCGAGGCGGCGACCCGCAGCACCTCGGCGGTCGACCGGGCCTCGGCCAGCGCCCGCCCCGCGTCGAGCAGGAACGCCTCGCGCGAGCGGCGCCAGTCGCCGGTGACGGGCGTACGGGCGGCGGTGCCGGGCTGGGGTTCGGCGACCTCCTGGAGCGTGCCGACGAGCCGGTAGTCACCGGCTTCGACGAGCGGCTTGGACCTGCTCCGTACGGTACGGATCACCCGTCCGTGTCCGTCCATGATCCGCAGCCGGGCCTCGGCGAGGGTCCCCTCGGCCACGGCGAGGTTCACGACCCCGTCGATCTCGTTCCAGTCGACGGGATGAAACCGGGAGCGTACGGCGGCTTCCGTGAGCTGGACCGGTTCGGCGGGCAGCCCGAGAAGCCGGGCCGCCTCGGCGTCGAGCGTGACCGTCCCGGACGCGTTGTCCCAGCACCACATGCCGGTCGCGATCGCGGCCAGGACGTCCTCGGTGCGCATTGCCCTACTTTATGAATATCGGACTGCTGGTCGCCACTGAGAGTATTCGAAGGTCGATCTCGGGTCGCCCGGTACCCTTGACGGGCCTGGATATGTCCAGGCATCCCACCGATCCCAGAAGACTGGATGAACGACGATGCATCGGTACAGGTCCCACACCTGCGGCGAGCTCCGCGCCTCTGACGTCGGCACCGACGTCCGGCTGAGCGGCTGGCTGCACAATCGGCGCGACCTGGGCGGCATCCTCTTCATCGATCTGCGCGACCACTACGGCATCACGCAGCTCGTCGCCCGGCCCGGCACCGCCGCGGCCGAGGTCCTCGACAAGCTGACGAAGGAGACCGTCGTCCGTGTCGACGGCAAGGTCGTCTCGCGTGGCGCGGAGAACGTCAACGGCGAGCTCGCCACCGGCGAGATCGAGATCGAGGCCGCCGAGGTCGAGGTCCTGGGCGCGGCGAAGCAGATCCCGTTCACCATCAACGCCGACGACGGCGTGAACGAGGAGCGGCGCCTGGAGTACCGCTTCCTCGACCTGCGCCGCGAGCGGATGCACCGCAACATCATGCTGCGCTCCGCCGTCATCGCCTCCATCCGCTCCAAGATGGTGGCCCTCGGCTTCAACGAGATGGCGACCCCGATCCTCGCCGCGACCTCCCCCGAGGGTGCCCGCGACTTCGTCGTCCCGTCCCGTCTGAACCCGGGCAAGTTCTACGCGCTGCCGCAGGCGCCGCAGCAGTTCAAGCAGCTGCTGATGATCTCCGGCTTCGACCGCTACTTCCAGATCGCGCCGTGCTTCCGCGACGAGGACGCCCGTGCCGACCGCTCGCCGGGCGAGTTCTACCAGCTCGACGTCGAGATGAGCTTCGTCGAGCAGGAGGACGTCTTCCAGCCGATCGAGAAGCTCATGACCGAGCTCTTCGAGGAGTTCGGCGGCGGACGCCACGTCACCTCTCCGTTCCCGCGGATCCCGTTCCGCGAGTCGATGCTCAAGTACGGCAACGACAAGCCGGACCTGCGGACCTCTCTCGAACTGGTCGACATCTCCGACGTCTTCGAGAACTCCGAGTTCAAGGCCTTCGCCGGCAAGCACGTCCGCGCGCTCGCCGTGCCGAACACCGGTGACCAGCCGCGCAAGTTCTTCGACCAGCTCGGCGACTTCGCGGTCTCCCTGGGCGCGAAGGGCCTGGCCTGGGTCCGCGTGGGCGAGGGCAACGCCCTGACCGGCCCGATCGCCAAGTTCCTCACCGAGGAGAACGTCAAGGTCCTCGCCGAGCGCCTCGGTCTGGAGCCCGGCCACGCGATCTTCTTCGGCGCGGGCGAGTTCGACGAGGTCTCCAAGATCATGGGCCCGGTCCGGGTCGAGGCCGCCAAGCGCGCCGGCCAGTTCGAGGAGAACGTCTTCCGGTTCGCCTGGATCGTCGACTTCCCGATGTACGAGCGGGACGAGGAGACCGGCAAGATCGACTTCTCGCACAACCCGTTCTCGATGCCGCAGGGCGGCCTCGAGGCCCTGGAGACCCAGGACCCGCTGGACGTCCTCGGCTGGCAGTACGACATCGTCTGCAACGGCATCGAGCTGTCCTCGGGCGCGATCCGGAACCACGAGCCCGAGATCATGTTCAAGGCCTTCGAGATCGCGGGCTACTCGCGCGAGACGGTCGAGCACGAGTTCGCGGGCATGCTCCGCGCCTTCGAGTACGGCGCCCCGCCGCACGGCGGCATCGCCCCGGGCGTGGACCGCATCGTGATGCTCCTGGCCGACGAGCCGAACATCCGCGAGACGATCGCCTTCCCGCTCAACGGCAACGCCCAGGACCTCCTGATGGGCGCCCCGACGGAACTGGACGAGGCCCGCCTGCGCGAGCTGAACATCCAGCTCCGCAAGCCGGTGGAGTCGAAGGTCGTGGAGACCCCGTCCTCCGACCGCCCGATCACGGACGCGGTCCACCCGGACGCGGCGCGGTAGTCACTGGCGCTCGAACGAGTGAAGGGCCCGGGATCCACGGATCTCGGGCCCTTGGCATATGCCAGATTGCCGCCATGGCGACTGTGACGAACGCGGCCGAGGCGGCCGCGAAGCCCGTACCGTGGGAGACACCACCGATCCGGGAGGAGTCTGCCGTGAGCGCAGTCGAGCACCGACCTCGTGCCATGACGCAGGAGCTTTTCGAGGAGCTCGCGCGTGTGGGTGACCGGCTGAGCGACGCGCTGCGACTGGAGTTCATCGACGGAAAGATCGGGGAGAAGGCCTTGCCTGACGGCGGCCACGGGCGCATCAGCCAGTGGCTGACCCGCCTGTGCATCCAGGCGAACAGCGACTGGTGGCTGCATGTGGACCAGGGGCTGCGGGTCGAGGCCTACCGCAAGGGAAACGCCCGGCCGGACGGTTGTCTCGCACCCAGCGACACGTTTGTGGGCCAGGGGGAATGGGCCGGCGCGGACGGGGTTCTGATGGCCGTCGAGGTGACCTCGCACGACTCGGACACCGACCGCCGCGACCGCGTCGACAAGCCACGCGCGTACGCGGAGACCGGCATCCCCATCTACCTCCTCATCGACCGAACCACCGGCGAGGTCAAGGTCCACTCGCAGCCGGACGGAGAACGGTACGGCCTTGTCACGGCAGTGCCGTTCGGAAAGACCGTCACCCTGCCCGATCCGGTGGGTATGGAACTGGACACAGAGCCGCTGAAGGACTGGGTGCACTGACGCTCACTCGCGTCGGGCGCGGCAGGCGCCGCAGTTGCCGGGTTCCGGGCCTCGGAAGGCGCGGTCGCAGTGATCGCAGTTGTGGAGTGGCTGGCTGATCCTCGGGGATGCCTCCGAGCCGCGGAACGGCGGCAGGGCTGGGAGTTGCGCGGCGAGGCGGTGGGCGAGCAGCGCGGCCGGGCGGTGCAGGGGCTCCGGGGGCAGGCCGGAGGTCAGGGCATGCCGGACGGCAGCCGGTGGCATCTGACGTTCAAGCCAGGCGACCACCCCTGGCGCGAGGTGCTCGGCGTCCGTGGCGGAGAGCAGGAGGCGCGGATCCGCACGGTGGAGGCCGGCGAGCACGTCGAGGGCGGTGCGGAGGAGATCGGGGGCGGGGTAGGCGGGCTGCGGTACGGCGGGGAGGGCGCGGCGCGGGGGCTTGTCCGCTCGGCGGGCGGGTCGCTGCGGTGGCGGCTTCGGCCCGCCTTCGCCCCCGCCCTCTCCGCGTGCGCGGCCCGGCTGGTTGCAGGAGACCGTGCGGGTGACGATGCGGCCGCTGCTGGTGCGTTCGCACGTACGGCGTAGATAGCCGTGGGCTTCGAGTTCGCGCAGGGCGGTCGCGATACGGGCCTTGCCTTCCGGGAAACGGGCGGCGAGGGACCGGATGTCGATGGCGGCGCCGCCCGGCAGGCTCTGGATGTGGACGGCAAGGCCGATGGCGAGCAGCGACAACTCGGCGTGCTGTGCGAGGTGGTTGCCGATCACCGTGAAGCGGGTGGTGTGGCGGACGTTGTCGTGGATGACGCCGCCGAAGGTTCGCCGCTGAGGGTGGTTCTTCCCGCCGTTACGGGACTGCGCGTGCGGGCGCACGCTAGTGTGCTGGGTATCCATCAGGAAGGGTTTTGCTTCCTCGTTGGTAGGCCCTCGCATCGGGATTCGCGGTCCCGGCGGGGGCCGACGCATTTCTGCGATCGGATGATCTGTCGCGCTGAGCGTAGATCAGGCAAACCGTGCCGAAGCCAGCCGAGTTGGGGTATTTCACCCGAGTGGGTGATCGTCCCACCCTGGGCGGGAGGGGTGGGGCTTGGTGGGGTTCTTTCTCTCTCGTCGTTGCTTGGGAAGGCGGCCGGACCTACCGGAGCCCGCGCGCTCGGGCTCCGGTAGGTGCGTCGTTTCCGCAGCTCACGGGCCTGGTGCAGCGAGAACGCCCCGTAGGCTCCGGGCTGACTGTCCGGAGCTTGTCCACTGCTGTCCGGGCTGACGGTGCGTCTGCGGCGGGTAGGGCCGTTGCGGCAGCCAGGACGAGAGGAAGGGTGCGGCATGTCGGTGGATGACGGGGTGGGGCGGCTCAAGGGCGAGGCGGACGAGCCGGGCTGGGAGGTGGACCCGGACGACGACTGGGGTGTGGCCGTCGTCGCCACCGTGGGGCGGCAGTTGAAGCTGTGGCGGGAGGCGGCGCGGATGCGGGCCGGCGACTTCGGAGTCGCGGTGGGCTACGGCGAGGACATGATCTACAAGCTGGAGGGCGGAAAGCGCATCCCGCGCCCGGAGTTCCTCGACAAGGCGGACGAGGTGCTGAGGGCGGACGGCATGATCGCGGCGATGAAGGACGACGTGCGCAAGGTCCGTTACCCGAAGAAGGTCCGCGACCTGGCGAAGCTGGAGGCGGGAGAGGTCGAGCTCCAGCTCTACGACCCGCTCAACATCCATGGCCTGTTGCAGACACCCGAATACGCGCGTGGGCTGCTCCTGATGCGGAGGCCGGCGTACACGCAGGACGAGGTGGAGCGGATGGTGGCCGGACGCATGGCGCGCAAGTCCGTGTTCGAACGGGACCCGGCACCCGAGCTGGGCTTCGTCCTGGAGGAGTGGACACTCCGACGCCCACTGGGAGGCCGCGCGTTGCTGCGCGCCCAACTCGAACACCTGCTGGTCGTAGCGCAGTTACGGAGCGTGGAGCTTCAGATCATGCCGATGGACCGGCAGGAGCACGCCGGGCTGGCAGGCGGCATCGAGGTGCTGAAGTTCGGAGACGGATCGGTGGTCGGCCGCTCGCCGGCCGTGGCCAACGGCCGCCCCGTGACCGAGCCGAAGCAGCTCCGTATCCTTGAGCTGCGGTACGGCATCATCCGGGCCCAGGCCCTCACGCCCCGTGAGGCGACCGCCCTCATCGAGCGACTGCTGGGAGAGACATGATCCGCAACACCTCGGCCGGCGGCGCCTCCGAACTGGCGTGGTTCAAGAGCAGCTACAGCAGCAGCAGCGAAGGCGACTCCTGCGTCGAGGTCGCCACGACCCCCGCCACCGTCCACGTCCGCGACTCCAAGTGCCCCGACGGCCCCCAGCTCACGCTCACCCCGACCGCTTGGACGGGCTTCCTGTCGTACGCGCCGGGCGAATGACCTCCCTGCCGTCCGCGCGCTGATTCCCGTCACCGGGAGGCCCGGGCTGCCGGTCGACTGGACGAGGCCCGCAGCGAACGCTTTGCCACACCCCCGTGGCGCGGAACCTCTCCAGCGAGGAGGCCAGATCACGGCCTGCGCCGCCCCTGGCCGGAAGCCGAGCGCGGAACTCCCGCTCCAGCTCCACCGCCGGCCGCAGCACGGCCTCCGCCAGCTCGCCGGGACCGCACGTCCCTACGACGGCTCCGTTCGCCGACACCGCGACGTTCCCCTGGCGGTCACGCCGGAAGTCGAGCCGGAACGAGGAGCCGGTGCCCACGAACGACGCGGCCTGCCTCTCCCCGGAGAGGAGAGTTCGCACCGCGTCCAGGAGAAGCGGCACCGACAGGTAGATCATCATCCCCTGGTCGGGGACGTGCCCCGCGGACCCCATGGACCCGCACTCTCCCTCGCACATGACGTCACCGAGATCGAAGTCGCAGGCCTCACCCTGCTCTGGGCGCACGCTGAACGTCATCCTGATCATGAGCTGGAGCGGAGGAACGCACGAGCTCGGGTCAGCACGGGCGCGGATGCCACGAAATCGAGGTGGGAGCGCTCGCCTTCGACGGAAGCCCTGACCCTTCCGTCATCGCGACGGGCCAGCGTGATCACCGCATCGCGAGCACTGGAGTCCCAGCCTCTGATCCGGAGCTCTTTCGCGCGCGTGAACTTCAGGTAGAACGCGACGGCGTTGTACGTCCGGCTCGTCCAGGCGTGAGGTGGGGACGACGGGAGAGCGGACGTCTCGAAACCCAAGGTCACCGAGGCGTCTCTTTCGTCGATCTGTACGTAGAACAGCTCGCATTCGTCCAGCCGCGGCGGCGTCGCGTAGGCATCCGTGATCGCCCCTGACGGGTCGCTGATCACGGTCGTCCAGTCAGAGTCGCCCATGGAAGGTCTTCTCGTCGGTTTCCGGGATCGTTTCATGGCGCAGGCCGTCGAGCTTCCGGGCGAAGAGATGACGGCCTCCGTCCGTGCCGTCGGCTGCGACCTTGAAGCCGCTCACATGTCCCACCAGGACAGACTCGTTGCTGGTGAAGCCGAGGTCCACTCCGGGACCTGTCACCCGCACCCGCATTCTCCGTTCCGCGCCCAGGGGTCGGGCATCGAAGGACGCGGAAGGCACGGGAGGATCCCACTGCGTCAGACACAGGTCCTCCACCGCCAGGAACTGCAGGTGGCACTGGACGGTGTCGACGTCCGCGCCCTCCCACTCCGGCGGCGGCGCGGCGGGGAAGCCCGAAACGTCCACCCGCAGGGTGACGGTGGGCCCGCGCCAGTCCACATGGAGGGAGCGCAGCCTGAACTCGTCGAAAGGCGGGATCCCGGGACGAGGAAGGGGGCCGGCGATCGGCCACTGCCCCACGGCCGCGGACGGCGCTCGCCGGTTCTGGTCGCGGCTCATCCGGGGAGCCGCGTGGAAGTCAACCACTCCTCGTGGTCGAGAACCAGTGCGGAGGCGCCGTCGTTCCGCGTGTGCACGACGATCAGATCATCCATGCTGGGGTACCAGAGGTCATCGATCGCCGCCAGCAGCTGCGCCACTGTCATGCTCGCCGCGACCCGCTCCGCGGGCCAGGCCACCGCGACCTCCGCCTGGAGGTCTGGCAATGTGGCCGCGAGACAGGTGCGGAGCTCCTCAGCCGTCTTCTCGGAGACATCCGCTGCCGTGTCGGCTGCCTGTCGCAGCCGAATCACCTCCGGCCAATTGCCGCCCAGTGCTCTGACGACGTCGTTGAGAAGTGCGGAGTCGGTATGCAGGCCCATGGCCTCGAGTGTGGAGTGGAGTCCGGGTGGCATGCGCGTGTGTCCCCTCAGTCGCCTACAGGAAGTCCCTGGTCGCCCTGCCGCAGTTGCCTTCGCGTTGATGCCGGTTTCGGTCGTACGACGAGGTCGAGGCGTATGCCGGGGTCGCGTCGTGGCGACTGCGACGACCCCGGCCATGATGCGGGCGGACATCCCGTTCCTCGCGGGACGGCTCGTATGTCAAGTCATTACAGGGAACGCACGATAACCCAATATTCGTATTCTTCGGAGGTCACGGCGCATACCGTTTTTCCGTCAGTTGATACAGTGAGCAGCTCGTATTTCCCTGTCGTTCTCTTGATGCGGGACAGCAATTCACGACCGGCTGAATTTCGAACGCGGATCCAGCCAATTTTGACGCCTCCCGAACCCGGGGGTAGGACGAAGAATTCCCTGTTGTCGGAGTAGAGGTTTGCCTTCATGGTCTGGCACTCCCATTGACGACTCAATTCCAGGTCTGCATCGGGGCTTGACCTGTCGACTCTGGACGTCGGTTCTACTTCAATTCCCGTCACGGTAAGGATCGCCTGCATTGCGTCCGGAAGGGGGGAGTGCTGCCCCTCAGGCATGATGGTGAATCCGCATGATGAAAGACGCTCGCGCCAGTCCGATGCTGCTGGATGATATTCGCTTCCCACTTCAACCTCCTTTGTGAAAGAAATGATGATCTCCGCCCGGCTTGTCTATAGGGTCATATCTGACCATGCTTTCCGGGTAGCCCCATCTGCCGGGACCGTGTTGCACCTTTGAGTTGTCCCACCCGAAATTGACGCCGGTGCGGGTGTCGTCGATCTTGGGTTTCCCTGCGTGGAAGTGTAGGCCCGCCGGGTCATGGGTGTGCTCCACTATGACTCTTGACCCCTGCTCCGTCTCGTATTGTCTGAAGGTTCCCCAATGGGTGGGATTACTTGAATAGGTATATCCAGGAACATGCTTAAGTGTCACGTCGCCGACTACGGTCCATTGGGCCAGGGGGGCTTCGCCGTAAGGGACGCCAGCAGCTTCAAAGGCCGCTCGTTCTGCGTCGGATCTCTTCTCGAACGGGTTGGAATGCTCCCCCTTGGGCGGGCAAGGCCCCAATCCCAGCGGGTCGCTCCACGTATGAGGGTTATGGACGTACGTTGCCGGGTTCGGGGCCGGAGTCAAACCCAGAGGGTCCTGGCTCAGGTAGCGGGCCGATTCCGGGTCGTAATAGCGGAAGTAGTTGTAGTGGAGGCCCGACTCCGGGTCGAAGTACTGGCCCGGGAAGCGGAGTGGGGTGTACGCCGTGGCCGACTTGTTCCAGGTCGTCGCGCCCCAGAGGGTGGCTCGCGTGCGCCAAGCCACGTCGCCCGACTCGTCGACCAGTTCCGTCGGGGTGCCGATCAGGTCCGTGACGATGGCGAAGAAGCGCTCGTCGTTCGTGTCCGTGCGGCGTTCGGTCTGGGCTAGGGGGCGCAGGCCCGCGTGGTCCCAGGTGAGGGTGATCTCCTCGGTCGTCTGCTCGCAGAGAGTCGCGCCGTCCCAGGTGAAGCCGACCCGCTCCAGGTCGGATTGCTTGGATATTCGGCGGCCCAGGGGGTCGTATGAGTACCGCCAGACCGTGCCGTTCGGAGTCGTCACCGACGTGAGACGGTCCTCTGCGTCCCACGTGTAGCGCCAGGTGTCCGGTTTGCGGGAGAGGCGGGTCTTCTGGCGGAGGACGATCCGGCCTTGGGCGTCATGTTCGTAACGGACCGAGCCCGCACGGGTGATGTGGGTGCCCTGGTAGGTGCGCGGACCTGTCGAGGTGTGGGCCGGGTGGGTGGACGGCCAGGAAGCTTCCGTCTGGTTGCCGGCGTCGTCGTAGGCGTACCGCTCCGTCCAGTTGTTCGCCTGGACGGCCGTGACGCGCCCCGCCGCGTCCAGATCGAAGCGGCGGGTGCCCGAGAGCTCGTCCGTGATACCCACGAGAACCCCGTCCTCGCGGTAGGTGTACGCGCGGTGCATCAGGCGGTGGCCCGACCTGCCGGTCACCTCCTGACCGGTGACGCGGCCCATCGTGTCGAACGACGAGTTAAGAGCAGCGAAGTCGCCGATGAGACGGGAGGTTTCGCGCCCAACGGCGTCATGGGTGAAGGTGAGCGGGCGGCCCGAGGAGGTCAGTTCCGTCCGGCGGCCCGCCGCGTCGTACAACCACGTGCTCGACGCACCGCTCGGTGTCGTCCGCCCCACGCGGCGGCCCACCCCGTCGTACGCGAAGGAGACCGTCTGCCCGTTCACCGTCTCCGAGACCAGCCGGCCGTGGCGGTCGCGGAGACGGGTAAGGGTCGCTTCGGGAGCGGTCGCCACCGCCAGTTCGTCGAAGATGTCGTACTCGTACGTCGTCACCGCGCCCGCCGCGTCCTTGCGGACGACCTGGCCGAGCTCGTTGTGTTCGAATCGGACGCTCTGCCCCAGGGCGTTCGTACGGGACGCCAGCCGGCCCGCCCCGTCGTACTCGTACGTCAGCGTCCTGTCGTCGAAGTCCGTCTCCGCGGTCACTCGACCCGCGGGGTCGTAGCGGTAGTCCCAGGTCAGGCCCTGAGGGTTCGTGACCTGAGTCAGCCGGAGAGCGGCGTCGTGGGCGAACGCGTAGCGCACCCCGTCCGGGCCCGTACGAGACCTCATCACGTCGAAGTCGCCGTACTCGAACAGGGTCGTGGCGCCCATGGCGTCCGTGTGGGTCAGACAGTTGCCCTCGCCGTCATACGTCCACGATTCCGTAGTGCCGTCCGGTGCGATACGGCGGGACAACCGGCCCTCCACCGTCCACTCCAGATGTGTGACCGCCCCCAGCGCGTCGGTGATCCGGAGCGTGCGGCCGAACGAGTCTCGTTCGTAGCGGGTGGTAGCGCCCAGTGGGTCGGTGACCTCCAGAGGAAGACCGGTGCGGTCGGTGCGTATCCGTGTCGTGGCGCCCAGCGGATCCGTCACCGAGGCGAGCCGGCCCGCCTCGTCGTAGGTGAACTCCGTACGGGCCCCCGACGCCTCCGTCACCGACGTGCGGTTGCCGCGCTCGTCGTACGTCTGGCGGCTCGACGTGCCGTCCGGGTGCGTCACGTGGACCGGCAGACCGAGCGCGTCGTATTCGACGGTAGTGGTGCGGCCGTCCGCGCGTACCACCGAGACGGGGCGGCCGTCCTCGTCGTACGCGAAGAGAGTGGCTGAGCCCAGCGGGTCCGTACGGGACAGAAGGCGCCCCCGGCCGTCCCGCTCGTAGCGGATGACCGCGCCGGTCGGATCGGTTTCCGCGACGATCTGCCGACGGTCGTCCACCTCGTACCGCGTGGTGTGGCCGAGGGCGTCCGTGATCGTCGTCAGGTCATCGGCCCAGGTGTACTGGAAGGCCATGACCCCGTCCGTGCCCGATTGGGAGACACAGCGGTGCCTGTCGTCGTAGACGTACTCGTAGCGACTGTCGTTGGTATCGGTCCAGGAGGTCATCCGGCCGTGCTCGTCGTAGCCGAAGCTCAGCGGGCGGCCGGAGGAATTGGTTACGGAGGACAGATGGCCGTCGGTGTAGCCGTATCGGAGGATCTCCTGCTCGCCCAGGTGCAGCGCGGTCACACGGGTGCCGTCGGTCGTCAGTTTCAGGTGGTATCCACCGTGGTGGACGATCGAGGTCGGGGCGCCGGAAGCTTCGTACTCGAAGGTGATCCAGTTGCCGTTGCGGTCGTCGATCTGCGTGAGGAGAGCCAGGGCGGCGGAGTGCACGGTGAAGTGGAGGACGCGGCCACTGTCCGGGTCCGTGACCGTGTACGTGTCGTCCTCGCGGTCCAGAGACCAACGGCGGAGGCCATGCGTAGGCAGTACGGGCGCGCCGGGAGCCGGGTGCGGGTACGCGAGGAGGCTGGTGTCGGCGCAGTGGAGGACGACCCCTTCGCTGTCGATCTCCAGATGCTGGTCAAGCGTGCTCGCCCATGTCGGCCCGAACCAGCGGCCCGCACGGTAGGAGGATTCGAAGGTGCGAGTGAGTACAAGGGGCAGGTTGCCCGGCAGGGTGACATCGGTCTGCGGCAGGATCACCCTGCCCGTGGCCATGTCGACGGGGTCGCCGCCTTCGCACTTCTCCCCGCCCGCACGGCATGTGCCGTGCGGATCCTCTGTGTGCCCGGTCCGGCCCTTGCCCTTGGGGTTGCCCGGGAGGTCGGCCACCCGCGTGAGGGCCTTCGCGCCGCCGAGGCCCTTCGTCCCCACTGCCTCCGGGACCAGCCTGCCGAAGAACTCGGACGGGTCGCCTTTCGCGGCGTCCCAGGCGTTCTTCAGGGCGCGGTCCGGGTTGGCGACGGTGGAGACGAGGCCGGCGAGCGTCATGTTGACGCCCTTGTAGTAGTCAGCCGGGTGGGTCAGGTTGTAGGGGTCGACGGGGTTGACGGAGCGGACGAAGTTGACCAGGCCGGCCGTGCCCTTGATGATGCCGCCGCCGAAGTGGGCGAGTTCGATGCCCTGGCCCAGGCCGTAGTCCATCAGTTCCAGCTTGGCCCGTTCGCGGCCCGTCGGCTCCTGGGGCGCGTGTGCCAGCGCGGCGCGTACGGCGGCTTTCGCGGTCTCGCCGGCCTCGTTGCGTGCCCTGCGGGCATCGCTCAGGATCTGCCGGGCGCGGGCGCGTTTGGCCTTGCCGGGGTCGGTGAACTCGCCGGGATGGGGCAGCGGACTGTCCCCGGTGCGGGCCGCGTTGTACGCGTCGACCTTCTTGTTGTACGTGTCGACCGCTGTCTTGGAGTCGTTGTCGCCCTCCTTGTACAGCGCTATCGCCTCACGCGCCTTGCCCTGCGCGCTGACGATCGCGTGCGAGTACGCCTCCAGCGCCTTGGCCGCGTTCTCCATCGCGTCCGAAGCGTGCAGCCAGTCGGTCGGCAGGGTCTGGAACTTCTCCCGGAAGGTGTCGGCCGCCTCGCCCTTCCAGTGATCGGCGTCGAGCTTCTTCATCCCGCCGCCGACCAGGTCGAACGCCTTCTGGAAGTCCCGCAGGTTCTTCACCGTCGCGGCGACCTTGTCCGGCTTGCCGTGGACGAGCTCGTTCGCTTCCTCGGTCTGCCCGAGCTGCTGCTCGCCGACTTCCGCGCCGAGGGAGGACGCCGTCTCGTCACCCCAGTCCTCGACCTCCTCCGCGAGGCTGTCGTATCCGTAGTGCCGCAGGCCCTCGCCGGCCTTGTCCGTCACATAGTCGACGCCTTCACCGACGAGCTCCTTGCCCTTGTCGATGCCGTCACCGATCTTGTCGATGCCCTTGTCGACCAGACCGCCCCAGTCCACCATCAGCGGTTCTCCCCCCACCGCGGCTGCTCGGCCTGATCGATGGTCGCCTGATCGGGATCGAGCATGTCCTTGAGTTCCTCGTCCATCCCGTCACGCAGCTTCGGGTCCAGCACACCCGAGCGCTCCATCGAGTCGAGCATCGAGTCCTCGACGTCGTACGCGGTGTTCTTCCAGGTCTGCTTCACCTCGCCGTGCGCCTCGGTGAACGACTCCCTGCTCCAGTCGGCGTCGTCCCACATGTGCTGGTCACGGATCGTGTCCCAGCGCATCTGCTTGACCTCGTCCTCGGACAGATGCGGGTTCCCGTTCAGCGAGTTCACCCCGATCTTGAACGAGTCCTTGACGTACTGCTCCTGCTCCGCGAACGAGCCCGCCGACAGGCCCACCCCCTGCGCAAAACCGTTTCCGCGAAGAGTCAGAGCACGTACGCCCCACTCCCACCGGTTGCAGAAGGTCTCGAACTCCGACGTCAGACCACCGTGACCCAACTCAAGACCCGACAAGGCCAGATCGGAAAACCCCCGACCCGTCGACGCCTCCCCGATCATCCCGAGCTCCTTCAGCTCGGTATGCGCCAGATCGATACCGTTCGCGATCTCCACCAACGCCCACGTCGGCGCCGCCAGATGCGGCTTCTCCCCACTCACCGCATCCCCCCGAGATCCACCGCCACCGCATCCGGCACTATGCCCCTGACCGGCGGAAACAACACCCCGTCCGCACTGCCCGCATCCAACGCCACCCCACCAGGACCCGGCAGCATCGGCACCATCACATCCAACAGCCGCGCACCCAGAACGCTCTGGTACGTCCACTCACGCGCCGCGTCCCCACGCGCCACCGCGAAGCGGGCCAGCGCCTCCTCGTCCGAGAACGCGCAGATCCACCGGACACCGCCGAAATCCGCGGTCCACAGACTTTCCTGTTCGTCGTACGGCACCAGCACCGCAGTACGCCGAAACTCCCCCAGCAAACGCGCAAACTCTCGCCGCGCCGTCTCTTCCATGTCGGGCGGTCCGGCGTCCGGCGCCGTCCCCGTAGGTACGGGCGGCGTGAGCGGAGCCACCTCCGGCTCCTTCTCGTGCGAACTCGCCGGCGCCGACGCATCCGCCAAGTCCGCCAGTTTCGAAAGCCGTTCCGGCCGCGATATGGCATCCCCGTCGTCAGTCACTCACGCATGGTGTCACGTGGCAGTTTTCACCAGCAACGAACTAAGTGGTCAAGCGAGGCACTTCTGGCCGATGGATACCGCCGGCGGCGCGGGGCGCGGGCCGCCGACGGGGAGAGCCCCGGAACCGATCCTGGTTCCGGGGCTCTCCTCGCGTGTGTGACGCGGCCGCGTCAGTCCTTCTTCGGCTCCTCCAGGCGCGGGAAGAGCACCGCGCCCTTCGTCACCGTCGAGCCCGCCGGGAGTCGGCCCCAGTCGCCGGCCGACTGGACCGGCTGGGTGGACAGGGCGCCCAGGGTGGCTTCCGCGCCGAGGGAGTCCCAGAGCTTCTGGGAGGTCTCCGGCATGATCGCGTTCAGCAGGACCGCGACCGCGCGCAGCGACTCGGCCGCCGTGTACAGGATCGTCGCCAGGCGGGCGCGGCCCGTCTCCGACTCGTCCTTCGCGACCTTCCACGGCTCCTGCTCCGTGATGTAGCCGTTGACCTGCTTCACGAAGTCGAAGATCGCCAGGATGCCGCCCTGGAAGTCCAGCTCCTCGCCGATCTTCAGGTCGGCCGTCGCCACGGCCTTCGCCAGGCCCTCGTGGATCGTCTTCTCCGCGTCACCGTCGGCCGTCGCGGCCGGCAGGGCGCCGTCGAAGTACTTGCCGACCATCGCCGCGACCCGGGACGCCAGGTTGCCGTAGTCGTTCGCCAGCTCGCTCGTGTAGCGGGCGGTGAAGTCCTCCCACGAGAACGAGCCGTCCTGGCCGAACGCGATCGCGCGCAGGAAGTACCAGCGGTACGCGTCCACGCCGAAGTGCGAGGTCAGGTCCTGCGGCTTGATGCCCGTCAGGTTCGACTTCGACATCTTCTCGCCGCCGACCATCAGCCAACCGTTCGCGGCCACGCGGCCGGGCACCGGCAGGCCCTGGGCCATCAGCATCGCCGGCCAGATGATGGCGTGGAAGCGCAGGATGTCCTTGCCGATGAGGTGGACGTTGGCAGGGAAGGTCTCGTTGAACTTCTCCGGGTTCTCGTTGTAGCCGACCGCCGTCGCGTAGTTCAGCAGCGCGTCGATCCACACGTAGATGACGTGCTTCTCGTCCCACGGGACCGGCACACCCCAGTCGAACGTCGAGCGCGAGATCGAGAGGTCCTCGAGGCCCTGCTTGACGAAGTTCAGCACCTCGTTGCGCGCGGACTCCGGCTGGATGAAGCCAGGGTTCGACTCGTAGAACTCGATGAGCTTCGGGCCGTACTCGCTCAGCTTGAAGAAGTAGTTCTCCTCCTTGAGGATCTCCACCGGCTTCTTGTGGACGGCGCACAGCTTCGTGCCGTCCTCGGCCTCGATGAGATCGCCCGGGAGCTTGTACTCCTCACAGCCCACGCAGTACGGGCCTTCGTACCCGCCCTTGTAGATCTCGCCCTTGTCGTACAGGTCCTGCACGAACTCCTGGACGCGGTCGGTGTGACGCTTCTCCGTCGTCCGGATGAAGTCGTCGTTCGCGATGTTCAGGTGCTCCCAGAGGGGCTTCCAGGCCTCCTCGACGAGCTTGTCGCACCAGGCCTGGGGCGTGACGTTGTTCGCCTCGGCCGTGCGCATGATCTTCTGACCGTGCTCGTCCGTGCCGGTGAGGTACCACACCTTCTCGCCGCGCTGACGGTGCCAGCGCGTGAGCACGTCGCCTGCGACGGTCGTGTAGGCGTGGCCCAGGTGAGGAGCGTCGTTGACGTAGTAGATGGGGGTCGAGACGTAGAACGCCTTCGCCCCCTGCTTCTCGGATCCAGTGGCCGCCATGGTCGAAATCCTAACGGGCAGTTCAAGATCCACTCACATCGATAACGGGTGGTGGGCGCACGGAGACGTCCGCGAAACGTTCGGCCCCGTAGAAAGTACCGGTGAGGCAGGGGCGAGGGAGGAACGTATGCGGGTACTGGTCGCCGAGGACGAAGAGGTCCTCGCCGAGCTCGTCGCCACCGGACTGCGGCGCGCCGGCTTCGCCGTCGACACCGTCTACAGCGGCGACGCCGCCCTCGCCTACCTGGGCCTGCACGACTACGACGTCGTCGTCCTCGACCGCGACCTGCCCCGCGTCCACGGCGACGACGTCGCACGCCGGCTCGTCGCCGAGGCCGCCCGGACCCGGATCCTGATGCTGACCGCCTCCGCCTCCACCGAGGACCGGGTCGAGGGGCTCGACCTCGGCGCCGACGACTATCTCGGCAAGCCCTTCGAGTTCCCCGAGCTGGTGTCCCGGGTGCGGGCGCTGCGGCGGCGCAGCGCCCGTCCCGTACCGCCGCAGCTGCAACGGGCGGGGATCGCCATGGACACCGTGCGGAGGTCCGTGACCAGGGACGGCCGCGCGCTCGACCTCTCCCCGAAGGAGTTCTCCGTGCTCCAGATCCTGCTGGAGGCGGACGGCGCCACGGTCTCCGCCGAGGAGCTGCTGGAACGCGCCTGGGACGCGCACATCGACCCCTTCACGGGCGCGGTACGGGTCTGCATGAGCAAGCTGCGCGCGAAGCTCGGCGAGCCCGCGCTGATCCGGACGGTGCAGGGCGTGGGGTACGCGTTGTGAGCGCGGGTCTCCTCGGGGCGGGCTCGACGATCCGGACCCGGATCGCGCTGGTGTACGGGGGAGCGTTCGTCGTCCTCGGCGGTTGTCTGCTGGGGGTCGTGAACCTGCTGTCCCGGGCCGGTACGGAGGGGGAAGCGGAGGCCATAGCGGCGCGGGTGCGGGTGGTGGCGCCGTTCGAGACGGTCACCGCGTACCGGCTGAGCGACGACGTCAGCCGGGCGGCGGGCGAGCAGTGGCTCATGTGGTCCTGCCTCGCCCTGGTCGTCATGGCCTTCGGTGCGGTCGTCGTGGGCTGGTGGACCGCCGGGCGGGTGCTGCGGCCGGTCCACGAGATGACCGCGCGGGCGCGGCGGCTCTCGGAGCGGAACCTGCACGAGAGGATCGCGGCGGGCGGGCCCGACGACGAGCTGAAGGAGCTCGGCGACACGATCGACGCGCTGCTCGGCCGGCTGGAGGCGGCGTTCGACAGCCAGCGGCGGTTCATCGCGAACGCCTCGCACGAGCTGCGGACCCCGCTCGCCACACAGCGCGCCGCGATCCAGGTCGGGCTGGACGACTCCTCCGAGGTCAAGCAGGTGCTGCTGGACAGCAACCGCCGCAGCGAACGGCTCATCGAGGGGCTGCTGCTCCTGGCCCGGAGCGAGCGGGGCCTCGAGGCGCGGGAGGACGTGCGGCTGGGGGAGGTCGTCGAGGAGGAGTGCGAGACATATGGGGTGGGGGTGGCGGCCGGGCCGGCCGCTGTGGCTGCGGGGGGCGCCGGGGGCGGTGTCGTGCGGGGGAACCGGGTGCTGCTCGGGCAGCTCGTACGGAATCTCGTCGCGAACGCGGTCGCGTACAACGTGCCCGGCGGGTCGGTGGAGGTGTCCGTCCAGGGAGGCGTGCTGACCGTCGTCAACACCGGATCCGTGGTGGCGGCCGACGACGTGCCCGGGCTCTTCGAACCCTTCCGGCGAGGGGAGGGGCGCGACCGGATGGGGCCGGGGGCGGGGCTCGGTCTGTCGATCGTACGGTCGATCGCGGCGGCGCACGGGGGAACGGTCGGGGCCGTGGCGCGGGGGGTGGAGCAGGGCGGGGGCCTGGTGGTGACGGTGACGTTGCCCGTCACCACCAGGCCCTGAGGTCTCGCGCCCCTGCTAGATCCGCCAGTCGGCGAGCAGCCCGCCGTAGAACGCGGAGTGCGCGGTCTCGGACGGGGTCGCGCCGGCGAGGAAGTGGCCGGTGCGGGGGGCGGTGAGCTTACGGAGGTAGTCGAAGGCCTTGTTGTCCTCCTCGCCCCAGGCCACGAACTGCCAGTGGATCGGGCGGTCGGCGGCCTCGGCGAGGGCCTGGGTGGCGGCGGTCTTCGACTCGGGGGCGCCGTCGGTCTGGAAGACGACGAACGCGGGTCGGGTCGGGTCGGCCTTCTCGTGGTGGGCGAGGACCTCTTCGACGGCGCGGTGGTAGTTCGTACGGCCCAGGCGGCCGAGGCCCGCGTTGATCTCGTCGATACGGCCCTCGAGGCCCTGGGGGCGCAGCTCGGCGGTGCCGTCGATGTCCGTCGAGAAGAAGACGGCGGTGACGGTGGCGTCCTCGTCGAGGTGGGCGGCGAGGGCGACGGTCTGCTCGGCGATGCGCTGCACGGAGCCGTCCTTGAAGTACCCGCGCATCGACCCGGACCGGTCGACGACGAGGTACACGGCGGCCCGCGCCCCGACGAGCCCCTGCTTCTTGAGCGCGGCCCCGGCGGCCTTGTACGCGTCGACCAGGTGGGGGGCGTCGGCCTTGACCCGGGCGAGCGAGGTGGCGGGGGTGCCCTGCGCCTTCGGCTCGGGGGACTCGGCGACCGGGGCCTCGACGGCCTCGACGGCCCCGACGGCCGCGGCGACCGGCTCGGGCGTGGTCTCGTCCGTGACGAGTGCGGCCTCCGGCTCGGTGGTGGCGTCGTCGGCGGACGTCTCCGACTCGGCCTCCGGCCCGGGGGCGGTGTCGGGCGCGACGTCTGCCTCCGGCGCGGTCTCCGTGACGGGAGCGGTGTCCGAGGCAGCCGCGACGAGCTCGTCCTGAGCCTGCGGCTCTGCCACGTCGGCCTCGGTGTCGTTCTGCGCCTCCGGCTCGGCGACAGCTTCGGCCTCCGGCTCGACGGGAGCTTCGGCCTCCGGCTCGGCAACGGCCACTTCCTGCGCCGTGGTTGCCTCAGCATCGCCCGCCGCCGTCACGACGTCGTCGTCTCCGGTCGCGTCCGCCGGCTCCGCCTCGGCCTTTGCTGCCTCGGCCTCGACCTCGGCCTCGACCTCCGCGTCCGCCTCGACCTCGACCTGAGCCTCGCCCTCAGCCTTCGCCTCAGCCTCCGGCTCGTCCGCGTCCGCCGCCGCGTCCGCCGCCGCGTCCGCCGTCGTCTTCGGCTCCGCCTTGGCGTCAGCCGCCTCAGCCTTCGCCTCAGCCTTAGCCTCGGCCTCCGGCTCGACCTCGATCGCCGCGTCCGTCGTGAGTGCCTCCGGCTCGGCCTCGGTCGCGTCCGCCGCCTCGACGTCCGGCTCGGTCACCTCGGTAGCGTCCGAAGCGAGCGCCTCGGCGTCCGGCTCAGCCGCCGCCTCCTCCGGCGTCGGCTCCGCCTCGGCGACAGCCGTCTCGACCTTGGCCTCGGCCGCAACCGTCTCCGGCTGAACCGCGGCCACAGCCGCCGTCGCCGCCGTCGCCTCCGTCGCCTTAGGCTCCGCCGACCTCGCGCCCGGGACCTTCGGGTTGTCGAAGGCGGCCGCCACCAGGTCGTCCGCGGCGCGCTGGGCCGCCGACTCCTTCGAGCGGGTGGGTGCCGGCGTCGACGCGCGTGCCCGCTCCGGCGCCGCAGCGGCCGTTCCCGCCGGCTCCGTCGTCCGTTCCGCGGACGTCGGAGAGGGGAGCGTCACCGACTGCTGCTCCTCGGACGTCGCGCGGTCCGCCTGGGGCGGGACGGAGGTTGCCGGAGTTTCGTCGTGCTGGTCCGCACGGTCGCGTCCGAACACCTTGCGCAGCAAGCTCCGAATGCCCATGGGCGAGGCCTTTCGCATGAGTTGGGTGCGATGAATGTCCGTACTGGGAGGAATCATCCCTGGCCAGGGCGGACACGTAAGGTTAGCGGCCCCTGGTGTGTCGCCATCGGCGCCCCATCGACCACCTGTCCGGCCCTCAAGTGGCCCCATGATCGGCCCCTCGACCGGCCCCCGACCGGCCCCTCAAGCGGACCCCCGGCCCACCCTGGCCCCACCCTCGCCCCGCCCTCCCGCTCCCTCGCCGATCCGCCCTCGACGGGATCCCAACCGCCCACCAACCGCCCCCGGTTCCCCCGCATTCATCCGACGTTCACTCCGCCGCCGCCCCCGTGCAGATGTGCACACATAACGTCACCGCGGACGGAATCCCGACACCATGTCGGGACCAAGGGGCGGCGCAAGTACGCGCCGGAGGAGGACCAAGTGCGCAAACTGCTGCCGCTGCTGAGCACCAACCCGCACGGAGGCGGCCGTTCCGCCCTCACCTGTCGGTTTCGCTGTGGTGACGCCTGCTTCCACGAGGTGCCCAACACCAGCGACAACGAGTACGTCGGCGACGTCATAGCGGGCGCCTACTCCCGCCGTTCGATGATGCGCACGGCCGCCGTCGTCACCGTCGCGGCCGCCGCCGGTGGCGCCGTCGTCGGTTCGGGCAGCACCCCCGCCGTCGCCTCCCCGGTCGAGGGCCAGGGCTACGGGCACAAGCCCGGCAAGCCCGCCGACGGCGCCCGCGGCCTGCGCTTCGCGCCCGTCGCGCCCAACACCGCCGACAAGGTCACGGTCCCCTCCGGCTACGAGCAGAACGTCGTCATCCGCTGGGGCGAGCCGATCCTCCGCGGCGCCCCGGCCTTCGACGCCGACAAGCAGACCGCCAAGGCGCAGGCCGGACAGTTCGGATACAACAACGACTTCCTGAGCCTGCTTCCGCTCCGTGGCGAGCGCAACCGCCAGGTCCTCGTCGCGAACCACGAGTACACCGACGAAATCCTGATGTTCAAGGGTTACGACGCCGCCAACCCGACCCGCGAGCAGGTCGAGATCGCCTGGGCGGCCCACGGTCTCTCCGTCGTCGTGGTCCAGGAGGAGCACCGCTCCGGCAAGCTCACGCCCGTCACCCGGCACCCGCTCAACCGTCGCCTCCACACCACCAGCGCGTTCGAGCTGACCGGCCCCGCCGCCGGTTCCGCGCTGTTGAAGACCTCCGCCGACCCGTCCGGCCGCAAGGTCCTCGGCACCCTCAACAACTGCGCCGGCGGCACCACCCCGTGGGGCACCACCCTGCACGGCGAGGAGAACTTCAACCAGTACTTCGCCAACGGCTCCAGCGCCACCGACAAGCGCTACGGCATCGGCACCGGCGCCACCGAGCGCAAGTGGGAGCGGTTCGACAAGCGCTTCGACCTCAAGCAGGAGCCCAACGAGGTCCACCGCCAGGGCTGGGTCGTCGAGCTCGACCCGTACGACCCCGACTCCACCCCGAAGAAGCGCACCGCGCTCGGCCGCTTCAAGCACGAGGCCGCGCAGCCCCGCCTCACCGAGGACGGCCGCCCGGTCGTCTACATGGGCGACGACGAGCGTTTCGACTACTTCTACAAGTTCGTCTCGTCGAAGCGGATGAAGAAGGGCAGCTCCCGCGCCGCCCGCGAGCACAACCTCACCCTGCTCGACGAGGGCACCCTCTACGTCGCCAAGCTGACCGGCGACAGCCCGGCCGCCGAGATCGACGGCACGGGCAAGCTGCCCAACGACGGTGAGTTCGACGGCAGCGGTCAGTGGATCCCGCTCGCCACCGGCAACGTCTCCCACGTTCCCGGCATGACCGCCGAAGAGGTGTACGTCTTCACCCGCCTGGCCGGTGACAAGGTCGGCGCCACGAAGATGGACCGCCCCGAGGACGTCGAGCCGTCCCCGCGCTCCGGCCGCGTCTATGTCGCGCTCACCAACAACACCGACCGCGGCAAGGCCGGCAAGGCCGGTGCCGACGAGGCCAACCCGCGCAACCTCAACAAGCACGGTCAGATCCTGGAGCTCGCCGAGCACTGGGACGACCCGTCCTCCGACGGTTTCGCCTGGCGCCTCTTCCTCGTCGCCGGCGACCCGAACGACCCGGCCACGTACTTCGCCGGCTTCCCCAAGGAGAAGGTCTCCCCCATCTCCTGCCCGGACAACGTCGCCTTCGACCCGCACGGCAATCTGTGGATCTCCACCGACGGCAACCAGCTCGGCTCGCACGACGGCCTCTTCGGTGTCGCCACGAAGGGTGAGCGCCGCGGTGAGCTCAAGCAGTTCCTGACGGTCCCGAAGGGCGCCGAGACCTGCGGACCGATCATCCAGGACCGCCGCGTCGTCGTCGCCGTCCAGCACCCGGGCGAGATCGACGGTGCCTCCGTCGAGAACCCCAAGTCGGAGTGGCCCGACGGACCCGGCAAGATCGTCCGTCCGTCCGTGGTCGCCGTCTGGCGCAAGGACGGCCGCGACATCGGCGTCTGAGCCGAGTGAGAGACGTGGTGTGGGGGGCGTGGCACCGTCCCTCACACCACCCCCAGGCCCTCCCTGAACCGTACGAACTGCTCCTCCGGATCCCCGGTGTACGACCACGGCACCCACGACGCCCGCGCCCCGAGCATCCCCAGCACCTCCCGTGCCACCTCCACCTGGCCCGCGTAACAGGCCGCGTGGGCCAGGTAGTTGAGGTCGGGCACCTCCTCCGGTGCCACCGGACGCCCCGGTTCACGGCCGCCGATCCAGCGGGCGTGCGTCCGGCGCAGCTCCGTCACCGCCAGCTCGTGCTTCCAGTGCTGGTCGAAGCCGCGCACCGGGCCCCGCCCGAGCGCCCCGTCCGCGATGTAGCGGTACTCCTCCACCCGCGCGAGCTGGACCAGGATCGGCAGCGGCGAGCCCGGTGGCGCCACGCCCGCCGCGTCCCGGGCGAAGTCGTACATCGCGCCGTGCGTGCCGTGCCACCGGGCCGACCAGTAGCGCAGCAGCTGCGCGTGACCCTCCGTGTTGTACGGGTCTCTCCGCCGCAACTCGTCGAACCACTGCCGCAGTTCGCGCCGCTGCACCCCGCCCTCGTAGAGCCGTGCCACCGACAGCAGTGAGACCCACGGCATCGGGTCCGCGGGCGCCGCCTGCGCCGCGCCGAGGCAGGTGTCCACGGTCGCGTCGAGCCGCCCCCGGTCCACGATGCTGCCCCGGCCGGCCGCGATGGCCGTGTCGAAGACCCGGACCACCTCGGTCGCGGCCCGTAGCACCGCCGCGTCCGGGCTGTCCGGTTCGGCCGCCCGCCAGGCGTCGACCGTCGAGCTGCCCGCGGCGGCGTGTGCCAGGAGCCGCAGCCGGTGCGTCCGGCGCGGCCAGTCCTCGCCCGTCGCCCGCAGCAGGTCCCGTACGCCCTGCCAGCGGCCGATGACCATGTCGTGGCGCGCCTCGGTGAGCGCGCGGTCCCCGAAGTCCGGGTCGAGGTCGGGCGTGAAGCGCGCCGAGCGCGCTGAGCGGGACGGTCGGCGGAGAGCGGCCATCCGGGTCCTCCCTCGGAAACCAGTAGTTCAGTGACCAGTAGTTCAGTGACCAGTAGTTCAGTGACCAGTAGTTCAGAAACCAGAAGCTCAGTGACCAGTAGCTCAGTGACCGGTGGTCGAGTGGCGAGCGGGAGCCCCGCCGTCAGAAGTCCGTCGCCAGGCTCTCGTCCGCCCGCCGCGCCCGCGGCCTCGTCGGGCCGAACGGGTCCGCAGCCGCCAGCGCGCGCGCCGCGTCGAGTCGGGCCGGGCGGTAGTACGCGCTCCCCTTCCGCCAGTACACGAGCATCGGGACGACCCCGGCGATCAGCCCGCCGAGGCCGATGGTCAGGGACGTCGTGGAGAGTTCGCCCAGCGACTCGACGAACGCCCACAGCATGAACGCGGCGCCGAGGAGCGGCCAGGCGCCGCCGACGAGGAAGTTGCGTACGGAGGTCAGCAGCATCCCCTTGTACGCGACGACCGCGGCGATGCCCGCGAGGCCGTAGTAGAACGCGATCTGGAGGCCGATCGCGGAGACCGCGTCGCGGAGGATCGACCCCATGGAACCGGCGGCGGCCGCCGCGCCGAACATCAGCAGCGCCGCGGCCCCGACGGCCGCGATCGCCACCCACGGTGTGTTCCAGCGGCGGTGCACGGTGCCGAGCGCGGCCGGCATCGTGCGGTCGCGGCCCATCGCGAACAGCGAGCGGGTCACCTGGATGAGGGTGGTCTCCAGAGTGGCGACCGTGGACAGCAGCACCGCGAGGATCAGCAGTTTGCCGCCGACGCCCGGCCAGATCTGCTGGCCGAGGACGGCCAGGACGTTCGCCCCCGCGGACTCGATCCGACCCGCGCTCAGCAGCACGTTGACCGCGACCGTGAACGCCTCGAAGAGGAGGAAGACGACGCCGACGCCGACGAGGGCGGCGAGCCCGGCGGTGCGGCGGCTGTTGCGGGTCTCCTCGCTGAGGTTGCTGGTGACGTCCCAGCCCCAGTAGTAGAACGCGGCGATCAGCGCACCCGAGGCGAAGCCGGCCGGGCCGTCGAAGTGCTCGAAGCCGAACCAGGACCAGTCGAAGGCGGTGGCGTGTCCGCGGTGCAGGACGGCGGCCAGGACGAAGGCGACGAGGATCAGCAGCTCGACGCCCGACATGAGCAGTTGGGCCCGGACGGTGAGCCGGGCGCCGCCGAGGACCACGAGCAGCATCATCAGGAACCAGCCCGCGCCGACGGCGGCGGCCAGCGGGGTGTTGTCGGCGAGTTCCGGATCGATCAGGGAGAGCGTCATCGCGCCGGCGGGCAGCGATCCGGCGACCATGAAGACGGTCGCGGAGACGACGAGGGCCCAGCCGGAGAGGAAGCCGAGGAAGGGGTGGAGGGTGCGCCCCACCCAGGAGTATCCGGCGCCCGCGTTGACGTCGATCCGGCCGAGGCGGGCGTAGGCGAGCACGATGCCCAGCATCGGTATCGCGCAGTAGAGCAGCGCCGCCGGCCCGGCGAGGCCGACCGTGCCGAAGAGGACGGCGGTGGTGGCGGCCAGCGAGTAGGCGGGTGCGCTGCCCGCGACGGCCATGACGATCGTGTCGAAGGTCCCGAGGACATTGGGCTGGAGGCCTCTGCCGGTAGTGGTGCGCATGGCGGATGTCCTTGGGGGCACGTGGGGGTGGCGCAGGACGAAGTGACCGTGTCGCCGGGTCACTTGTTCGCCGGAACGAGCACGGATCAAGGTGAATCGAGCGCATCGTAGTCGCACCTGTGGATTCCGGTAACGGCGGTATGGAGGGTTCCGTTCAGTGACCGCCGGTAAGGGCATCCGTACGCCCCGCGTCGGGTGTTTAGTCCGTCTCGCGCCGGGGAGTGGCGATGGCCCGGGCCGCGCTCACCTCCTGGCGCAGCGGTGCGAGCACCCCCTCTTCGTCGCCCCGCAGCTCCGTCCGTACCTCCACCAGGACGGCGCTGCTGCGCAGCCCGGCGGCGAGCTCCCGCAATTGCTGTTCCACTTCCGCCACTTCCGCAGGGTCGGGGGCGGGTGCGCCGTGGTTGACGCGGACCCGGGCGGCGGTCGTCGCGTCGACGATCCGTTCGACGGCGACGACCAGCGGCCACCAGGCGGAGGCGACGGTGCCGGTCGGCGGGGGTTCGGTCAGGGCGCGCTGGAACTCGGAGCGTACGGCCGACAGGTCGCGGTAGAGCCTGCGCCGGGCCCGGATCCGGGCGGCCTGGTCCGCCTGCTCGGGCGCGCAGAAGGCGCGGTTCACATAGGCCGCGGAGTCGGCGACGGCGTCCGCGAGCCGGTCGCCGATCCGGCTGTGCCAGGACTCCGGCCAGAGCAGATAGCCGGCGATCAGCGCGATCGCGCAGCCGACGAGCGAGTCCCACAGCCGGGGCAGGACGAGGTCGAAGCCCTGGTGGTTGAGGAGGTCGGAGAGCAGCAGGATGACGGGGGTGATCGCCGCGGTCTGGAAGGCGTACCCCTTCGCGGAGAAGGCGGGGATCAGCCCGGCGAGCACCAGCATGATCGGGACGTACCACCATCCGCGCGGCACCTCGGCGAAGACCAGGGCGGCGGTGACGAGTCCGATGGCGGTGCCTGCGGCGCGCAGCACGGCGCGGGAGAAGACGGAGCCGAAGTCCGGCTTCAGGACGAAGGTGACGGTGAGGGCGACCCAGTAGGAGCGGGGTACGTCGATGAGCGAGACCAGCGCCTGGGCGAGGCCGATGCAGAGCGCGAGCCGCAGCCCGTACCGCCAGGACGCCTCGGAGAACAGGACGGAGCGGGCCGTGCGCCGGACCCGTACGCGCAGGGCGGCGGGGCGGCCGAGGCGGTCGTCGACGTTGAAGGGGTTCGGTTCCGCTTCGTGGACGACGGTCGCCGCGTGGCGCAGGGCCTGGTCGACGGCCTTCTCGGACGGGCGCACGGCCTCCGGGAGATCGAGCACGGGGGTGCCGGTACGGCCGCCTTCCTCGATCGTGTCGGCCAGCTCGCGCACGGCGGCCGGGATCTCGGCGGGCAGCGGCCGGTGGAACCGCCGGGCCGCGAAGTGCGCGGCAGGGGCGGCCTCCACCAACGGGATCACCACGTTCAGCTGGGCGAGCAGCCGGACGAGGGTGGGCGCGCGGCCGTGGAAGCGGGCGCGGCGGGCGAGGACGAGGTCGTAGGACTGGTTGAGGGAGGTGGTGACGGCCTGGCGTTTCTCTTCGTACGTCTCCGAGCCGGCGGCTTCGAGGACGTCGGCGACGGCCCGGTACGTGCCGGCCACCGCCGCCCGCTCCGGGACGCCGCCGCGCAGTGGCCAGCCGAGCAGGGTGAGGAACAGGACCACGACCCCGCCGAGGGCGAGCAGCAGAGGCGCCTTCCACCAGGGCTCGGGCATGGGCAGGCCGGCGCCGACGACCGCGTTGAGGAGGAGCAGCAGGCCGGAGACGGAGGCGACGGCGCCGATCGAGGAGATCATCCCGGAGACGAGCGCGACGAGGGTCAGGACGACGACGGCGAGCCAGCCCTGGTCGAAGACGAGGGTGCCGAGGGTGACGCCGAGCGCGCCGAAGAGCTGGGGGACGGCGATGTTGTAGAACCGCATCCGGTACGCGTCGGCGGTGTCGCCGATGACGCCGGAGAGGGCGCCCATGGAGACGAGGGCACCGTAGACGGGCTCGTCGATCGCGAACCCGACGGCGAGGGGCGCGGCGAGCGCGACGGAGGCGCGGGCGACGGCGGCCCAGGGGATGGGCGCGGCGGCGGGTCGAAGCCCGGCGGTGAGCCAGGGGGGCGGGGTGAGCCGGGGGGTACGCGCCATGCGACCAACTTACGGCGCGGAGCCTTTCCACCCCTGTTGTGGGCATTCGTTCCGCGGGCGGCGCCCACGCGCCTCTCCTCCGCCGCCCCACCCCCGTGTGGGCAATCGCCCGCTGGGCCGGCCCCCAGCCCTGCGGAACGCCTGCCCACAACCGGGTGGGGCGGGGTTGAGGGTGGGTACCGCCCTGCGGGGGCGCCGGTTCGCAGACCGGGGGCGTCAGCTGCGGTAGCTTTCCACCTCCGCGGCCGGGCGGACCGCCGCCGTGTCCGGGTCCTCGCCGAATTCCGCTTTCGCTCGCCGCTGGCGCAGCAGGTCCCAGCACTGGTCCAGTTGCACCTCCAGCTCGGCGAGCCGGGTTCGCTCCTCGTCGAGCAGCCCGCCGACCCGCTGCCGCAGGGCCCGCTCCTCCTCGACGAGGGCGCCGATGTTCGCCAGTATCTGCTCGTCGTCGTACATCTGGTCCATGTAATCCAGCGTGGCCGATCAGCGGCCCGTGTGCAGGTCGAGCTCGGCGAGCACGGCCCGGTGGTCCGACCCCGCGAGGTCGAGGAACCGCACCCCGCGCACCCGGAAGTCGTCGCTGACCAGCACATGGTCGATCTGGACGTACGGCGGCAGCGCCCCCTGGCCCTCCCGCGGCCACGTCGGAGTCCGGGCCGCGTCCGCGAGCCGGGCGGCGTCGTGGAGCCGGCCGGCGTCGAGGAGCGAGCGGAACGCGGCGTGGTCCTGGGAGGCGTTGAAGTCGCCGGCGAGGATGACGGGCCCGCTGTCGCGGTGCGCGGCGGCGAAGTCCGCCACCCGCCCCAGCTCGCGCTTCCACCGGTCGACCTGGCGGGGGATCGGCGGCAGCGGGTGCGCGAGCCGGAGCTGCACGGTCCGGCCGCCGATCCGCGCCGTGGCGCCCGGCATTCCCATCACGGCCGGGATCGGGGGCTGCGCGGCCAGCGGGTACGCGCTCAGGACGACCGATCCCTTCGCACCCCAGTCGTCCACGACCGCGCGATGGGGGAGGTCCGCGCCCACGGCGGCGGTGAGGGTGCGGACACAGACGCGGTCGCACTCGGAGACGTACACGAGCTGCGGCCGCTCCCGGCGCACCGTCTCGGCCAGCGCCTCCGTGGCCTGGCCGAACTCGACGTTGGCGGTGAGCACGCGGAGCCGTTCGACGACGGGGCCGCGGGCGGTGGTCGTGTCCGGGCCGTACGGCGGGACGAACCAGGCGGTCACCGCGAGGACGACCGCCGCCCATCCGGCGAGCAGCCGCCGCCGCGCGACCAGCGCGAGCAGCAGTCCGAGACCTGCCGGGACGGCCAGCCAGGGCAGGAAGGACAGCAACTGCGGTACGGGGGTGACCGCGTCGACGCCGATGAGCCGGCATCCGACCACCACGCTCGGCACGGCGAGCGACAATCCCGCGGCCCAGGCGGCGAGGCGCCGTCCGGGCCGTACGGGGGGCGGGAGGGACTCGACGGCGGTACGGACAGAGGTCACGCCCTCAGTGTCGCAGCGCCTGCTGGACCTCCGCCGTCGTCTCTCCCGAGAGCGTGCGATTGCTGCGCGCCGTCCCGGTCTTGGACTTCCCCGGCTCCACGCCGTCGATGTTCACGACGACGGCGTCGAGCAGAGTGCCGCCGTCGTCACGGAAGTTGACCAGGACCGTGTAGTCCGCGTTCTTGTCGAGCGGGTTGGTGGCGGTGAGCTCCGCGGTGGTCCGGTCGCCGTCGACCTCGGTCGGGCCGGCCTTCACATCGCCGGTGGCGTTCACCCCGTCCTTGACCTGGTTCATCTTCTCCTGGGCCGCCGAGGCGGCCGCCGCCGTGGCGGAGGCGACGACGTCCTCCGCCGCCTGCTGGCTCTCCTCGGTGCAGCCGGTGACGCCCGTCATCGCCAGGGCGAGGAGGGCGGTGGCGGAGACGGCGAGGGCGCGGCCCCGGATCATGCCACGCCGCTCTTGCGGAAGGAGGTGTCGTCCGTGGCCAGTGCCCAGATCACGAAGATCGAGATGGCCATTGAGAAGAGCGCCCACCAGGGGTGATAGGGCAGGAAGAGGAACTGGGCGACGACGTTCAGGGAGGCCAGGGTGATGCCGCCCATCCGTCCCCACTCGGATCCCTTGAGGATCCCGGCGCCCGCGAGGCCGACGAGGATGCCGAGGATGAGGTGGATCCAGCCCCAGCTGGTCAGGTCGAACTTGAAGACGTAGTCGCCGACGCGGGTGTAGACGTCGTCCTCGGCGATGGCGGCGATGCCTTGGAGGATGTCCAGGATGCCGATGACCACCATGAGGACACCGGCGAACAGAGTGCCGCTGGAGGCCCCAGTGCCACCGGAAGCGGCCTGCGGTGCGCGGGGTGCGGTGTTCTGGCTCATGGGCTCATCGTCCGGCCGTTGCCCTGGAAGCGATCGTTCAACTGCTCCGAACGAGTGAGCGGCCGCCGGACGCACACGGCGCAGGCAGCCGGACGCACGCGCACGGCGCAGGCACCGCACGCACGCGCAACGGCCCGGGCAGCCGGACGCACGCGCAACGGCCCGGGCAGCCGGACGCACGCGCACGGCCCGGGCAGCCGCACGCGGCCGGACGCACGCAGTCGGGCCACAGCCGGACGCACGGCCGAGCTCAGACAGCGTCGAGGAACGCGGCGAGCGCCGCGTCGAACTCCTCCGGACGTTCCAGGTTCGGCATGTGCGCCGCCCGTTCGACGACCACGAGTCCGGAGTCGGGGAGCAGCGCGTGCATCGCCTCCGCGTCCGCCACCGGGGTGTACGCGTCGTCGCGGCCGACGACCACCAGCGCGGGCACGGAGACGGTGCGGAGCATGTTCGTGTAGTCGGGGCGCTCGGCCCGGCCGCGCAGCGCCGCCGCCGCTCCCTCGGGATCGGTGGCGCACATCATCCGGTGGACGTGGGGCGAGGCATGGGTGTTGTACGGCGCGACCATCCGGTCGATGACCTCGTCGGCGTACCCCTTCATGCCCTCCCGGACCAGCCGGTCGGCGACGGCGCGGCGGCCGGCCTTCCCTTCCTCGGTCTCGGCGCCGGGGAACGTGTCGGCGAGGATCAGGCCTCGGATGCGGTCGGGGAAGAGGCGGTGGCACTCCATGACGATCTGGCCGCCCATGGAGAGCCCGCCGAGGACGAACTCCTCGATGCCGAGGTGGTCGAGGAGGGCGGCGAGGTCCTCGGCGAAGGTGGAGAGCGGGGTGGTGCCGGGGACGACGGTGGTCGCTCCGTAGCCGCGCAGGTCGGGGGCGACGACCCGGTGCGTGGCCGAGAAGCGGTCGATCTGGGGCTGCCACATGGTGCGGTCGAAGGGATGGCCGTGGACCAGGACGAGCGCGGGGCCGGTGCCCCGGTCCTCGTAGCCGATCGTGAGTCCGTTGATCTCTGCGGAGGGCATGGTGCCGAGGCTAGGCAGCCGCTCCCGCTCGCTGCAATGGCGCGTCGGGTCCGGAGTGGGCTCCGGGGCGGCGGACGCGGTGCGGATGGGGATCGCCTCGCCCGTGCTCCCGGTCCCGGACGACGCGCTGCCGCGGCTCGTCGCGCTTGCGTCGGGGATCCTGGACATCTAATATCCAGAACATGAGGATGAACGAGGGCGTCGAATGGGCGCTGCACAGCTGCCTCAATCTGGCCTGGATCGGGCCGGAGCGGGCGGTGACGGCAGCGCGGCTCGCGGCGTACCACGAGCTCCCCGCCGCCTACCTCAACAAGCAGCTCCAGGCCCTCTCCCGGGCCGGGATCGTCAGCTCGGTCTCCGGCCCCAAGGGCGGCTTCCGGCTGGCGCGGCCGCTCGACCGGATCACCCTCATGGACGTCGTCACGGCGATCGAGGGCCCGGAGGAGGCGTTCCGCTGCTCCGAGATCCGACAGCAGGGGCCCGGTGCCGGACCGGCCGGGAGCTACGGGGCCGAGTGTGCGATCGCGGGCGCCATGGGTGCGGCGGAGCTGGCCTGGAGGCGGGAACTGGCGGCCCGCACCCTGGACGACGTACGGGAACGGGCGGAGCTCCAGGCACCCGCGGCCCCGGACCGTATCCGCCACTGGTTCGCCAACGCCTGACCGGCCGGCCGATTTGATCAGGGGTCCGATGCCGACGTGCCCTCCCGGATGGGAGGGCTTTTCAAGGGGGTGATTCTGGATGTTAGGCGTCCAGGTTAGAGAGCAGGGGAGCTGGGCCCGCGTCGGGGCGGTCACGCTCGGCATCTTCACCGTGATGACGGCGGAGCTGCTGCCGGTCGGCCTGCTCACCCCGGTCGCGTCCGAGCTGAACGTGTCCGCCGGTACGGCCGGCCTGATGGTGACCGTCCCGGGCCTCGTGGCAGCCGTCGCCGCCCCGCTGATCGCCCTTCGGGCGGCCCGGCCGGCGCCGACCGGCGCGCGGTCCTCGTCGTCCTGATGGCGCTCGTCGCCGCCGCGAACCTCGCCACCGCGGCCGCCGGACACGTCGCGCTCGTCCTCGGCGCCCGTGTCCTGCTCGGGATCGCCATCGGCGGCTTCTGGGCCCTCGCGGGCGGCCTGGCGCCCCGGCTCGTTCCCACCTCCGACATCGGGCGGGCCACCGCCGTGATCTTCGGCGGGGTCTCGGCCGCCTCCGTCCTCGGCGTCCCGGCGGCCACCACGGCGGCGGAATGGACCGGCTGGCGTGGGGCGTTCGCGGGAGTGGGGGTGATGGCGGTGGTGGCGACGGTGGCTCTTGCGGCGCTGCTGCCCCACCTGCCGGGCACCCGGCGCGCCCTCCGACTCCGCACCGGGTTCGGAGGGCTGCTGCGGCTGCCGCGCGACAACGCGCGCGTCCGCACCGGACTGCTCCTCACTCTCCTCCTGGTGACCGGCCACTTCCTCGCGTACTCCTTCGTCCGGCCCGTGCTCGCCGAGCACGTCCACATCTCCGAGGGACTCGTCGGCGTGCTCCTCCTCGGGTACGGACTCGCGGGCGTGGCCGGGAACTTCGCCGCGGGCCCAGCGGCCGGCCGCTCCCCCCGCCATACCCTCGCCGTCCTCTCCGCCGGCCTCACCGCCGCGCTCCTCGCGCTCGCCGTCACCGGGCGTACGACCCCGGCCGGCGCCGCCCTGCTGCTCCTGTGGGGGCTCGCCTACGGCGGGGTCTCCGTCGGGCTGCAGTCCTGGTTCATGGCCGCCGCACCCGAGGACGTGGAGACGGCGACCGGCCTCTACGTCAGCGTCTTCTGCCTCTCGATCGCGCTCGGCGCCCTCCTCGGTGGGCTGCTCGTCGACGCGACCACGCTCGTCGCGGTGCTCTGCACGGGCGCCGCGCTCCCTCTGGCCGCCTGCCTGACGGCCGTACTCCCCGGAAGGAACCGCACCTCATGACCAGCACCGACCAGCGCACGATCACCAACCCGGCGACGCTCCACGACCCGTCCCCCTTCGGCTACAGCCACGCCGCCTCCGCGCCCGGCGAACCGGTCTTCATCGGCGGCCAGTACGCCTCCGACGCGACCGGTTCCCCCGTCCCCGGGGACTTCGCCGCCCAGGTCGAGCTCTCCTTCACCAACCTCCGGCTCGCACTGGAGGGCGTGGGGCTCGGATTCGAGCACGTCGTACGGCTCGGCTCGTACATCGTCGACCACGACCTCGCGAAGCTGGAGGTGCTGGGCAAGGCGCTCCACGGCGCCTTCGGCGAACGGCTGCCCGCGCAGACGCTCAGCGGGGTCGCGTCCCTGGCGCTGCCGGGGATGCTCTTCGAGATCGACGCGGTCGCGGTGCGACCGGCGGGCTGATCCAGTTGCGGGGACGGGGGCTTCGGGTGTGCCCTTGAGGATGGAGGGGGCGAGAGTGAAGGAGCTCCTGCCATGGCCGCACACGCAGCGGTGCCGACCCGACGGCCCATGACCACCCACGGCCTGGGCCTGCCTGTGACGCTGGGCGTCATCTACGGCTTCTACGCGGCCTTCCTCGAACGTGATGGCGGACCGATCACGTGGGGCCAGGTCCTGCTCGGCTTCGTCTCCGCGATCGTCCTCGCCGGGGCGATGTACGCCCTGCACCGTGGCGGTCACGCGCTGCCGCGCGAGCTGCGGGCCACCGCGTGGGCGGCGCTGGCGGGCATCGCCATGGGGTTCCTGGTCAGTCTGTCCGACACGAGCGTGCTGTCGACGGTCATCCTGGCGCTGGTGGTGGCGGCCACGGTGGGCGGCATCGCCTTCTACTGGTTCTACACGCACGAGGACGCCACGGGCACGGACCGCACCCCGGTACGGCGGCGCGACTAATCGAGCGTCGTCAGGAGCGGGAAGCCGCCGAGGCGATACGGGTGACGTCCGCCCGTTCCGCCGTCGGCAGGGGCGCGCCGGCGCGTTCGCGGAGGGCCGTCGCCGTCGCCAGGAGAAGCCGCGCCCGACCCGGGCGGCCCGCCGCGGCCTCCGCGCCGGCCAGCCCCTCCAGGGCGAGCGCGCGGGCGCGCGGGTCCCGGATCGCGCGGGCCGCGGCGAGTGCCTGGAGATGCCAGGCGCGGGCCGTCTCCGGGTCGCCGCGGAGTTCGGCGACGAAGCCGAGTTCCACGAGGACGAGGTGGTTGCCCGCCTCCGACGACACCTCCTGGTACCAGTCCCGGATCCCGAGCAGCAGCCTCTCCGCCTCGTCGAGACGGCCCGCCCTCCGCGCCCCGAGCGCGAGCCCCATCTCCGCGTACACCTCGCCGAACTTGTAGCCGTGCTCGGCCGCTCCCCGCCGGGCCCGCTCGTGCAGCGCCGCCGCCCGCTCCCAGTCGCCCGCGAGCAGCGCGAGCCGGCCGAGGCCCGAGAGCCGGGCGGAACGTTCCGCCGCGAGCCCCAGCTCCTCCGCGAGCCGCAGCCCGTCCTCGTGCAGCCGCGCGGCCTCCGCGTAGTCCCCGTCGATCTGGGCGAGCGCCGCCAGCGGGGACACCGACTGCGACTGCCCCCAGGCGTCGCCCAGCGCGCGGAACAGGGCCCGCCCCTCGCGCCCGTGCCGGCCCTGCGCCACCAGGTCTCCCCGCAGCAGTGCGTGCGCCGCCCGCAGGGTGTGGAAGGCCGCCCCGACCCAGGGCCCGGCGTCCCCGAGTCCGTCGACGCCGTCGAGGATCCGTTCGCTCTCCGCGAGGTCGCCGGTGTTGAAGTGCCCGTACGCCACGAGCCAGCGCGCCCTCGCCCGCGCCTCCGGGTCGACGACGGCCCCGTAGGGCAGCGACTCCGTGTCGGCCTTCTCCCCGCACAGCAGCGCGAACCCGGCCTCCAGGCACCGCACTTCGGCCCCGTCACCCGCCCTCGCCAACCGGCGTCGGCCCTCGCGCAGCCGCCCGGACAGCAGCCAGTACCAGGACAACGCGACCGCGAACCGCTGCGGCGCGGAGCCGGACGGCCAGGCGTCGAACGCCGCCCGCAGATTCGCGCCCTCCGCGTCCAGCCGCCGCAGCCACTCCCGCTGCCCGGCGCCCCGGAGCAGGGGTGCGGCGCGCTCGGCGAGGGCCAGGTAGTAGGCGCGGTGCCGGTCGCTCGCGGCGGCCTCGTCGCCCCTCTCGTACAGCCGCTCCTTCGCGTACGCCGTGATCGACTCCAGCATCCGGTACCGCTCGCCGTCGCGGACCACGAGCGAGCGGTCCACGAGCCGGCCGAGCAGGTCCACGACGTCGAGTCCGTCGTCCCCGCAGACGGCCTCGGCCGCGTCGAGCGTGCAGCCGTCGCGATGGACGGAGAGGCGGCACAGCACGATCCGTTCGGCGGCGGAGAGCAGCTCCCAGCTCCAGTCGACGACCGCGCGCAGGGTCTGCTGGCGGGGCGGGACACCGCGCCGCCCGGTCGTCAGGATCCGGAACCGGTCTCCGAGCCGTACCGCCAACTCCCGTGTCCCCAGGGCCCGTACCCGTGTCGCGGCGAGTTCGAGGGCGAGCGGGATGCCGTCGAGGCGGGCGCAGATCTCGGCGACGTCGGCGCGGTTGTCGTCGGTGAGCGCGAAGGCCGGGGAGGCGGCGGCGGCACGCTCGGCGAAGAGGCGTACGGCGTCGGCGGGCGGGAGGGGTTCGAGCGGGCGCACGTGCTCACCGGGGACCCCGAGCGGCTCCCGGCCGGTGGCCAGGATCCGCAGCCCGGGAACGGCGCGCAGGAGTCCGCCGGCCAGGGCGGCGACGGCGTCCACGACGTGCTCGCAGTTGTCCAGGACGAGCAGGCCCGGCCGGTCGCGCAGCGCGGCGGCGAGGCGCTGCGTGCCGTCGCCGGGGCTGCCGAGGCGGGGCAGGGTGGCGGCCGTGTCGTCCCGGATCCCGAGCGCCCCGGCGACGGCCTCGGCGAGCTCGTCGGCATCCGCCCCACCACGCACCGCGCCGAGCTCGACGAACCACCCGCCCCCGGCCACCTCCTGCGCGAGCCGCGTCTTTCCGACACCACCGGTGCCGGTGAGCGTCACGAGACGCGCGCCGACGAGCAGCCCGCGAAGCTCACGCACCTCGTCGTGCCGCCCGACGAGCCCGGTCAGCGGCACGGGCTCCCCGCCGGGCGGGTGAGCACCGGCTTCGCGCACCGCGCCGCCGCGCGCCGGGCCGCCGCGCGCCGGGCCGCCGCGCGCCGGGCCGCCGCGCGCCGGGCCGCCGCGCACCGCGCCGCCGCGCACCGCGCCGCCGCGCGCCGGGCCGGCTCCGGCGATCGGCGGTTCGCCGGGGAGGCCCGGGTCCGGCGAGCTGGTGGGGGGTGTGTTGGGTCGGTCGGGGTGCGGTCCGGTGGTCGGGGGTGTGGCGGGTCGGTCGGGGTGCGGCGAGGTGGGCGGGGGTACGGCGGGTCGGCCGGCGTCCTGCCCCGTGGTCGGGGGTGTGGTGGGTCGGCCGGCGTCCGGCTGGGGCAGTTCCTGGCGGAGGATCGCCGTGTGCAGGGCCGTCAGTCCGGGGCTCGGATCCGCGCCCAGGTCCTCCGCCAGGTGGGCGCGAAGGTTCTCGTACGAGGCGAGGGCCTCGGCCTGCCGGCCGGCGCCGTACAGCGCGCGCAGGTGGGTCGCGCGCAGGCGTTCACGCAGGGGATGCGCGGCCACGAGCGGGGCGAGTTCGGCGGCCAGGGTCGCGCACGCGCCGGGCTCCGCCGTCACCAGCCGCGCCTCGGCGTGGTCCTCCAGGGCCGCGAGCCGCTCCTCGGCCAGGCGCCCCGCCTCCTCCCGTACGAGAGGGTGGTCGGCGACGTCCGCGTACGCGTCGTCGCCCCGCCACAGGCCGAGCCCCTCGGCGAGCAGCGTCGCCCGCTCCCGGGCGTCCGGGACGCGCACCGCGCGGGCGACGAGCGCGCGGAACCGAGCCGCGTCCGACTCGCCCTCCTCCACGGCGAGGAGGTAGCCAGGTGCCCGCAGCAGGACCCGTTCGCGACCGAGGACCCGGCGCAGCGCGGAGACCTTGACCTGGAGGGCGTTGGCGGCGCGGGCGGGCGGTCGGTCGCCCCAGAGCGCGTCGATCAGCAGGTCCGTGGGGACGGGCCGCCCCTCGCGTGCCAGGAGGCAGCCGAGCAGGAGGCGCACCTTCGCCTCGGGGACGGTCACGGCCCGCCCCGACGCGTCCCGTACGGACAGTGGACCGAGCACCCCGAACCGCATGGCGAAACCGTAACCCACCCCTCTCACCCACCCCCTCACCCACAGCTTTCCGTCAGCCGATCGTCAGCCGCCCCGCGCAGAGTCGTCCACGTACCGACCACCACACGCGGGGAGTTGCGCGCACATGAGTACGTACGCAGGTCAGAAGGCCGTCATCATCGGCGGCACCATGGGGATGGGCCTCGCCATCGCCAAGCGCCTCGTCGAGGGCGGCGCCGAGGTGCTGCTCACCGGCCGTAACCCGAAGAACCTCAAGGAGGCGGCGGTCGAGCTCGGGCCGTCCGTCCACGTCGTCTCCTCGGACCTCTCCGACATGGACGCCGTACGGGCGCTGCCGGCGCTGATCGAGGAGCGGCTCGGCGGCGTGGACCTGCTCTTCGTGAACGCGGGCATCGCGGAGCTGGCGCCGATCGCGGCGGCCACGGAGGACCAGTTCGACCGGATGTTCGCGGTGAACATCAAGGGCCCGTACTTCACCGTGCAGGGGCTGCTGCCGCTGCTGAGGGACGGCGGCGCGCTCGTCTTCACGACCTCGGTCGCCGATGTGACGGGCACGCCGGGGATGAGCGTGTACTCGGCGACGAAGGCGGCGCTCTGGTCGTTCGCGCAGGCGCTCGCGTCCGAGCTGGTCGGACGGGGGATCCGGGTCAACGCGGTCTCGCCGGGCTACATCGACACGCCCGGGGGCGGGGTCCAGGGGATCACGGAGGAGCAGCTCGCGGCGTTCCAGAAGGCCGGCGACGCGGCGACGCCGCTGCGCCGCCACGGCACGGCGGACGAGGTGGCGAAGGCGGCGCTGTTCCTGGCGACGGAAGCGACCTTCACGACGGGCGTGAAACTGGCGGTCGACGGCGGCCTGGTCCAGCACGTGACGGCCGCGGGCTGACGGGGCGGGGCCGGGGCAGCGGGGGCGGCAGGGCGGGCGCGTGGGCCGGGTCCTGGGGCGGGCGCTTCGTGCGGGCGCGTGGGCCGGAGCGGCGGGCGACCGCGGGCGCGTGGGCCGGGCGCTTCGTGCGGGCGCCTGGGCCGAGTCGGCGGGCGACCGCGGGCGGCGGGGCGCGGCCCGGGGCGGCGGGCCCCGGCGGGACCCCCTGTGCCGCGCCGCCCCGTCCGCCCCCGTCCGCCCCCGTCCGCCCCGCCATCCCGCACCGCCCCAGTGACGCCCCCGCCCCCACCCGTACAAACGACCCCCCGCCCTCCCCCTGGCATACCGGCCGGACCCGTCGGAGACTGGTTGAAGCGGAACCGACGCCGGCAGCCGGGAGGACAGCGCATGACCGACCTCGCCATCGAGACCGAGGGTCTGGTCAAGCTCTTCGGTACGAACCGGGCCGTCGACGGCATCGACCTGCGCGTTCCCGCAGGCACCGTCTACGGGGTCCTCGGACCCAACGGCGCCGGCAAGACCACCGCCGTCAAGATGCTCGCCACCCTCCTCCGCCCCGACGGCGGCCGGGCCCGCGTCTTCGGCAACGACGTCGTCAAGGACGCAGACACCGTGCGCGGCCGGGTCAGCCTCACCGGCCAGTACGCCTCCGTCGACGAGGACCTGACTGGCACCGAGAACCTCGTCCTGCTCGGCCGCCTCCTGGGCCACACCCGCCCCGCCGCCCGCGACCGTTCCGCGCAGCTGCTCGCCGCGTTCGGGCTCGCCGACGCCGCCGACAAGCAGATCAAGAACTACTCGGGCGGCATGCGGCGCCGAATCGACATCGCCGCGTCCATCCTCAACACCCCTGACCTGCTCTTCCTCGACGAACCGACGACCGGCCTCGACCCGCGCAGCCGCAACCAGGTCTGGGACATCGTCCGCGCCGTGGTCGCCCAGGGCACGACCGTCCTGCTCACCACCCAGTACCTGGACGAGGCGGACCAGCTGGCCTCCCGTATCGCCGTCATCGACCACGGGAAGGTGATCGCGGAGGGCACGAAGGGCGAGCTGAAGGCCTCCGTCGGTTCGGGTTCGGTGCACGTACGGCTCCGGGACCCCGAGCAGCGCCCGGAGGCCGAGCGGGTCCTCCGGAGCGCCCTGAAGGCGTCCGTGCAGCTCGAACCCGACCCCGTCGCGCTCACCGCCACCGTCAACGGTCACGGAACCGACCTCGGCGCCGCCGAGCAGGCCGCGCGGGCGCTGGCGGAACTGGCGCGGGCCGGGATCACGGTCGACAACTTCGGGCTCGGTCAGCCCAGCCTCGACGAGGTGTTCCTGGCGCTGACGGACAGGCCCGCGGACGCGACCGGGCCCCAAGGGAACGGCGCCCCCGCTCCCGGCGCCCACGCTCCAGGCACCCCTGCTCCCGGCGCCGACGGAACCGACGGAACCGACGGAACCGACGGAACCGACGGAACCGACACCGACCGGAAGGGACCGACGGCATGACCACCGTCACCACCGGCAAGGACACGCAGACCGCCGACACCCTCGACTTCGTCGCCCCGAAGGCGGACGAACTCGCGGCGCTGCTCGTGGGCCAGTCCCGCCCGCCGCGCCCCAGCGCCCTCTCCGCCTCGATGACCTTCGGCTGGCGGGCGATGCTGAAGATCAAGCACGTGCCGGAGCAGCTGTTCGACGTGACGGCGTTCCCGATCATGATGGTGCTGATGTACACGTACCTCTTCGGAGGCGCGCTGGCCGGTTCGGTCTCGGCGTACATCCAGTTCCTGCTGCCGGGCATCCTCGTGATGAGCGTCGTGATGATCACGATGTACACGGGAGTCTCGGTCAACACCGACATCGAGAAGGGTGTCTTCGACCGCTTTCGTACGCTCCCGATCTGGCGGCCCGCGCCGATGGTCGGCTATCTGCTGGGCGACGTCGTCCGCTATCTGATCGCCTCCGCGGTCATGCTCACCGTCGGCATGATCATCGGCTACCGTCCGGACGGCGGCATCGCCGGCGTCCTGCTGGGGGTCGCGCTGCTGCTGGTGTTCTCGTTCGCGTTCTCGTGGATCTGGACCATGTTCGGACTGATGCTGCGCAGCGAGAAGTCCGTCATGGGCGTCAGCATGATGGTGATCTTCCCGCTGACGTTCCTGTCCAACGTCTTCGTCGACCCGAGCACGATGCCGGGATGGCTCCAGGCCTTCGTGAACAACAGCCCGGTGACCCATCTGGCGACGGCCGTACGCGAGTTGATGGCCGGGAACTGGCCGGCGGCGGACATTGCCTGGTCGCTCGGGTGGTCGGCACTGTTCGTGGTCGTCTTCGGAGCGATCACCATGCGGCTCTACAACCGCAAGTAGCCCCTGCGCGACGTGAGCCGTCACTCGCCCCGCGGAGTCGTCTGCTGGACCGCCCACCGGTTGCCGTCCGGGTCGGCGAAGTAGACGAACGAGCCCCAGGGCTGGTCGTCGATCTCGCTGACCTCGATGCCCCGCGCGCTGAGGTCGGCGTGCGCCTCCTCGATGTCGGCGACGACGACCTGCATGTTGTCCAGGGAGCCCGGGGTCATCGTGGTGATGCCTTTCCCGAAGGTGATCGAGCACGCCGATCCGGGCGGGGTCATCTGGACGAAGCGGATGTCGTCGCTGACGGGGATGTCGTGATCGGCGTGGAAGCCCACCTGCTCGTAGAAGGCCTTGGCCCTGTCGATGTCGGTGACGGGGACGCCGATCAGTTCGAGCTTGATGTCCATGAAGGCATCATGCGCCCGGTTCGTCCCAGGCGCATGATCTGGCGTCACTCACCGTGAACCGCCCCGCGGCGAGCGCGACGCGGGCCTCGAGTCGCGAAACTCAGTCGAGTCGCAGGTCCGCGAGCTGGCGCTCGAACGGCACGACCTCGTCGTCGTTCGCCTCCCCCGCGGGGCCCCGCGCTGCCACGAGGTCGGCGAGGTCGTGGCCCGCCCGGGCGATCCGGGACGGCAGCCCGTCCGTGTACTCGTCGCCCCCCGAACCCCAGTCCTCCGAGGCCGCGTACACGGCCGTCGGGACGACCAGCGCCCGCAGGTAGGAGAAGAGCGGTCGCATGGCGTGGTCGAGCACGAGGGAGTGGCGGGCGGTGCCGCCGGTCGCCCCGATCAGCACCGGCTTGCCGGTCAGCGCGGCCGGGTCGATCAGGTCGAAGAAGGACTTGAACAGACCGCTGTACGAGGCGGTGAACACCGGGCTCACCGCGATGACCCCGTCCGCTCCCGTCACCGCGTCGATCGACTCCTGGAGCTCCGCCGAGGGGAAGCCCGTGACGAAGTTCTTCGCGATGTCGACGGCGTGGTCGCGCAGTTCGACGACCCGGACCTCGACCACGTACTCCTGCTCGGTGAGCCGTTCCTGGGCCGCCTTGGCGAGCCGGTCGGCGAGCAGCCTCGTCGAGGACGGGGCGCTGAGCCCGGCGGACACGGCGACCAGCTTCAGGGTCTGCATGACTCACGCCTCCTGGGTGCGTACGGCGGGGTGGAGCGGGGCGGTGGCCGGGACACCGGCCGGCCGCAGGTTGGCGAACTCCTTGCGGAGCACCGGGACGACCTCCTCGCCGAGGATGTCGAGCTGCTCCAGGACCGTCTTCAGCGGCAGACCCGCGTGGTCCACCAGGAAGAGCTGGCGCTGGTAGTCGCCGACGTAGTCCCGGAAGGAGAGCGTGCGGTCGATGACCTCCTGCGGGGAGCCGACGGTCAACGGGGTCTCGCGGCTGAACTCCTCCAGGGACGGGCCGTGGCCGTAGACGGGAGCGTTGTCGAAGTACGGGCGGAACTCCCGTACGGCGTCCTGGGAGTTCTTGCGCATGAAGACCTGGCCGCCGAGGCCGACGATGGCCTGCTCGGGGGTGCCGTGGCCGTAGTGCGCGTACCGCCGACGGTAGAGGCTGACCATCTTCTCGGTGTGCTGCTTGGGCCAGAAGATGTGGTTGGCGAAGAAGCCGTCGCCGTAGTACGCGGCCTGCTCGGCGATCTCGGGGGAGCGGATGGAGCCGTGCCAGACGAACGGCGGGACGCCGTCGAGGGGGCGGGGCGTGGACGTGAAGCCCTGGAGGGCGCTGCGGAACTTGCCCTCCCAGTCGACGACGTCCTCCCTCCACAGCTTGTGGAGAAGTGCGTAGTTCTCGATGGCGAGCGGGATGCCCTGGCGGATGTCCTGGCCGAACCACGGGTAGACGGGGCCGGTGTTGCCGCGGCCCATCATCAGGTCGACGCGGCCGTCGGCGAGGTGCTGGAGGGTGGCGTAGTCCTCGGCGATCTTCACCGGGTCGTTGGTGGTGATCAGCGTGGTCGAGGTCGAGAGGATCAGGTTCTCGGTCCGTGCGGCGATGTGCCCGAGGAGGGTCGTCGGGGAGGACGGCACGAAGGGCGGGTTGTGGTGCTCGCCGGTCGCGAAGACGTCGAGCCCGACCTCCTCCGCCTTGAGCGCGATGGCGACCGTGTTCTTGATCCGCTCGTGCTCGGTCGGCGTACGGCCGGTGGTGGGGTCGGTCGTCACGTCGCCGACGGTGAAGATCCCGAACTGCATCGTGCTCACCTCTCGATGGGGCGTTCCCGGGCTATTGGTTGAAGCTTAAACCATCCTGCTCAACCGTGAGTCCGAGCCCCGTATTCCGTGGGTGTCTCTCATCGCCTTCACCGTACCGGATAGCTATCCGTTTAGCTAGGGGTGCCCGGGCCCGCCCGTACTCCGGCCCGTACTCTGGTGGGCATGTCCGACTACGAGCGCTGGAAAGAGCGCGGCGTCCTCCTGCGCGTCTTCGTGTACGTCTTCGCCACGCACGCGTTCGCCGGCTTCGTCTGGCTGCTCTTCTACGTGGGGCAGAACGCCCAGAAGTAAGCACGGTCACGAGGAGGGGAAACGGGCCCTCCCGTAGAGTTCGCCGACGTGAGCACCGTTCCCCTGCCTGCGATATCGGTCGTCGGAATCGGCGCGGACGGCTGGGACGGGCTCCCCGAGAACGCCCGCCGGACCCTGCGCGCCGCCGAGGTCCTGATCGGCGGCCCCCGCCAGCTCGATCTGCTGCCCGCCGCCGAGTGCCCCGGAGAGCGCGTCGGCTGGCCCTCCCCGCTGCGCCCCGCCGTCCCCGGACTGCTCGCCGCCCACGAAGGACGCCGGATCGCGGTCCTCGCCAGCGGCGACCCGACGTTCTACGGCATCGGCCGCACCCTCGCCGAGACCGTCGGCGCCGACCGGCTCCACGTCCTGCCGCACCCGTCCTCCGTCTCGTACGCCTGCGCCCGCCTCGGCTGGCCCCTGGAGGCCGTCGAGACCGTCTCCCTGGTCGCCCGGCCGCTCGCCTCCCTCACCGCCTCCCTCCACGACGGGCGGCGGCTGCTGGTCCTCAGCGAGAGCCACCACACCCCGGCGCAGGTCGCCGCCCTCCTGCGGGAGAAGGGGTACGGAGGCAGCCGGATGCGGGTGCTCGAACAGCTCGGCGGCCCCCACGAGCGGCTCGTCGACGGCACGGCCGACACCTGGTCCGAGGACGAGCGGCTCGACGCCCTCAACGTCCTCGCCCTCGACTGCGTACGCGCCCCCGACGCGCTCCGCCTCGGCGCCGTACCCGGCCTGCCGGACGAGGCGTACGAGAACGACGGACAGCTCACCAAGCGGTACGTCCGCGCCGCCACCCTCGCGGCCCTCGCCCCCGCCCCCGGCGGACTGCTCTGGGACATCGGCGGCGGCTCCGGCTCCATCGGCATCGAATGGATGCGCACCGACCGCTCCTGCCGGGCGATCGCCGTCGAGAAGGACCCCGAGCGGGCCGCCCGGATCGCGCGCAACGCCACCACCCTCGGCGTCCCGGCGCTGCGGGTCGTCACCGCGGCCGCCCCCGACGGGCTCGCCGATCTCCCCACCCCCGACGCCGTCTTCATCGGCGGCGGCCTGACCGCCCCCGGCCTGCTCGACGCCTGCTGGGACGCGCTGCCCGAGCGCGGCCGGCTGGTCGCCAACACCGTGACCATGGAATCCGAGGCGCTGCTCGCGGAGCGCTACCGCCGGCACGGCGGGGAGCTGGTCCGGCTCGCCGTCGCCCAGGCCGTCCCCGTGGGCGGCTTCACCGGCTGGCGCCAGGCGATGCCGGTCACGCAGTGGTCCGTAACGAAAGCAGGAGTTGGAGCATGACCGTCTACTTCATCGGCGCGGGCCCGGGCGCGGCCGACCTGATCACCGTGCGGGGCGCCCGCACCCTCGCCGCCTGCGGCGTCTGCCTCTACGCGGGCTCGCTCGTCCCCCGCGAGCTGCTCTCCGAGTGCCCGCCGGACGCGCGCCTGGTCGACACCGCGGACCTCGACCTGGACCAGATCGTGGCCGAGATCGTCCGCGCCCACGAAGCAGGCCAGGACGTGGCCCGGCTCCACTCCGGCGACCCTTCGGTCTTCAGCGCCGTGGCGGAGCAGATGCGCCGGCTCGACGCGCTGGACATCCCGTACGAGGTCGTGCCGGGCGTCCCGGCGTTCGCGGCCGCCGCCGCCGCGCTCAAGCGGGAACTCACCGTCCCGACCGTGGGCCAGACGGTCATCCTCACCCGCATCGCCCAGCAGGCCACGCCCATGCCGGAGGGCGAGGACCTCGCCACGCTCGGCCGCAGCGGCGCCCTGCTCGTCCTCCACCTGGCCGCCCGCTACGTCGACCGGGTCGTGTCCGAGCTGCTGCCGCACTACGGCGCCGACTGCCCGGCCGCGGTCGTGGCGATGGCGAGCCGCCCGGACGAGATCGTCCTGCGGGGCACACTGGAGGACATCGCGGCGCAGATGAAGGAGGCCGGCATCACGAAGACGGCGGTGATCCTGGTCGGCCGCACACTGGCGGCCTCGCAGTTCCGCGACAGCCACCTCTACGACCCGGCGCGGGAGCGGCACGTCTGCTGAGCTCTTCCCCGCCCGTCGGCCGCCCTCGGAGCGGCGGCACCTCAATGCCCCCGTGACGCGCCCGGGCCGGACACCCGACGAGTGTCCGGCCCCGGCTTCTAGGCGTTCGGCCGCTTGCCGTGATTCGCCTTCTTCTTCTTGCGGGCGCGCTTCTTGTTGCCTCGCTTCGCCATGGGCACATCCCTCTCTCGTGGGGCGTCCTGCCCTCGCAAGCCTAGGTTCGCGGGGGAGACGGCGCATCCGGTGTCAGTGGAAGCGTCGAGCTGCCCACGAGGTCTGGTAGTAACATGTACTACATGGAGACCACGGCTCGAGAGTTCAACCAGAAGTCCTCCCAGATCCTCGCCGCGGCGGCCCGGGGTGAGACCGTGACGGTCACCAAGAACGGTGTCGCGGTCGCCCGCGTGGTGCCCATAAGCGATGAGATTCCCCCCTACCCCACCGACCCCATGGGAGCGATCGATCTTCCCGACCTCGTGCTCCCCGACCTCACCGACGACGAGATCGAGGACGTGCTCAAAGGGATGGGGACTCAGGCGTGATCGCCGTCGCCGACACCAATGCTCTCTACCGCCTTCTCGACCCGCGCCTCACCGGGCATGAAGAGCACAAGGAAGGGCTTGCGGCGATCAGCCACCTGGTGATCTCGCCGATGGTTCTGGCCGAGCTGGACTACCTGATCGCGGCGCGCGCGGGAGCGCGGCAAGCTCTGACCGCGGCCAGGTTCATCGAGCGGTACACGGCCACGCGTCGGTTCGAGGTGCCGACGGTGGCCGCGCATCTGTCCACGGCGATCGCCGTCGCCGAGGGTTACGCGGACGCAGACGGAGGAAAGGGTGTCGGGTTGACCGATGCCATGAACGTCGCGCTGGCGGCCGCCTATGGCACCGAGGTTCTCTTCACCACGGACCGTCACTTCCGCATGATCAGACCTCTGACCGGCCACAAGGCGTTCCGGCTGTTGCCCGACGACCTGTAATCGTCGCCTCACGAGGCGACCGGCCCCGCCGTCGTCGAACGGCCCACCACCGTGCCCGCGCGGTCGATGCAGACGACGTCGACCGCGACCGGGGCGCCGCGGAGGACCGCGAGGGCCTCGTCCCGGGAGCGGGCGGCCACCAGGTCGCCCAGGGGGACGCCGGCCGCCTCGCAGAGGCGGAGGGCCGCCAGGCCCGTGTTCGCCGTGGCGATCTCCTCGGCGAGAGCCTCGGACGCGCCGCCCGTACGGGCCAGGTCCGCAAGGAAGCCCTTGTCGACCTGCGAGCGGGCCGAGTGGAGGTCCAGATGGCCCGCCGCCAGCTTCGACAGCTTCGCGAAGCCGCCACAGATCGTGAGCCGGTCGACCGGATGGCGACGGATGTACTTCAGCACCGCCCCCGCGAAATCCCCCATGTCGAGCAGCGCGATCTCCGGCAGGTCGTAGAGCGTCGACACCGTCTTCTCGGACGTGGACCCCGTACACCCCGCCACATGGGTGAGACCCGCCGCCCGCGCCACGTCCACCCCGCGGCGGATGGAGTCGATCCAGGCCGAGCACGAGTACGGCACGACGATGCCCGTCGTCCCCAGGATGGACAGCCCGCCCAGGATGCCGATCCGCGGGTTCCAGGTCGAGCGGGCGATCTCCTCGCCGTGGTCGACGGAGACCGTGATCTCCACATCGCCCGTCCCGCCGTGCGCCGCCGCGACCTCCGCCACATGCGCGCGCATCATCTGGCGCGGGACCGGGTTGATCGCCGGTTCCCCGACCTCCAGGGGCAGGCCGGGCAGCGTCACCGTACCGACGCCCGCCCCCGCCCGGAAGACGACACCGGACCCGGCCGGCAGGATCCGTACCGTCGACCGGACCAGCGCGCCGTGCGTCACGTCCGGGTCGTCGCCCGCGTCCTTCACGATCCCCGCCATCGCGGCGTCGGAGGCCAGCTCCTCCGCCGCGAGCGCGAACGCCGGACGCCCGCCCTTCGGCAGCGTGATCGTCACCGGGTCGGGAAACTCGCCGGTCAGCAGCGCCGTGTACGCGGCCGTCGTCGCCGCCGTCGCACAGGCACCGGTCGTCCAGCCCGGGCGCAGACCCGTGTGCTTGAGTTGGGCGTCGCGCCCGCCGCCCGGACCGCTGCCGGCGCTCATGAAAGGACTCCCGTGCACGTACTCATTCTCGGCGGCACGACCGAGGCCCGCGCCCTCGCCACGGCCCTGCACCCCCGCGTCCGCGTCACCAGCTCCCTTGCCGGACGCGTCGCCGAGCCCCGGCTGCCGGCCGGCGAGGTACGCGTCGGGGGCTTCGGCGGCGTCGACGGACTCGTGACCTGGGTGCGCGAGCACCACGTGGACGCGGTCATCGACGCCACCCATCCCTTCGCGGAGAACATCAGCTTCAACGCGGCCCGAGCGGCCGCCACCGCCCATGTTCCCCTGCTGGCCCTGCGCCGCCCCGGCTGGGTCCGGGTGGAGGGCGACGACTGGCACGAGGCCGCCTCGCTGGAGGAGGCGGCGGAGGTGGTGGGGGACTTCGGCGAGAGGGTGTTCCTGACGACCGGACGCATGGGGCTCGCCGCGTTCGCCGAGTGCCCGCAGTGGTTCCTCGTACGGTCCGTCGACGCCCCCGAGCCCCCGATGCCGGCCCGCACCGAAGTCCTCCTGGACCGGGGACCCTTCACCCTGGAGGGGGAGTCGGAGCTGTTGAGCCGGTACGGCATCGATGTCCTCGTCACGAAGGACAGCGGCGGCGCGGCGACGGCCCCGAAGCTCCGCGCGGCGAGGGAGGCGGGGATCCCGGTGGTGATCGTCCGGAGGCCTCCGGTGCCGGAGGGCGTCGCGGTGGCGGGGACGGTGGGGGAGGCGGTGGAGTGGGTGGGGGGTTTCTGAGGGGGTTGGGGTGGGGGGTTTGGTGGGGTCGGGTTTCTGAGGGGCTTGGTGTGGGGGGTCTCGCGGGCTTCTGGTTTCTGAGCGTCCTGGTGTGGGCGTTCTTGCGGGCTTCTGGTTCGGCCGCCCTCGTTCCGAGTGTGGCGACCGGAGTCGGTGGGTCAAGGGCGCTCCTGCGTCGCGTCGGCTCCGCCGATTGCGCTTCGCTTCACCCTTGACCCACCGCCTCCGGTCGCCTTTTCACACTCGGAGGGCGGCCCGGGGGCGTGGCCACGCGACAACTCCCTCGGTCCTGGACGGGGATCGGCGCCTGCGGGTGCGTGGGTGGGATTGCGCGGCAGTTGAATGGGGTGGCCCGGCGGCGCTCAGCGTGTGCTGGCCGGTGAGTGGCTGGGATTCATGCCCCGCTGGTCACTCCCGGTTGGTGGTGGGGTGAGTTGATCAGCTGAGCGACCCTAAGACTCCACAACTCGCCTTCGGCGGGCCCCAAGGGGCGCTATCCGGGGAAGTTACCGCGAGTAGTGGAGAGTTAGGGACACACTCGCCGTCTGCCGAGCAGCACGCGGAATGGGCGTGCGCCTTCGCCGTGTGAACGCCTAGAGTCTGCGCGTTCATCAGGAGAGGGAATTCATGCAGGTCAGACATGTCAGAGGGCTGGCTGCTGCCGTCGCGCTGGGGGCTGTCGCGATGGGCACCGCCGGCTGCGAGCGGGGAGCATCTGCGGCCGAACAGCCCGCGATCACGGCACCGGAACCGTACGAGGGGATCGAGGAGCTGCCGGAGGCGCTGTCCTCGGACGGTACGACGATCACGGTGGGGGATCCGCTCGTCGCGATGAGCGTGCGGCTCTACGAGGACCCCCGTTGCCCGGTCGTCGAGGAGTTCGAGGCGACGGGCGCCAAGGCGGTCCGCGCCATGACGATCAAGCGCGAGGCGAGGACCGAGTACACCTTCGCCTCCTTCAAGGACCAGCGGCTGGGAGGGGACGGCTCCAAGCGGGCCGTCAACGCGCTGCGTTCGGCGCTGGACGCGCAGAAGTTCGCCGAGTACCACGCCGTACTGGTGAAGAACCAGACTGCGGTCGAGATGTCCGGTGGCTTCACCACCTCCCGGCTGCTCGAGCTCGCCGACGAAGTACCCGGGCTGCGCAGCAAGACCTTCGACGCGGCTGTCTCCACCATGAAGTACAGGGACTTCGTGACCGCTTCGCAGCAGGCCTACCAGCAGACCGGGGACGACCCGATCGGACCGGGTACCCCCACCGTCGTCGTCAACGACCGGCAGATCCCCGAAGCCATCTACGGCGTCATCTTCGACGAGAAGACCCTCGCCGGAATGCTGACCCGGATCCACGAGGACCCAACCGTCTGGAGACAGTAGGTCCGCCCACCTCCCTGGATCGGATCCGCGAGCGCCCCATGCAGGGAAGTTGCTGCCAGTGGAGCGTAGTTACGTCCATCCGCTGCTCGGCAGACGGCGAGTGTGTCCCTAACTCTCCACTACTCGCGGTAACTTCCCCGGATAGCGCCCCTTGGGGCCCGCCGAAGGCGAGTTGTGGAGCCTTGGGGTCGCTCAGCTGATCAACTCACCCCACCACCCACCGGGGGGTGACCAGCGGGGCATGAATCCGAGCCGACCGACGGCCGCAGCACGCTGAGCGTCGCCGGGCCACCCCATTCAACTGCCGCGCAATCCCACCCACGCACCCGCAGGCGCCGATCCCTGCCCAGGACCGGGGGAGTTGTCGCGTGGCCACGCCCCCGGGCCGCCCTCCGAGTGTGAAAAGGCGGGTGGAGGTGGCGGGTCAAGGGTGGAGCGAAGCGGAATCGGCGGAGCCGACGCGACGGAGGAGCGCCCTTGAGGCGTCGCCGGAACCCGCCACACTCGGAGAGAGGGCGGCCGAGCCAGAAGCCGACGAGGGGCGGTCAGCCGGTGAGCCCCGCGACGAACATGGACCAGGCCTCGGCGGCGACCCCGAACGTCGGGCCGTCGGTGACCTTGGAGACACGGAGGTGGACGGAGTGGGGCAGGCGGCGACCTCGACGCAGTCGCCGCCGCTACCGGAGCTGTAGGACGAACTTGCGCCGGTCGAACGCGACCTCGACGCAGTCGCCGCCGACCTGCTCGACAAGCCGGACGGGAAGTCCGTCCGCGTCGAGTATCTGGACACCGAAGGGCTGGGGACCTTCACCCGTTGACGTGCAGTGCGAGTCCGGCGCCCGGGCCCGGTGACGACGACCGGCCCCGTCGCGACGTTTCGCCCCGCCGCGACCGGACCCGTCCCCGCGCCCCGCCCGTCATTCCTCCGGTACCGCCGCGGCCCCGTCATTCCTCCCCTACCGCCGCGGCCCCGTCACTCCTCTGGGTACCGCCGCGGTGTCCAGGTGATCGTGCGGCCGTCGCCGCGTTCGACCGCGCGCGTCTGCGACGAGCCGATGAGCAGCAGCGTCCGCATGTCGACCTCGCTCGGCTCCAGGGTCTTCAGGGTCACCACCCGTACCGACTGCTCCGGGCCGCCGACGTCCCGTGCCACGACCACCGGGGTCTCGGGCGAGCGGAGTTCGAGCAGCAGGTCGCGGGCGGCCGCCACCTGGTGCGTACGGGACTTCGAGCCCGGGTTGTAGAGCGCCAGGACCAGGTCCGCCCGGGTGGCGGCGCGCAGGCGGGCGGCGATCACGTCCCAGGGCTTGAGCCGGTCCGAGAGGGAGATCGTGGCGTAGTCGTGGCCGAGCGGGGCGCCCGCCGCGGCGGCTGCCGCGTTCGCGGCCGTCACACCCGGGAGGACCCGTACGGGCACGTCCGCGTACCGCTCCTCCGACGCGACCTCCAGGACCGCCGTGGCCATGGCGAAGACACCGGGGTCGCCGCCCGAGACGACCGCGACCCGGCGCCCGCGCCGGGCGAGGTCGAGGGCGAACTCGGCGCGCTCGGACTCGACCTTGTTGTCCGAGCCGTGCCGGCGCTGGCCGGGGCGCAGCGCCGGGACGCGGTCGAGGTAGGTGGTGTAGCCGACCAGGTCGTCGGCGTTGACCAGCGCGCCGCGCGACTCCGGCGTCAGCCAGGGAGCGCCCGCCGGGCCGGTGCCGACGACGACGACCTCGCCGCCGGTCTCCCGGGACTCGGGGGTGACGGCGTCGATACGGGAGGGCAGGACGGCGACCGAGAAGTACGGGACGGTCTCGGCGTCCACCTCGGCGAGGATCTCCGTCCGTTCGCCCGCCATGAACGCCCGCTCCACGTACCGCGCGTCGTCGAGACGGCCCGCGCGCTCCAGGGCGCGGCGCACGGTCGGGAAGGTGCGGCCGAGCTTCATCACGACCGCCGAGTCGGTGCCCGCGAGGCGGGCCGTCAGCTCGTCCTCCGGCAGTGTGCCGGGGATGATCGTCAGGACCTCCTCCGCCTCGCACAGCGGCTCGCCGAGCCGGGCCGCGGCGGCGGACACGGAGGTGACGCCGGGGATGACGGTGGTGTCGTAGCGGTCCGCGAGCCGCTTGTGCATGTGCTGGTACGAGCCGTAGAAGAGCGGGTCGCCCTCGGCGAGGACGGCGACGGTGCGGCCGGCGTCGAGGTGGGCGGCGAGGCGGGCCGCGGCCTCCTCGTAGAAGTCGTCGAGCGCGCCCCGGTAGCCGCCGGGGTGGTCGGTGGTCTCCACCGTGAGCGGGTACATCAGCCGCTCCTCGATGTGGTCCTCGCGGAGGTGCTCGGCGGCGATGGAGCGCGCGATGGAGCGGCCGTGGCGGGCCGAGTGGTAGGCGACGACGTCGGCGGACGCGATGGCCTTCACGGCGGCGACCGTCATCAGGTCGGGGTCGCCGGGGCCGAGGCCGACTCCGTACAGCTTGCCGGGGGCGTTGGCGCTCATGCCTGGATCTCCGCTTCCGTCGCGATGGCGTTGATCGCGGCGGCGGTCATCGCGCTGCCGCCGCGCCGGCCCCGTACGACGAGGTAGTCGAGGCCCAGGGTCTGGGCGGCGAGGGCGTCCTTCGACTCGGCGGCGCCGATGAAGCCGACCGGTATGCCGAGGACGGCGGCCGGGCGGGGCGCGCCCTTCGCGATCATCTCCAGGAGGTGGAAGAGGGCGGTGGGCGCGTTGCCGATGGCGACGACGGAGCCTTCGAGGCGGTCGCGCCAGAGTTCGAGGGCGGCGGCGCTGCGGGTGGTGCCGAGCTCGGCGGCGAGGGCGGGCACGGAGGGGTCGGAGAGGGTGCAGACCACGTCGTTGTCGGCGGGCAGCCGCTTGCGGGTCACTCCGCTCGCGACCATCTGCGCGTCGCACAGGATCGGTGCGCCGGCGCGCAGGGCGGCGCGGGCGCGGGAGACGACCTGCGGCGAGTAGGCGAGGTCGCGGACGAGGTCGGTCATGCCGCAGGCGTGGATCATGCGGACCACGACCGTGGCGACGTCGGCGGGCAGATCGGCGAGGTCCGCCTCGGCGCGGATCGTGGCAAAGGACTGGCGGTAGATCTCCGCGCCGTCCTTCTCGTAGGCGAACATCGTGTCGTTCTCGCTCATCTCGTTGTGCGGGCCGTTGCGACTGCTTCGGTCAGGGAGGTACGGGGGGTGGGGCGGCCGTCCACGAGGTAGGTGCCCTCGGCGGTGGCGAGGACGTCGACCCAGCTGCCGGGGGCGCCTTGGGGGTGGCCGCACCGGCGCTCGCACCCCGAGAAGTGGACGGGGAGGCCCGGAGTGCCGGGTACGGCGTCCGCCCGGACGTCGGCGAGGGACTTGGCGCAGCCGGGGCGCCCGGTGCAGGCGCCGACGCCGACCCAGGGGGATTGGGGGTCGGTGATCAGCCCGGCTGCCTCCAGCTCGGGCAGCCGCGTTCGGGAGGCCCCGACGACGACGGCCCCGCGCCAGGGCGTGAGCCGCACCTCGTCGGCGGGCAGCAGCGCCCGCAGCTGGGTGGCCGTCAGCCGTCCGAGCGGCGCGAGCACGTGCAGTGCGTTCCCGCCGAGGGGCCCGGGCGCGGGCGGCGCGCCGTGCGGCAGCGGCGGCGCGGGGACGACGGGCCGGGCGTCGACCCCGGCCCGTGCGAGCGCGGCGGCGAGGTCGAGGAGGCAGGTTCCGGCATCCGGCGCGGCGGCTGTTCCGGCGCTGGGAGTCCCGGTGTCCGGCATGGCTGTCACTCCGGCGGCGTCGACGGCCTCCGTGTCCGGCGCGCCCGCGTTCGGCAGCTCCTTTACACGCCATGCCCCGTTCCCGGCGGCCTGTGCGGCCCGCAGGAACGCGTCGGTCGCGGCGAGCGCCGCGCGCGGGGCGTCGGCGCCCGCGACGCGGAACGCCTGCCCGCCGACGTACAGCAGGGCGTCGGCCGCGCGCGGGGCCGGGCCTTCGCAGCCGCCCGCGAAGGTGTCTGTCTCGCCGGGCGTCGGGCTCTCGCCCGCGGAGGCTCCGGTCCCGCCGGGGGACGGACGACCGGCCGCGGAGGCTCCGGTCCCGCCGGGGGACGGACGACCGGCCGCGGGGGCGTCTGTCTCGCCGGGCGACGGGCTCTCGCCCACCGAGGCTCCGCTCCCGCCGGGCGACGGACTGCCGGTCGCGAAGGTGTCTGTCTCGCCGGGCGACGGACTGCCGCCCACCGAGGCTCCGGTCCCGCCGGGTGACGCGCTCCCACCCGTCCACCGGTCGCCGGCCGCCGACGGCGCTCCTGCGATCAAGGTCACATCTCCGCCCAGCCCCGCCACGTCTCCGCGGCCGTCGTCCAGGACGAAGAGGAAGCGGCCCGAGAGGGCCGCCGTCCAGGGGGTCGCGCAGAGCAGGGTGTCCAGCTCACGGGCCCACAACTGCACGTCCGCGTGGCCGAGTCCGTCCAGTCCCGCGGTCGGGGAGGCGACGATGTTGCGGACGCGTTCGTGGGTGGCCGAGGGCAGCAGGCCCGCCTCCGTCAGCCGCTCCGCCAGATCGACCCCGCAGCCCTCGCCGAGGCCGCGCAGCTCCACGTTCCCCCGGGATGTGACCGTGACCCGGCCGTCGCCCAGCGACTCCGCCGCCGACGCCAGGACCTGGACCTGGCGAGACGTCAACAAGCCTGCGGGCAGGCGCAGTCGGGCCAGGCCGCCGTCGTCGGCGGGGTGCAGGCGCAGCGCGCCGGGGCAGGCATCGCCACGGTCCCGTATGAGAGGTTCGCCCCGGTTGGGCGTTGTGGGCGGGGTGGGCGGCATGGCGGCGAGCATACCCACGTGGATCGGGGCGACCCCTGGGGACGACCCCTGCCCGTCGTGAGCACGATCTACTATGCAGACGGCATGGGGTCCCAGGACCCCGGGGAGGAAGCCCGGTGAGAATCCGGCGCGGTCCCGCCACTGTGAGCCAGGTCGCACCAGCGGCCGGGTGAGTCAGGAACTCCCGCCGTCCATACGACCACCCGGGGCGCGGACAACCCCGAGGAAGGCCTGCGCACGCATGCGAATTCTGTTGCTGTCGCACTCCGACACCGACCTGCTCAGCGCCCGCGCGGCCGGCGGCCCCGTCGAGTACCGGTTCGCCAACCCCTCCCGCCTCGCCCTGGACGACCTGCCCGGGCTCCTCGACGGCTCCGACCTCGTCGTCGTCCGTCTTCTCGGCGGTCTGCGCGCCTGGGAGGAGGGCCTGCAGGCCCTGCGTGCGGCGGAGAAGCCGCTGGTCGTACTCTCCGGCGAACAGGCCCCCGACGCCCAGCTCATGGAGACCTCCACCGTCCCGGTCGGTGTCGCCACCGAGGCCCACGCCTACCTCGCGCACGGCGGCCCGGCCAACCTGGAGCAGCTGGCCCGCTTCCTCTCCGACACCGTGCTGCTCACCGGCCACGGCTTCGACGCCCCGGCCGCCGCGCCGACCTGGGGCCCGCTGGAGCGCACGCCCCGGACGACCGACGGCCCGACGGTCGCCGTGCTCTACTACCGCGCCCACCACATGAGCGGGAACACCGCCTTCATCGGCACCCTCTGCGAGGCCATCGAGGACGCCGGTGCCCAGGCCCTGCCGCTGTACGTCGCGTCCCTGCGCGCCCCCGAGCCGGAGCTGCTCGACCGCCTGCGGGGCGCCGACGCGATCATCACCACCGTCCTCGCGGCCGGCGGCACCAAGCCCGCCGAGGCGCAGGCCGGCGGCGACGAGGAGGCCTGGGACGCGGGCGCGCTCGCCGCCCTCGACGTACCGATCCTCCAGGCGCTCTGCCTCACCGGCTCGCGCTCGGCCTGGGAGGAGAACGACGAGGGTCTCTCCCCGCTGGACGCCGCGAGCCAGGTCGCCGTCCCCGAGTTCGACGGCCGGCTCATCACCGTCCCGTTCTCCTTCAAGGAGATCGACGAGGACGGGCTGCCCGCCTACGTCGCCGACACCGAGCGCGCGGCCCGCGTCGCCGGGATCGCGGTCCGCCACGCCCGTCTGCGCCATATCCCGAACGCCGAGAAGAAGCTTGCGCTCGTCCTCTCCGCGTACCCGACGAAGCACTCCCGGATCGGCAACGCGGTCGGCCTCGACACCCCCGCCTCCGCCGTCGCGCTGCTGCGGCGCCTGCGGGAGGAGGGCTACGACTTCGGTCCGGTCGAGGAGATCCCCGGCCTGGTCTCCGGCGACGGCGACGAGCTGATCTACGCCCTGATCGAGGCCGGCGGCCACGACCAGGACTGGCTCACCGAGGAGCAGCTGGCGAAGAACCCGGTTCGCATCCCGGCGGCCGACTACAAGCGCTGGTACGCGCAGCTCCCGGCCGAGCTGCGCGAGGCGGTCGAGGAGCACTGGGGCCCGGCGCCCGGCGAGATGTTCCTGGACCGGTCCCGTAACCCCGAGGGTGACATCGTCCTCGCCGCCCTGCGGCGCGGGAACCTGCTGATCCTCATCCAGCCGCCGCGCGGCTTCGGCGAGAACCCGATCGCGATCTATCACGACCCCGATCTCCCGCCGTCCCACCACTATCTGGCCGCCTACCGCTGGATCGCGGCGCGCGCCGAGGACGGCGGCTTCGGGGCGGACGCGATGGTCCACCTCGGCAAGCACGGCAACCTGGAGTGGCTGCCCGGCAAGAACGCCGGCCTGTCGGCCGCCTGCGGCCCGGACGCGGCGCTCGGCGACATCCCGCTGGTCTACCCGTTCCTGGTCAACGACCCGGGCGAGGGCACGCAGGCCAAGCGGCGCGTGCACGCGACGCTCGTCGACCACCTGGTGCCGCCGATGGCGCGCGCCGACTCGTACGGCGACATCGCGCGCCTGGAGCAGCTGCTCGACGAGTACGCGCAGATCTCTTCCATGGACCCGTCGAAGCTGCCCGCGATCCGCGCGCAGATCTGGACGCTGATCCAGGCGGCGAAGCTCGACCACGACCTGGGGCTCGAGGACCGTCCGGAGGACGACGGGTTCGACGACTTCCTGCTGCACGTCGACGGCTGGCTGTGCGAGGTCAAGGATGCGCAGATCAGGGACGGTCTGCATGTGCTCGGCGGGGCGCCGGTGGGCGAGGCGCGAGTGAACCTCGTGCTGTCGATCCTGCGCGCCCGGCAGATCTGGGGCGGTACGCAGGCCCTGCCGGGTCTGCGAGAGGCCCTCGGCCTTGACGAGTCGGCCGCGACCCGGACCACCGCCGACGAGGCCGAGGCGACGGCGCGCGAGCTGGTCGAGGCGATGGAGGCGGCGGCCTGGTCCGTGGACGCGGTCCCGGCGGTCGCCGCCGCGTACGGCGCAGATGTCCAGGCCGTGCTCCGCTTCGCCTGCGAGCAGGTCGTTCCGCGACTCTCCGCCACGACCGACGAACTCACCCACGCCGTCCACGCGTTGGACGGCGGCTTCGTGCCGGCCGGCCCGTCCGGCTCGCCGCTGCGCGGTCTGGTGAACGTGCTGCCGACCGGCCGGAACTTCTACTCCGTCGACCCCAAGGCCGTTCCTTCCCGCCTCGCGTGGGAGACCGGCCAGGCGCTCGCCGACTCGCTCCTGGAGCGCTACCGCTCCGACAACGGCGAGTGGCCGACGTCCGTCGGTCTGTCCCTGTGGGGAACGAGCGCGATGCGCACGGCGGGCGACGACGTGGCCGAGGCGCTGGCCCTGCTGGGCATCCGCCCGACCTGGGACGACGCCTCGCGCCGGGTGAACGGTCTGGAGCCGATCCCGCTCGCCGAGCTGGGCCGTCCGCGCATCGATGTGACGCTGCGCATCTCGGGCTTCTTCCGGGACGCGTTCCCGCACGTCATCGGCCTTCTCGACGATGCCGTGCGGCTGGCCGCCTCACTGGACGAGCCGGCCGAGGACAACTTCGTACGGGCGCACGCGCAGGCCGACCTGGCCGAGCACGGCGACGAGCGGCGGGCGACCACCCGTATCTTCGGCTCGCGGCCGGGCACGTACGGCGCGGGCATCCTCCAGCTGATCGACTCGCGCGACTGGCGTACGGACGCGGACCTCGCCGAGGTGTACACGGTGTGGGGCGGGTACGCGTACGGGCGTGGTCTCGAAGGGCGCCCGGCGCGCTCGGAGATGGAGACGGCGTACAAGCGGATCGCCGTCGCCGCGAAGAACACGGACACGCGCGAGCACGACATCGCCGACTCGGACGACTACTTCCAGTACCACGGCGGCATGGTGGCGACCGTCCGCGCGCTGACGGGCTCGGCGCCCGAGGCGTACATCGGCGACTCCACCCGTCCGGAGACGGTCCGCACCCGGACCCTGGTCGAGGAGACCTCGCGGGTCTTCCGCGCCCGGGTGGTCAACCCGAAGTGGATCGAGGCGATGCGCCGCCACGGCTACAAGGGCGCGTTCGAGCTGGCGGCGACGGTCGACTATCTCTTCGGCTACGACGCGACGACCGGTGTGGTCGCCGACTGGATGTACGACAAGCTCACGGAGACGTACGTCCTCGACCCGGAGAACCAGGCCTTCCTGAAGGAGGCCAACCCCTGGGCCCTGCACGGCATCGCGGAGCGCCTCCTGGAGGCCGAGTCGCGCGGCATGTGGGAGAAGCCGGACCCGGAGACCCTGGCGGCGCTGCGGCAGGTGTTCCTGGACACGGAGGGCGACCTGGAGGACGACGGGGAGGGCTGACGGCCCGCCCGCCGACGGTACGATTCCGGCCGCACGAACGTGCGGATCAGGTCTCCAGGGGTGGGGTGAGGGGCATGCGTGCCCTCGGCGGAAGAGGATCCGGTCCGGCGGCGGTGGCGCTGCTGGCCGGGCTGGTACTGAGCGGGTGCGGAGGGGGCGGCGGTACGGACGGGGACCGGAGCCGTCACCCGTCCCCGTCAGGTTCCCCTTCCGCCTCCTCGGCGTCACCGACGGCGACGCCTTCGCCGAGTGCGTCGACGTCGGTGAGCCCGTCCGCGACGACGTCCGCGACCCGTACGACCCCGCCGCCGACGGCGTACATGTCACCGCGCCCGAAGGCGAGCGCGAAGCGGAAGACCGGCACCCGGTCGCGGACGGAGCCGCAGAACCCGAACTCCGGGCCCAACCCGGTCCCGGCGCCGGACCGCCCGTCGCCCACGCCGGAGATGCCTCCGCCGTACACGCCAGGGGACGATGTGATCGTGATCCCCGTACCGACCTTCGAGCAGTCCCCCTTCACGCCGGACAGGGTGCGCTAGGTCGTGTCCGGGCGCCAAGTTCGAGCCGTCGGCCCCGGAAGCCCGCTCGGATGCGGCGGTCGTGGGTGACGATCACCAGGGTGCCCGGGTAGGTGGCGAGGGCTGCCTCCAGATCTTCCACCAGGCCGGGGGCCAGATGGTTGGTCGGTTCGTCGAGGAGGAGCAGGTCCGACGGGCGGGTGACCAGGCGCGCCAGTTCCAGCTTGCGGCGCTGGCCCGTCGACAACTCCCGTACCGGCGTGGACAGATCGGCTGCCCGGAAGAGCCCGAGCCGTAGCAGCTCCTCCTCCCGGCCCTCCCCGAACGCCGCGGCGACGGTGCGGGGGTCGTCCGGCAGCTCGGTGTCCTGGCGGAGCATCCCGACCCGGGGAGGGGCCGTCATCGTCCCGCCGTCCGGGGTCAGTTCGCCCGCGAGGATCTTGAGCAGGGTGGACTTGCCGGCGCCGTTCGGGCCGGTGACCAGGAGGCGTTCACCGGGGGCCAGGTGCAGGGAGGCCGGCCGCAGCCGGCCCTCCATCCGTACGTCCGTCAGCGCGACCGCGCCCGCCGCGCCCTCGATGGACGCCGTGAACCGCAGCGGCTCCGGCGGTGCCGCCACCGCGTTCTCGGTGAGCCGCTGGAGCTTCTCGCGGGCGGCCCGGATCCTGCTCATCGCGCCGTGCGCCCGCGAGCGGGCGCGGAAGGCGCCGGCTCCGCTGAAGGCCGCCGGGGCCTTGCGAGGGATGGCGGAGAAGCGGTCGATGGTGGTGTCGGCGAGTGCCGTGTGGCGGGCGAGTTCCGCCCGCCACTCCTCGTACTCCCGCTCCCACCGGGCCCGTTCGGCCGCCCGGCCGGTCAGATAGCCGGCGTAGCCGTTGCCGTATCTGCGGACCGTGCGCAGCTCGCCGTTCACCTCCAGGACGGAGGTCGTGACCCGGTCGAGGAAGACCCGGTCGTGGGTGACGGCGACGACCGTCCCCCGGTGGGCGCGCAGCCGTTCCTCGAGCCAGGTGACGGCCTCGTCGTCGAGGTCGTTGGTCGGCTCGTCGAGCAGCAGCAGTTCGGGGTCGGCGGCCAGGGTCGCGGCGAGGGCGAGCCGGGAGCGCTGTCCGCCGGAGAGTGTGCCGAGCGGGCGGTCGCGGTCGAGCGGCTCCCGCTCGCCGAGCTGCCGCAGGGTCGTCTCGACCCTGCGGTCGGCGTCCGGCCCGCCGCGCGCCTCGTACGCGGCGAGGAGGGTGGCGTACCCCTCGAGGTCGCCGGTGCGGGCGAGCTCCGCCTCGGCGGCCCGGATCGCCCGCTCCAGCTTCCGTACGTCGGCGAGCGCGAGGTCGACCGCGTCGCCGACGCGTGCGGTGCCGGGGAGGTCCTGGGTCTGGGCGAGGTGGCCGAGACCGCCGGGGGAGTCCACGGCGACGGTGCCGTTGTCGGGCTGTTCCAGGCCGGCGAGGAGCCGGAGGAAGGTGGACTTTCCGGAGCCGTTGTCGCCGACGACGCCGACGCGTTCGCCGGGGCGGACGGTGAGGGAGACCCGGTCGAGGACGAGCCGGTCGTCGTAGCGCTTGGTGACGTCGGTGAGTTGGACACGGAACAAGGGCGGATCCTTTGCCTGGGCGACGATGGAACGAGACGTCTCGTCTCGTTCCATCGACCATAAAGGGTCGCTCGCCATTCCGCAAGACGTTGCGTCTCGTCAGTTCTGGGATCGTTCGCCCAGCACCCGCACGGCCTCCACGATCAGGTCCCAGAAGCCCGGCACGTCGACCTCCATGCCCACCTCCGCGTTGGCCGGCCGGCCCGTCACGCCGTCCAGGTCCACGACCGTCGCCCCGCGCGTGTGCGTGCCCGTCAGCTCGATCGTCACCGCCGCCCGCACCAGGCTGATCAGTGAGGGGTCGATCAGATGCGCCACGGTCAGCGGATCGTGCAGCGGCGGTGCGTCGAAGCCGTAGACCTCGCGGTAGGTGGCGGCGAAAAAGGTCAGCAGCTCGATGCAGAGCTTGGCGAGCGGCGTGCCCAGCGCGGCGATACGGGAGATGACGTCCGGGGTCGCCTGGGCCTGATGGGTGGCGTTGAGTCCGAACATCGTGATCGGCAGCCCGCTGTCGAAGACGATGTCCGCCGCCTCCGGGTCGCACAGGATGTTGAACTCCGCGGCCGGTGTGGTGTTCCCGCGCCCGGTCGATCCGCCCATCAGCACGATCCGCTCGATCCGGTGCGTCAGCTCCGGATGGGCGAGCAGCAGCGTCGCGATGTTGGTCAGCGGTCCGGTCGGGACGAGCGTCACGGGCGCGGGCTGGGTGAGCAGGATGTCCCGGGTGAGGGTGAGGGCGTCGCGCGGATCCTGCGGCACGTCCGGCTCACCCTCGCCGAACCCGGGTCCGTCGAGCCCCGAGCCGCCGTGGATGTTCTCGGCGACCAGCGGCGCGCCGTGCAGCGGCCGGGACCGGCCGGCCGCGATCGGCACTCCGCGGATCCCGGCGACCGCACACACCCGGCGGGCGTTGAGGGTGGTCTTCTCCACCGTCTGGTTGCCCGCCACGGTGGTGATGGCCAGCAGGTCGACGGCCGGATGGGCCGCGGCCAGCAGGATGTTGAAGGCGTCGTCGTGACCGGGATCGCAGTCGAGGATCACGGGTACCGGCATGCGTCCACCGTCCCACACGGCCGCCCGGTCGTCACCCGTCCAAGCATCCCGAGCACTGAGCGCATTGTTCTAGTAGAGTACGAACAACTTCACCGTCTGGGAGGTTTTCGTGAACCGTGTCCCGACCCGCCTGCGCGCCTTCGCCGCCCTGCCCTTCCTGCTCGCGCTCGCCCTCCACCTGACCCTGCTCGGACTCTCGGGCGACCGGCTGCCCGACCCGCTCGCCACCCACTTCTCCCCCAGCGGGCGCGCCGACGGATGGACCGGCCTGGCGGCGTTCGCCCTCATCAGCTCCGTGCTGCTCCTCGGGCTGGGCGCGGGCTGGGTCGCGCTCGTACGGCGGCGCGCGCTCTGGGGCGCGTGGCTGACCGCCGGTGCCATGGGCACGCTGCTGGTCCTGGTCGTACGGGACAACCTCGACGCGGCCGACGCTGCCCAGGTCGTGTCGCCCCTGGTCAACCTCACGGTGGCGGCGGGAGTCGGCGGTGTCGCCGCGCTGGTGGGGTGGGCGCTGGCCCGGCTCGTACCGGAGGGGGAACTCCTCGCCCGTGCGCAGGAGGGGGACGTGGAGACGCTGCCGCTCGGCCCGAACGAGGTCGCCGGCTGGTCGCGCGGTACGGGCTCGCGTCCGATGACCGTGCTGGGGGCGGTGCTTGTGGCGGCCGGTCCGGCCCTGCTGCTCCTGGCGCCGTGGCCGGTCGGGCTCGTCGTGTGCGCCGCCGGAGCGCTCGTCCTGGTCCTGGCCCAGGTTCGCGTCACGGTCGACCGGCGCGGGCTGACCCTGCGCTCCGCGCTCTCGCCCTGGCCCCGCCTCCGGGTGCCGCTCGACGAGGTCGCGAGCGCGAGCGCGCGGGAGATCGACGCGCTCGCGGAGTTCGGCGGCTGGGGCTACCGCGTCCGCGCCCATCGCACGGGCATGGTGATGCGCTCGGGCGAGGGTCTGGTCGTACGGCGGGACGGCGGACGGGAGTTCGCGGTCACCGTGCCCGACGCGCGGACGGCCGCGGCCCTGTTGAACACCCTGGTCGAGCGGCGTGGGAGGGTCTGACCATGCTCTTCCGGGTCGACCCCGCCTCCGCCGTGCCCCTCGGCGACCAGATCGCCGCCTGTGTGCGCGGGGCCCTCGCCGACGGCTCGGCGAACCCCGGCGAACGCCTTCCGGCCGCCCGGGAGCTCGCCGACTCCCTGGGGGTCAACGTCCACACCGTCCTGCGCGGCTACCAGCGGCTGCGGGAGGAGGGCCTCATCGAACTCCGCCGCGGCCGGGGCGCGGTCATCGTCCCGGACGCCCCCGCCCCGGACCGCGCCCGGCTCGTCGAGCGCGTCCACGGGGTCGTGGCGGAGGCCCGCACACTGGGCCTCACGGACGACGAGCTCCTGTCACTGGTCCGGACGAGCCTCGCGGGGCCGTAGGGCCGACCTCGCCGGGGTCGGGTGCCCGTGCCGGGGCCGACTACCGCGGCGCCCGTACGCGCGCCGACGGGCGCAGGGCCGCTGTCGACTCCGGCCGACCCGGCGCCGGCCGACCCGGTGTCCGTCCTGGCGTCGAGCGACCCTGCGGCGTCCGACCCCGCGCGCCCGTCCCAGCGCCAGCCGACCCGGCGTCCGTCCCGGCGCCCGCCGATCCCGCGCGCCCGCCCCAGCGCCGGCCGACCCCGCGCCCGTCCCAGCGCCAGCCGACCCCGCGTCCGTCCCCGCGCCACCTACCCCAGAACCCGCACCGGCTCCCCCGTCAGGTACGCCTCGATGTCCTCGACCGCCTGCCCGAAGTAGCGGGCGTAGTTGCCCTCCGTCACGTACCCGAGGTGCGGCAGCGCGAGGACGTTCGGCAGGGTGCGCAGTAGGTCGTCGGGGGCGAGCGGTTCGGTGGCGAAGACGTCGAGCCCCGCCCCCGCGATCCGGCCCTCGCGCAGCGCCCGCAGCAGCGCCTCGCCGTCGACCAGGCCCGCGCGGGAGGTGTTGACCAGGTACGCGGACGGGCGCATCGCGTCGAGTTCGGCCTCGCCGACGAGCCCCCGGGTGCGGTCGGACAGGACCATGTGCAGCGAGACGATGTCGCTGCGTTCCATCAGCTCCCGCTTGTCCGCCGCGAGGGTCACCCCGTGCTCGGCGGCCCGTTCCCGCGTCAGGTTCGGGCTCCAGGCGAGGACGTCCATACCGAAGGCGAGACCGATGCGGGCGACCCGGCCGCCGATCTTGCCCAGGCCCACGAGCCCAAGGGTCCGGCCGGCCAGGTCCATCCCGACCGTCGACTGCCAGGGCCCGCCCTCGCGCAGCGCCTGCGCCTCGGTCCGTACCTGGCGGGCCAGGCCCAGGATCAGGGCCCAGGTGAGTTCGGCGGGCGGCTCGGAGCTGCTGGCCGTACCGCAGACGGTGATCCCCAGTCCGGCCGCTGCGTTCAGGTCGATCGAGGCGTTGCGCATCCCGGACGTGACGATCAGCCGCAGTCGCGGCAGCCGCTTCAGCAACTCGGCGTCCAGCGGCGTCCGTTCCCGCATGACGACCACGATCTCGCAGTCCTCGATCGAGGCGACGAGCGCGTCCCGGTCGGTCAGGTGCTCGCGCAGCACGCGTACGTCGACGCGGTCGGCGAGCGGAGTCCAGTCGGCGGAGGAGAGGGCGACGCCCTGATAGTCGTCGAGTACGGCGCAGCGCTGCTTCATGACCATGCCCCCATGATCGCGCGGACGGCCGACCGTACGACAGAGGTCCGTGGCCCGCTCGCCGGTGCTGCGGCACCCGGGTGACGGGGCGCGATCGGCCCACCTGGATCCTGGTGGCCGCGGCGATCGTCGTGTACATCCCCGGCCATCCGACGGGCTGGGTCGTCGTGGGCCTGGCGCTGGCGCCGCTGTTCGCGCCGGCCGTGACGGAGTTCCTCGCGCAGGACGAGAAGGACGAGAAGGACGAGAAGGACGAGAAGGAGGGGGAGGGCGGGGAGAAGGGGCCGGAGCGGGAGCCCGTGTGAGGGCTGTACGAGGTCAGTCCCCCACCCGGACGAGCGCGAGGGTGATGTTGTCGGGTCCGCCGGCGTCGATGGCGGCCTTCCACAGCTCGAAGGCCGCCTTGCCGTCGTCGTGCACCCGCAGCAGGTCCTCGATCTCCTCGTCCGGCACCGGGTCGGTGAGACCGTCGCTGCACACCAGATAGCGGTCGCCGAGGGAGAGCGGGAAGCTCGCGACATGGGGCGTGACGGCGTTGTACGTGTGGCTGCCGCCGAGGGTCTGCAGGACGGCCGAGGTGGTGCGCTGCCCGGGTGGGGGCGGCGGGCTGTCGTCCACGCTGACCTGGCGCAGCCCGGCCCGCGCCGCGTTGTAGACCTTGCTGTCGCCGACGTTGAACGACAGCAGCGACCCCTCCAGGACGAGCGTGCCCGCCACCGTGGTCCCCATGGTGGCGAGGTCCGGGCGGCCGTCGGCCGCCGCGTACACGGCCCGGTTGCACAGCTCCAGCGCCTCGCCCATCGCCTCGGTGCCGACCAGCGCCGGGGCGAGCGCGGCGAGCCGGCGCACGACAAGACCGCTGGCCACCTCACCGGCCGGCTGCCCGCCCAGTCCGTCGGCGACGGCGACCAGAAGGGGCCGGTCGAGGGGGAACAGCATCGTCTGGGGGCTGTCGGTCACGGTCCCGCAGAGCGTCCACGGCCCGACGACGAGACTGTCCTCGTTGTGGTCGCGCAGCAGCCCCGCATGGCTCAGGGCGGTCACGGCTATGTACGGCGTCACGGTGTCCGCCTCCTCATGCCCTCCGTGCACGCTCCCCGGCCTCTCCTCGCGTCCTCCCCGCGCCCTCCTCGTCCCTATTGTCCCGCGCTGACATGCGGGGCGCGGCCCGCCGTCGCACGCTGGTGCTGAGCTGCCTGGCCGCCGAGGAAAGGACGTCCGTCGATGTACGCGAGGCTGAGCACGTACCAGGGGTCACCCGTTCCCGTGGAGGGCGACCTGGCCGCCAAGTCGGAGGTGATCGTCAAGCTGGTGGAGACGCTGCCGGGTTTCAAGGGCGCGTACTACCTCGTCGACCGCGCCACGGGGAAGGCGACGTCGCTGACCCTGTGGGAGGACGAGGGGGCGATGGTGGCCAGCGAGGACCGGGCGGCCGAGGTGCGGGACGAGTCGTCGCAGCGGGAGGGGCAGCGGGTGGTGTCGGTGGAGCACTTCGAGGTGGCGTTCAGCCGGCTGGCACCGTAGAAGACCCTGGCAGCGGATCCCATATCTGAGATAGGTTCTCAGGTATGGGATCAGTGGGACCGGGTGCCGAATCCGAGCCGACCGCGCTCGACACCCGCCTGGCGGGCCGCCTCGCCGAGCTGCGGACGGAGCGCGGTTGGTCGCTGGACGACCTGGCCGGCCGTACGGGAGCGAGCCGGTCGACCCTGTCGCGCCTGGAGCGGGTCGAGCTGAGCCCGACGGCGGTACTGCTGGGCAGGCTGTGCGCGGCGTACGGGCTGACGATGTCCCAGCTCCTCGCGGAGGTCGAGTCCGAGCCGCCCCTGGTGCTCCGCGCCGGGCGGCAGGAGGTGTGGCGTGACGAGTCCGTGGGGTTCACCCGCCGCTCGGTGTCGCCCCCGCATCCCGGGCTGCGCGGCGAGCTCGTCGAAGGGGTGCTGGGGCCCGGTGGGGACATCGCGTACGACGGGCCTCCGGTCGCGGGCCTCGAGCAGCACATCTGGGTCCTCGAGGGCGCCCTGGAGGTGACCGAGGGCGGTCGCGTGCACGAGCTGGCGGCGGGGGACTGTCTGCGGTTCCGGCTCTGGGGACGCTCGCGCTTCCGCTGCCCGGGCGCGGAGCCGGTGCGGTACGCGCTCCTGATCGTCCTGCCCTGAGCGTGCCGCTCCGAGAACTCAGAGGAACCGACACCGTGCCCACCATCACCCACCTCTCCCCCGAAGCGTTCGCCCCGGCCGTCGACGGCCTCGCCGACGTCCTGGTCGACGCCGTCGCGAGCGGCGCGTCGCTGGGCTTTCTCCAGCCCTTCGACCACGAGGCCGCGGCCGCCTGGTGGCACACCCGACAGCCGGCGCTCGACTCCGGCACCCTGAGGGTCTGGGCCGCCCACACCCCCGACGGCCTCGTCGGCACGGTGAGCCTGGCCCTCGAACCGAAGGCCAACGGCCGCCACCGCGCCGAGATCGTCAAGCTGATGGTCCACCGGAAGGCCCGGGGCCAGGGCCTCGCCCGCCGCCTGCTGACCGCGGCCGAACGGGCCGCCCGGGAAGCGGGCGTCACCCTGCTGTTGCTCGACACGGAGACCGACAGCACGGCCGACCGCCTCTACGCCACGACCGGCTGGACACGCTTCGGCAAGGTCCCCGCGTACGCCACCGACCCCACGGGCGCGCTCCAGGACTGCAGCTTCTTCTACAAGGCGCTGGCGTAGGGCGGGGCTACGGCCTCAGCGACCCGCGCCGTACGCCCTCCAGAATCGCGTCGGTCAGGACCGTCCCCTCGGTCCTTGCCGCGATCAGCACGGCCTCCGTGAGGTCCGCGTGCGACAGGTCGGCGTCGGTGAGCTCGGCGCCGACGAGCTTCGCGCGGCGCAGGGAGGCTCCGCGCAAGGTGGCGCCGATCAGCCGCGCCCGGGAGAACGTCGCGTCGTCCGCCCGGGCGCCGCTGAGGTCCGCGCCGGTGAGGTCGCAGAGGCCGCCGTTCACCCGCGTCAGCGTCGCGTTCACCAGGGTGGCTCCGCCCAGGTCGGTGCCGGTCAGGAACGCGTCGGTGAGGTCGCAGCCGCTGAGGTCGGCGCCCCGCAGGTCGGCATAGCTCAGGTGGACGCCCGTCAGGTCCGCGCCCGTGAGGTCGACCCCCGCCAGCGGGATGCCGGCGAGGTCGTTGTCGTTGCCCCAGGGCTGTGTCCACGCGCGCACCAGGGAGCGCCAGTCGCCGCCGCCGGTCAGCGCGTCGCGCAGTCCGGCAAGGACGGAGGCGCCCTCCGGCCGGGCCCACCGGTCCCGTACCTCGGCCTCGTGGCCGTTCTCGTCGGTCATCCGCCTGACGTTCCGTTCCGGTTCTGGATCTGGTGCAGGAAGCCTTTCACACGGTCGAGGTGGTAGACGGTCTCGTCGTGCTTCTTCAGGAGGACTTCCAGGCCGCGTTCCGTCATGCCGTCGGGCAGCCGCTCCATCTCCTTCCACAGGACCTTGCGGACGTTCTCCAGGCCCTGCATACCCTGCGTGAGGTCCTCGACGTGGTCGAACGGTTTGCCGTTGTCCTTGAGCTTGATCACCTCGCCCCCCGCCTCCCGCCGCGCCGCCGAGTAGTGGTTGTGGTCGGGGTCGGAGTTGATGCGGCCGATCGGGTCGGCCTTGATGTTCTCCAGCTTCTGGATCGCGGCCATCGCCTCGTCGCTGAGGCCGAGGCCCCGGTACGGCGAGAGACCCAGCGGGTCGGACCAGGTGAACGGGTTGTGGACGTAGGCGGCCGGGTTGGGCGCCGGGGCGAGGCCCAGCGGGTCGGGCGTCAGGTAGCGGGCGGTCTCGGGGTCGTACTGCCGGAAGTAGTTGTGGTGGAGGCCGGTTTCGGGGTCGTAGTACTGCCCGGGGAATCGCAGCGGGGTGTAGGCCGTCGCGGAACTGTTCCACGCGGTGGTGCCCCAGAGCGTGGCGCGGGCGTGCCAGGCCGGCTCGCCCGCCTCGTCGACGAGTTCGGTGGGGGTTCCCACGATGTCGGTGGCGATCGCGAAGAAGCGTTCGTCGACCACCTCCTGGGAGGCGTCCGTGCCGAGGACGCGCTCCGTCTGGGCCAGCGGCCGGTTCTGCCGGTGGTCCCAGGTCAGGGCGACGGGGTGGGGCATCCCGGGGGCGGTGGTGGTCTGTTCGCACAGGGTCGAGCCGTCCCAGGTGAACCGGACCTCCTCGACGACCGTCTCGCCGTCGTCGGCCAGTCGCTGTTTCGCCGTGCGCCGGCCCAGCGGGTCGTACCGGTACCGCCAGCGTGTGCCGTCGGGCGTGGTGACGGCCGTGAGGCGGTCCTCGGCGTCCCAGGTGTACCGCCAGGTGTCGGCCTTCCGGGACAGCCGGGTCTTGCGGCGCAGGGTGATCCGGCCGCCGGCGTCGTGCTCGTACCGCACCGCGCCCGCGCGGGTCACCACCGTTCCGGTGTAGCTGCGGGGCCCGGTCGCCTCGTGGCCGGGATGGCCGTCGGGCCAGGACGCGGAGGTCTGGTTGCCGGCCGCGTCGTAGGCGTACGTCTCCGTCCAGCCGGCGGCCGTCACCGTCGTCACCCGGCCCGTGGCGTCCAGGTCGTAGCGGAACGAGCCGCGCAGGGTGTCGTCGAGCGCGGTGAGGTGCCCGTCGGCGCGGTAGGTGTACGTGCGGCGGTTGACCGTGCGGTCGCCGGCGGTGAGGTGCTGTCCGGTCAGCCTGCCGGCCTCGTCCCAGGCCGAGGCCAGGGCCACCGTGTCGCCGAAGGCGCGGCGCAGCTCGCGTCCCGCCGCGTCGTGGGCGAACGCGATCCGGCGTGTGCCGCTGGTCAGCCGGGTGAGGAGGCCGGCCGCGTCGTAGCCGTAGGAGGTGACGTGTCCGGTGGGCGTGACGCGGCGGGCCCGGCGCCCGGAGTCGTCGTAGCCGTAGATGAGGGGGCGGCCGTCGACGAGTTCGGCCTTGAGCTCGCCGCGGCGGCCGTACGTCCGGAGCAGCTCGCAGTCGGGGCCCGTGGCCCGGATCATCCGTCCGGCCGTGTCGTACGCGTAGGTGGTGACGGCGCCTGCCGCGTCCTTCCGGACGACCCGGTCGAGCGCGTCCCGCTCGTAGGAGACGGTCTCGCCCGTGGGGGTGGTGCGGGTGACCACCTGTCCGACCGGGTCGAGGGTGTAGCCGACGGTACGCCCGTCGAAGTCGGTCTCGGACACCGTCCGGCCGGCCCGGTCGTAGTCGTACGTCCAGGTCAGGCCCTGCGGGTCGGTGACCTTGGTGAGGCGCAGCGCCGCGTCGTGCTCGAAGGTGTGGCGGGCGCCGTCCGGGCCGGTGCGGGCGGAGAGCAGGTCGAAGTGGGTGTACTCGAAGCGTGTCGTGAGGCCCGTCGCGTCGGTGTGGGCGGTGCAGTTGCCCTCGCCGTCGTACGACCAGGACTCGGTGGAGCCGTCGGGGAGGGTGCGCCGGGCGGGATCGCCGTCGGCGTTCCATTCGAGGGTGGTGGCCGCGCCGAGAGCGTCGGTGATGCGGGTGAGCCGGCCGAAGGCGTCCCGTTCGCACCGGGTGGTGCCGCCGAGCGGGTCGGTGACCTCCACGGGCAGTCCGGCCGGGTCGCAGCGGAAGGTGGTCACGGCGCCGAACACGTCGGTGGCGGAGCGGAGATGGCCGCGGTCGTCGTACGCGTACCGGGTGGTGCGGCCGCCGGGGTCCGTGACCGCGATGAGGTTGCCCAGGTCGTCGAACTCCTGGAGCGTGCGCCCGCCGTCCGCGTCGGTGAACTCCACCGGCAGGCCCCGCGCGTCGCGGACGGTGCCGATGCGGCTGCCGTCGGCGCGGACGACAGCGAGCAGCCGGCCCTCCTCGTCGTACGAGAAGGCGGTGACGCGGCCCAGGGGGTCGGTGCGGGTCAGCAGGTTGCCGCGCGTGTCATGGGTGAAGCGGGTGGTGTGGCCGAGCGGGTCGGTGGTGGCGACGACCCGGCAGGCACTGTCGATCAGATGGCGGACGACGCGGCCGTCGGCGGTGGTCAGCGTGGTGACGCGGTGGCCCGTGGCGGGGTCGGGAGTGCCGTACGCCAGGGTGAGCTGGACGTGTCCGGCCTGGCCTCCCTCGCCGATCACCCGGTCGTGCTCGTCGTAGGCGTAGTCGTAGCGGCTGTCGTTGGAGTCGATCCAGGCGATCACCCGCCGCCTGTCGTCGTACTCGAAGGTGAGGGTGGCGCCGGAGGGTCGGGTGACGCCGGTGAGGTTGCCGTCGGTGTAGGCGTAGCGGACGACGTCCTGCCGGGCGCCGTCGGGGAGTTCCAGGGCCAGGCCGGTCACCCGGCCGTCCGCCGTGGCGACGGCCAGGCGGCGACCCGCCGAGTCGGCGAGGGTGAGCGGTGTGCCGTCCGTACCGCGGTCGACGCTGACGGTGTGGCCGCTTCGGTCGGCGGTGTGGACGAGCCAGGCGTCCCCGTCGTCCCCGGGCTCGACACCGGGCGGCGCGGTGAAGTGGCGGGTCAGGCCGGACTCGGGGTCGGTGAGGACGTAGTCGCCGCTCGCGTCGCGGGTGAGAAGGCGGCGCACGGTGCCCGACTCGGGGAGGGTGGGGACGCCGGGCACGGGATGCGGGTACGTGAGCAGGAGGCCGTCGTCGGTGACATGCACGACCCCTCGGGCGTCGATCTCCAGGTGCTCGTCCACGGTGGAGGACCAGGACGGGCCGAAGAAGCGGCCGGCGGTGTAGCCGGACTCGACGCGCCGGGTGAAGGCCAGCGGCAACGTGCCCGGCAGGACCACGTCGGTCTGGGGCAGGAACATGCGCCCCGAGGCGAGGTCCACCGGGTCGGTCTCGTCGACCAGGCGCTGCCCGTCGGGCCGGTTGTGGGTGCCGTTGGGTCCGTTGTCGAGCAGCCGGCGGGCCCGGTTGGCGTCGCTGGCCATGTCGGCCGCGTCCGCGGCGACCCGCACGCCCTTGACCGCGCCGCCGGCGCCGGCGGTCGCCGCGGTCAGCAGCGCGTCGGGCACAAGCCGTCCGAAGCCCTCGGCGGGGTCCTTCATGAAGTCGTTGATCATCGCCTTGCCCGTGCCCCACGGGTCGTTGGCGGCGAGGACGAGGCCGGAGGCGAGGCTGTTCAGATTGGTGAGGTACTCGGCGGGGTGGGTGAGGTTGTACGGGTCGGTGGGGTTGATGCCCCGTACGAAGGTGGCCAGGCCGGCCGTGCCCTTGATGATGCCGGCGCCGAAGTGGTCCTTCATCACCTGCAGTTCCTCGAGGCCGTCCATGGCCTGCTCGGCGTAGCTCGGCTTGGCCGGGGCCTCGTCCCGGGCCGCCCGGACCGCCGTACGCGCCGTCTCGGCGGCCGAGTTCCGCTGCTTGCGGGCCTCGGCGAGGATCTCCTGCGCCTCCTCCATCTGCGCCTTGCCGGGATCGCTGAACGTGCCCGGCTTCGGCGGCAGGGAGGACGGGTTCCGTTTGTCGGCGGGCTGGGCGTTGTAGCTGTCGACGGCCTTGTTGTAGTCGTCGACCTGCTTGTTGTGCGCGTTCGCGGCGTTCTCGGACGCCTTGGTGCCGGCCTTCCACTTGTCGATGGCGGTCTGCGCCTGCATCTGCGCCCACTCCACCGTCAGCGCGAAGCTCGCGATGGCGTCGGCGGCCTTCCCGAAGGCGTCCGCGCCCTTGAACCACTTCGGAGGCTCGATCGCCACGCTCTCGCGGAACGCGTCCGCGGCCTCACCCTTGACGGCGGACGAGTCGAGCCCTTTGAGCCCCTTGCCCACTTTGTCGAACGACGACTGGAGATCCCGCAGGTGGGAGGCTGTGGAGCGCAGCTTGGACGGGCTGCCGTAGATCAGTTTGGTCTTGTCCTCGGTCTGTCCGAGGTCCATCTCGTCGACCTCGGCGCCCATCCGGTTGGCCAGCGAGCGCGACTGCTCGCGCACCCAGTCCGCGCCTGACTCCCAGCCGACGTCGTCCAGCCGGTCCGCGGTCCAGTCGCCGGCGTCCTCGACCCGGTTGCCGGCCCACTCCACGCCGTCCTCGACCGCGTCCTCGACGACGTCGGGCGTGATGTCGCTGACGAAATCCCCGATGCCCACGGTCAGTTCCCCCCGGCGTTCGGCTGCTGCTGGGCGGCCCGCTCCTCGGGAGACGGGCCGAAGGTGTCGTCCACAGCGCGGTCGAAGGCGCCCTGGTCCACGCCGAGCATCTCGTTGAGGATCCGCGACTGGCGCCCGCCGTTCCCCTCCGTGACGAGCGCCCGCCCGGTGTCCTTCCAGGTCTGCGCGGCCTCGTCCCCGGCGCGCTCGAAGGACTCGGCGCTCCAGTCGGGGTTCAGATAGTCGGGGGTGAACACGTCACCCCAGTTCTGCTTGACGACATCCGCCTCGGAGGCGTGCGGATTGCCGACGGCGGCGTTCACCGCGATCTTGAACGTGCCCTGGAGGTACTGGTCCTCCTCCCAGACGATCCCGGCGGCGAGACCCAGCGCCGCCGCGAGGGTGTTGGCGTCCTGGACCAGTGCCCGTACGCCCCACTCCCAGCGCTCGCAGTAGTCCTCGAAGTCCACGGAGAGGCCGTGGTGCCCGGCCTCCATGCCGGTCATCGACAGGTCCGAGAACCCCTTGCCGAGCACGGCGCCCGTGCCCGAACCGATGTCGCGCAGCTCGGCGGTGGCCGCCCGAAGGCCTTCGGTGACCTGCTTGATGCTCTCCGCGTCGAACCGCAGGTCCTCCGGCCCGCCGCCGCCCATCAGACGCCCCCGTCCTCGGCCGGTACGTCGACGGCGACGGCGTCGGGGACGATGCCGTGGGCGGGCGGGAAGAGCATCGCCCCGTCGGGATCGGCGATGTCGACGGCGATTCCGGCGGGGACGGCCATGGCGGGGATGATCTCGTCCAGGAGACGGGCACCGCGCAGCTCGGCGAACTCCCAGGGAGGACCGGCCGCCGGCGCTTCCGGCGCATCGGTTTCCTCCGGCCCATCGGCATCAGGCCCAGCGGCTTCGTCCGCTACGTGAGCGCCCCGGGCTCGGGCGAACCGGGCGAGAGAGGCCTCGTCGGTGAAGGCGCAGATCCAGCGCACGCCGCCGAGCTCCGCCGTCCACAGGCCACGGGAGTCCACCGGCACCAGCAGCAGGGACCGACGCAACTCCCCCACCATGTCCCTGGGATCGCCCCGCCCGGCCCGCCGTTCGGCGATCCGTTCCGCAAGTGCCGCACCGTCGCTCATCGGCTCTCCTCCCGACGTCGCTTTGCGCCTCCCCGCTTTGAGAGGAGAACACGCCTGGCGCGGGGGATCGGTTCCGCAACGGAGGGGTGAGGACGGTGAGCGTGCACTCGCCCGACGCCTACCCGAGTCTCCGCCGGACGGGTCCAGAAGGTAGGGGTCACGGCCGCCACGGTGGCGGCGGCTCCCTCAGGGCTTCTTCAGCTCCAGGACGAAGTCCGGGCAGGTGTCCGGGTCGTCGTGCTCGTAGACGACCGTGCGTTCGGAGTCCGCGGTGATCGTCAGGAGGTCCACGGTGTCCCCGCGGAGAATGCCCTCCGGCTTCTCGAAGAACAGCCGCAGCTGAGGGATGTCGTCCGGGTCCGAGTGGCGGTCGACCTCCCACGTGCCGGAGCCGTCGAAGACGTCGCCGAGTTCGGCCAGTTGACGATCCCCGGTCGGCCAGTTCTCCGCCGTGAGTGTGCCGCCGGCCTGCCCCGGGGCGGTGGTGAGGGTCAGTCGTGCGCCGTCGGCATCCAGATCGCCCTCGAACGTGCCGGTGAGATCGGCCGAGCTCGCCGCGGAGGACTCCTCCGGGACACAACGCTCGAACAGACCGGACCCACAGGCGCTCACCGTCCCACCGAGGACCACGAGGGCGGTCATGACCCCGAGAACACGAGAAGAGCGGTGGAACATGGTGTTACGGCCTCCTGCCGGGATGCGCTTCGGTCCGGAGCGTCACAGTGTCGTCGATCATGTGGCCGAGCGCGGCTCCCAGTCGGCGTACTCCCTGCGTCAGTTCCGTATGGTCGGCCGTGGCGGCGAACCCGAGGCGCAGGTGGGCCGCCGGCGGCTCTGTGGCGAAGTAGCGGCTGCCGGCACTCACGGCGACACCGTGCTGCCGGGCGGCGCTTGCGAGGACGGTGTCGTCCACGCCGGGCGGCAGACGGACCCACAGGTGGAGGCCTCCGGTCGGCAGCCCGGACAGGGCCGCGCCCGGGATCTCCTGGGCGACCGCGGCGGCCAGTACGGCGCAGCGCTCGCGCAGTGCCGTGCCGAGGGAGCGGACGTGCCGGTCCCAGGACGGGGAGCTGAGCACTTCCAGCGCGGCCTCCTGGAGCGGGCGTGTGACGAAGAAGTCGTCGACCAGGCGCACCGCCCGCATCCGCTCCATGACCGGTCCGCGGGCCACAAGTGCCCCGATCCGCAGGCTCGGTGCCGCGGGCTTGGTGAGTGAGGTGACGTGGACGACCGTGCCGTCGCGGTCGTCGGCGACCAGCGGCCGCGGTACGGCGCCGCCGTGCCCGAGGTGCCGTGCGAAGTCGTCCTCGATCACGAACGCGCCCGAGGCGCGCGCCACATCGAGGATCTGACGGCGCCGTTCGGGCGCCAGCACCGTACCGGTCGGGTTCTGGAAGGCGGGCTGGCAGTACAGCAGCCGTGCGCCGGTCATCGCGAACGCGTCGGCCAGCAGGTCGGGCCGCAAGCCTTCGGCGTCGAGCGGGACCGGCACCGGCCGCAGCCCCGCGGCGCGTGCGGCGGTCAGGGCGCCGGGATAGGTGGGCGACTCCACCAGGACCGGGCTGCCGGGTCCGGCGATGGCCCGGAACGCGATCGACAGGGCGCTCTGTCCGCCGGCGGTGACCAGGACGTCCTGCGGAGCCACGCTGCCGCCGACGATGCGTGCGAACACGGTGCGCAGCGCCGTCAGACCGCCGGCCGGGGCGCGGTCCCAGGCGTCCGGACGGCGTGCCGCCCGCGCCAGCGCCGCGCTCAGGGCCCGGGTGGGCTGGAGCGAGCGGTGCACGTAACCGCTGTCCAGGGGGATGGTCCCGGCCGGTGAGGGGCCGAGCGGGTCGGCGATCAGGTGTGTGTCGACGGCGCGGTCCGTGAGGGCGACCGTCTGCCAGTCGGTGCTGGTGCCGGTGCCGGAACCCTCCTCACGGGGGCGGGTGCGCTGCGCCACGTACGTCCCGCTGCCCGGACGGGTCACCACCGCGCCCTCCGCGGCCAGTGCGGCGATGGCCCGCGCCACCGTCGCGGGGCCGACCCGGTACTCCTTGATCAGCTCACGACTGCTCGGGAGCCGGTCACCGGGCGAGAGCCGGGAGAGCAGCGGCCGAAGCCTGTCGGCCAACTCCCCAGAAGTGCTACCGTCATTCATGAGAGATAAGAATAGCGCTACCGGCTCTGGTCGAGAAGCACTTCAGCTGGACGTCGCCGCACTGCGTTCCGACACCCCGGGGTGTCGGAACGTCATCCACTTCAACAACGCGGGCTGCGGACTGCTTGCCTCCCCCGTACTCGACGAGATGGTCGGCCATCTGAACCTCGAGGCACGGATGGGCGGTTACGAGGCGTCGGCCGCCCGCGCCACCGAAGTGCGCGCGTTCTACACGGAGATCGCCGCGCTCATCAACACCACGCCCGACAACATCGCCTTCGCGGGCAGCGCCACCCACGCCTACGCCAACGCGCTGTCCTCGATCCCCTTCGAGGCCGACGACGTCATCCTCACCACCCGCGACGACTTCGTCTCCAACCAGATCGCCTTCCTGTCCCTGCGCAAGCGGTTCGGCGTACGCATCGTCCACGCCCCCAACACCGCCGACGGGGGCGTCGACGTGGAGGCGATGGCCGGGCTGATGCGGACCCACCGGCCCCGCCTGGTGTCCGCCACCCATGTCCCCACCAACTCGGGACTGGTCTCGCCGATCGCCGAGATCGGCCGGCACTGCCGGGAGCTGGACCTGCTCTACCTGGTGGACGCCTGTCAGTCGGTGGGCCAGTTCGTCATCGACGTGGAGGAGATCGGCTGCGACCTCCTCACCGCCACCTGCCGCAAATTCCTCCGCGGCCCGCGCGGCTCCGGATTCCTGTACGTGTCCGATCGCGTCCTGCGGGCGGGCCACGAACCGCTGTTCATCGACATGCACGGGGCCCGCTGGACCGGGCCGAGCACCTACGAGCCCGCCCCGACGGCAACCCGGTTCGAGGAATGGGAGTTCCCCTACGCCACGGTGCTCGGCAGCGCGGCCGCCACACGGTACGCCCGCGAGGTCGGCATCGAGGCCATCGAACAGCGCACACCCGCGCTCGCGGCCCGGCTGCGCGACCGGCTCGAGCCCATCCCGGGGGTACGGGTGCTCGACCGCGGTCCGCGACTGGCCGCACTCGTCACCTTCGCGGTGGAGGGCTGGCAGCCGCAGCCGTTCAAGGCGGCCATGGACGCCCGGAGCATCAACTCGGCACTCAGCTTCCGCGAGTTCGCCCAGTTCGACTTCGGGGACAAGGACGTCGACTGGTGCCTGCGTCTGTCGCCGCACTACTACAACACCGAGGAGGAGGTGGACCACGTCGCCGCCACGGTCACCGACCTCGCCCGCCAGGCCCCCGACCGCAGCCGGGGACGACGTTGACACCGACCGTCGCCACACGGACGGCCGCCGCGGAGCCGGCCTTCGGGTCCGCGGCCTGACCTGACAAGGACGAAGGCCCAGGTCGGTGACCTGGGCCTTCGTTCAGGAGTGGATGACGGGAATCTGACCCGCGGGACTCGTCAGGTCCTCCCTGGTGCCGGCGGCTTCCGCGACTAGCCTCCGCATCATGCTGCGTATCGTCGACACCCGTACCGGCCACCTCGTGGAGATTCCCTCCGTAAGCCGCCATCTGCTGAGCATCTGCGTCCACCTGTCGGCCGGCGACACCGGGATCGGCACGATGGACCTGCGGGCGCTCCTGGTCGGTGATGTACTGGCGCGCACCGCGGAGCTGCACGGCCTGCAGTCCCGCACATTCGTCACCACGCCGGACCTGCCGCATGTACAGGCCCAGGCGCTTGAGCGCGCCATGTCCGCTCTTGGCATCCACCCGCCCGCCACCGTCGGCGTCCACCATCCGAACGGAGCGCTCTGCGCCGCTGCCGATGTTCACGTGCACGCATATGGGAATGCCATACAGGACGCGGGCGGCGGGGCCCGAATCGACGTGGGCCAAGTCGGCCCGGTCTCCCGGGAGCGGGGCGTCCCGGACGGAGCCCACTCCCTGTTCCCTGGGCTTCTGGACGCCGTCGACCCGGAGGGGACCGATCCGTTGGCCGCGAGGATGCTGATGCTCGGGCACGCCTACCGCGAGCCGGTCGTGGTCACCGGTACTGCGCTCGACGAGGCCCGGCGGATGCTGGGGGACTGGCGGCAGCTGGTGGCCGACTGGGCACAGGAACCGTCCCGGCCGATCCCTGCCGACGTACTGCGAGACGCCCATGCCGTGCTGGCTGACGACCTCGGCGTCCCCGCCGTCCTGGACGCGCTGGTCACCGTGGCGAAGCGCGCCGACGTACCGGCAGGTGCCAAGTTCGAGACGTTCGCCTTTCTCGACCGCGTCCTCGGACTGGACCTCGCGCGCGAGGTGGGGCACCAGTACCGGGCGGCGACATGACGTCGGGCGCGGCCTCATGGCGGCGGTCGTCGCAACGGCCCCGGCGCATTCACTCCGCCAGGGCCGCCCTTCCGGATCGTCACACGTGAGCGTGGCCGATCCATGTCCCATTGTACGACTGCGGGCCGGACGGGCCGGGAGGAGAGAGCAGGCCATTCGGGCAGGCCCCCTCCCCCTCGTTCGTGTGTGCAAGTGGGGCCGTGCGGGCCGTAAGTGCCGGCTGAGCGGTGGACCGTCGGCCCTCGGGCAGTCCGGCTCAGCCGCGTTCTTCTTCCGCCTCCATCCGGCGGATGCCCAGGTGGGTGAGGGAGACCATCGCAGGTGTGTTGCCCGGTTCCCAGTCGACGCTGATCAGGCCCTCGCCGGCGAGGTACGTGCAGGCGGCGGCCAGGTCTTCCTCCGGGATGCGCAGGTCGTTGCGCAGCTTCCGCCCCGGGACTCCGAGGAGGCGGTTGCCTTCGGTGGCTTCGTACAGGGCGGTCAGGACCCGCTCGCGGTAGCCCTGTCGCTCGCGGAGAGTCGCCATGATCGAGTCCTTTGGTCCAAGCGAAGGTCCGGCGCTACTCAGACTTCGTCGACGTGGGCGCCGGTGCGGGTGAGCGGTCTGCTGGTGGTGAGCCAGGAGAGAGCGGGTCCCGCGGCGGATTCGGTGTCCACGGTGAGGTGGAGCCGGGTGCCGCCTTCGGGTACGGGGTAGCTGCGCTGTTCCGCCCCGGCGAAGCAGCGGCGGATGACTTCGGCGACCGCGCGGGCGGCTTCGGGGGTGGCGGCGACGATGCGGATGTCGGCGTGTCCGGCCGAGGGCAGGGTCGGGATGTCGATGGGGTACAAGGTGTGTGGTCCCTTCACGGGCGCGAGAGGCCTGGCGGGTGGGTTGTCCCGGGTGTCGGGTGCCCCACCCGCGGCCTTCGGTCGGAGGAGTGGTCCGAGGTGGTCAGGGCCAGGTGCCCGTGAGCCGGCGGCTGGGGGCCTTCCCTGTCGACGGGTGGTGGCTGTGGCCGGGTGGACGGGCGATGGCCGGGTAGGGGTCGCTGAAGTGGTAGGCCGCGATGCGTGCGTCGTGCTGGGCGTTGAGCTGGTGGATCAGGCGCATGCCGAGCGCGATCAGGAGGGCGCCTGCCGCGAGCGCGATCAAGGTCTCCATGACGTCACCTCCGCGGGTTCCCCGGCAGGGGGATCATCCGCGCGCCGACGACCGGGTGCCGGAGCGGCGGCAGGGCGGACCCGCCTTCGGTCTCCCAGGAATCCTCGCTGCTTCGGGCGTCCCGCATACGGCGGCCGGTCGCGGCCTCGTCGGACATGAGGACACCAGCGGTGAGGCTGCTGCCGGGAACGGCGGCGGCGGTCATGAGCCGGGCGGCTGCGGCGGGTTCGGCGTCGGGCGGGATCACCAGCAGATCGCAGCGGCCGACGGTGTAGGAGAGCAGGATCATCTTGTCGGGATCCTGTTCGGTGAACCAGCCGACGTGCACGGTGTGCCCGGTGACAGAAACCTTGTGCGGGACGACGGGCCAACGAGTGGGGTTCACCATGACGCGTGTGATGCGTCCGAAGCGGCCCTCCAGCGCGTCGACCAGGGGAGGAAGCTCGGCTTCGAGGTCACGTGAGTACGGCCACCAAGCACCGTCCAACAGGCCGGTCAGGGTGGTCTTCGGCGTCAGCGAAAGGCGCGCCGAAAGGGTGGGTGCGAAGGTCGTCATGATCGCGGACCCGTCTCCGGGCCGTCCTGCAGGACGGCCCAGTGTCTTGATCGCCGGAAACGACGTCCGCGTGGGAGCGGGTGTTCGAGTTACTCCCGGTACCTTCAGCGTACTCCGCGCCGGGGTCGGACGAGTGGTTTCCGACCAGCTGATCTCCGACCGGGAACGCCGCCCGGCCGGCGGTCGAAGGCGTGACCGCAGGCACGCGGGTACCGTGAGAACCACGGCGGTATCTCGTCGGCCATGAGGTGTCGGCGGCGCCGCGCAGTCAGGCGAACGCACCATGGCCGAATCAGACGCCCCCACCCCTCCCAAGCTCCTTCCGGACGAGATCCACCAAGCGGCGAAGCCCGGCACGGCCCTGCTCCGGCTGCAGACGACGCCCGCCCGCGAAGGCGTCCTCGACGGCGCCTGGTGGCCCCGCTCCCGGCACATCGCGGCCGAGCTGCCCGCCCTGATCCAGGTGCTCACCGCGCACCTCGGTCCCATCACACGGGTCGGCCTCGACACCGCCGCCTGGGAGGAGGTCCCGACTCGCGTGGTCGTCGACGACCGGGTCGTGCACCTCGACTCCTTCCCCGTCGGCGACGACACCGTCCTCATCACCCGAGGCGACAGCGACCACTTCGCCCTGATGGTGGTGCCGCCGGACACGACGCCCGACGCGGCACGTGACGCCATGGCCCGCGCGGTCCGAGCCGACAACGTCACCCAGGCCGCCGAGATCCTCGTCGCCACGCTTCCCGAACCAGCGACCGACCGCGAGGAGTCGGCATGATCCAGATGGCGGACATCCGTGAGTGGCGAACCCAGGACGTGGTGGACACGCGGGGCCACAGGATCGGAGAGCTGGAGGCGATCTATGTCGACACCAGCACCGACGAGCCGGCCATGGCCACGATCCGGGTCGGCCTGCCCACCCGGCACCGTCTGGTGTTCGTCCCCCTGGAAGGGGCGACGGTGGGGCCGGGCTATGTGAAGGTCGTTCACGACAAGGCGCTGGTGAAGCAGTGCCCTTCGATCGAAACCGACAGCGTCCTTCCCGCCGGGGACGAGGAAGCGGTCTTCCGGCACTACGACCTTCCCTACGAGCCCGGGGCGAACGGTGAACGGCAGCTGGCCCGCCGCTGAGCCCCCTGACTGACCGAGGAGGTGGCCCTCGTGTCGCTTTTCCTGGCCCTGATCATCGTGGCGATCGTGCTGGGCATCATCGGCGTCGTTGCCGACGGACTGCTCTTCCTTCTGTTCATCGGCATCGTGCTGCTCGTGGCAGACCTCATCTACATCGCCATGCGCACGCGCAGCTCAGGCCGACACCGCCCGGTCCGGTGACCCGACGCACGAGGCGAGCTGGTTGGGGCCCCGCCCGGCCGACCTGGTGGACTGACTCACCCTCACCTCTTTGCTCACACCGTTCCTCCTGGCACGTTGTGGCACGGTCTTCCGTCATCCGCGCCACTCCAACAGGACGAGCGTCGCGTCGTCCGAGGTGGTTTCGCCGCGTGCCCGCTTGAGGGTGTGGGACAGGTCCCGGGCCACCGTGCGGATCCCGTGCTCGGCCTGCTCCAGCTGGTTCACCCAGTCGATCAGCTGCTCCTCGCCGAACTGCTCCTGCCCGCTCTCGTGTTCTTCGATCAGGCCGTCGGTGAAGCAGAGGACGCGGTCACCCGGCTCCAGCGCCACCGCGCTGACCTGCGGCTGGGCCCCTCCGAAGCCGACAGGGAGGGTCGTGGGGCTGTCCAGACGGCGTACGACGCGGTGCGCGCGGATCAGCATCGGCGCGGGATGCCCCGCGTTGACCCACTGGAGGCGCCCCGTGTCCGTGTCCAGGCGCATCATCTGGGCGGTCACGAAGTGGTCCGGGTCGAACTGCTCGGCGATGGCCCGGTCCATGAAGAGATAGATCTCGGACAGTGCGATGCTGATCCGGCGGGCGTGGCGGTACGCGCCGATGGCCACCGTGGCCATCGTGGCCGCGTCCAGGCCGTGCCCCATGGCGTCGATCATGGCGAGGTGCAGGATGTCGCCGTTCAGGGCGTAGTCGAAGCTGTCCCCCGCCACGGCGTAGGCGGGCTCCAGGACTCCGGCGACCGCGACGCGCGGCATCACCATCGACAGCGGGGGCAGCAGGGACCACTGGATCTCCGCGGCGACACTCATCGGTTCGCCGCGGCGGGTGCGGAAGAAGAGGTCGGTGTAGCCGTTCTTGGTCTGCAGCAGGTCGGCCGCCAGGCCCGCGATCCTGCGCAGGAGGCGGCGGGTGTCGTCGTCGATCCCGTCCAGGGTGACCGCGAGGACCCCCACCTGGTCGCCGCCGTCCAGCAGGGGCAGGTGGACCCGCACGCCGTCGGCCGTCGGGACTTCGACGGGGCGTGACTCCAGGAAGCACCGGCCGGCTTCGGACCGGTCGATGGGCTGCGGATCACCGGCGCCCACGCCGTCGGCGGGCAGGGGGACCAGCTGTTGCTGTCCGTAGTCCTGAAGCAGGATCTGTGGTTCGCGGCCCCCCAGGCGGGCCACCGTCTCGGCGACGAGCGGGCCGACCATGTGCGGCGGCAGCTCGTGTGCCCGGTCCAGGAGCACCCCGAGCAGTTCCTCCCCGAAGCTCTCCGAGTGGTCCGGGTCCCCGCGCCCTCCGACGGTCATCCTGTTGCCTCCAACCGGGCGGCGGGCCGGCATCCGGCTGCACGGGCGGCGTGGCCTCCAGGATGCTCCCCCGCGACCGGGCACGCCACACGGGCTTCCGTGCCCGGCGGCCTCCCCGAGGCGTGGCTCTGCCGCCGTGAGGTGCCGTTGTGCCGTCCGGTGCCGCCGGCCTGAAGGGCCGTGCCATCGCGCTCCCCCGGCGGTTCGCGGCACCGGCGTCGCCGTGGAGGTCCTGGACCACACCGTTCGCCCGGCGTGCGCGTCCCGCGCACATCGGCCGATGATGGGAGTACGGCCGAACACGCGGAGCTGACCATGACGGGTTGGCGTGTCAGGGACTACACCCAGGACGATCTCGAGGCGGTGCTCCGAGTCGACGCGGAGAGCGGCACGGCCGAGGAGCCACCTCTCTTTCCGCTGTCGGACGCCGTGGCGTCCCTCCAGGCCTCCCACCCGGCGGTGGTGGCCACCGCGGACGAGGAGGTGGTCGGTGCCGCGGTGAGCAGGGTGGAGGGTGACCGGGCGTGGATCCTGCGCATCAGCATGGCGCCTGCCTGGCGGCACCAGGGGCTGGGCAGCGACCTGATCACGGCCCTGGAGCACCGGCTGTTCGCCGGTGGCGTCCGAACGGTGCACGCGGTCCTGCCCGACGGAGAGACCGGTGCCACCGCCCTGCACAACTGCGGCTTCGGCGCCCGTCCCGGCCTGGTCTTCTTCGAGAAGCGCGGGCGAGTGACCCCGCAGGCGGTCAGCATGCTCGCGTCACTGGGAGCGGAGCTGCCGCCCGGCGGACTGTGGCAGAAGGTCGCGGGCATGCAGAGGGAGAAGGAGCTCATCGAGCGGCGCCTGGTCCTGCCGCTGGCCCATCCCGAAATGGCCGCGCAGCACGGAGTCGAGCTGCCGCGGGCGGTGATGCTGTTCGGGCCGCCCGGGACGGGGAAGAGCACGTTCGCGCACGCGATCGCCAGCCGTCTGGGATGGCCGTTCCTCGAACTGTTCCCCGCCCGGCTGGCCGCCGAGTACGGGCTGGCCAGCGGGCTGAACCGGCGCTTCGACGAGATCGCCCGGCTCGACCACGTCCTGGTCTTCATCGACGAGGTCGAGGAGATCGCGGGGACCCGGAGCGGTGCGGACGCGACCGCGGTCGGTGTCGTCAACGAACTGCTCAAGGCGATCGTCCGGTTCCGTGGCCAGGACGGGCGGCTGCTCGTCTGCGCCACGAACGACGTGACCACGCTCGACTCCGCGTTCCTGCGGCACGGCCGGTTCGACTACGTGCTGCCGATCGGCCCGCCCGACCACCGTGCGAGGACCGCGCTGTGGGAGAGCTACCTGACCCGAGCGGGCGCGGAGGCCGACAGCGCGGCACTGGCGTCCGCCAGCGAGGGGTTCACCCCTGCCGACGTCGCCCATGTGGCGCGCACCGTCTCCCAAGTCCAGTTCGAGCGCACCTTCGACACCGGAGCCCGGGCCCGCCCCACCACCGAGGACTACCTGCGCACGATCGGCGAAACCAGGCCCACGGTAAGCACCGCCATGGCTCAGGAACTCGTCCACCAGACCGAGAGGTTCGCCCGCATCTAGCCCCTTCACTCGACCGCCTCTTCCTCCTCGGCCTCCGTACGCCGGATTCCCTCGTAACTCGGCCGGTCGCCGAACCAGTGCAGCAGGAGGGCTCGTTCCGAGCCGGTGCCCAGTACGTAGTGCTGCGGCCCGAGGGCAGCGAAGAGGGCCCAGGTCGTTGACCTGGGCCCTCTGGCACGGGCTTCGCGGGGGAGTGACCGTGGCGGAACGGGACCGGCGCGCCTGCGATGCGGCGCACCACGTCTGCGGAAACCCGCAGTTCGGCCGTGACGAGGTCAGGCCGCTGCCTCCACCTGTGCACGGCTCGGAGTCTCCTGCCGTACGACGCGCCGGCGCCGGGTCGGCAGGCCCAGGGTCGGGTTGGCGGCGCCCCAGGCGGCGCCCTTGCAGATCAGTTCCTTGTAGCGGGCGGCCAGGCGGCCGGTCAGGGCGCGCTCGACCGCTTGGTCGTCGGCGGTGACGAACTGGATCAGGCCCTCCTTGCGGCCGAGGGAGATGCACTGCTGGGAGTAATGGATGTCGATGTGAGGGACCTTGGTGCCGGCGAGACGGGCGGCGATGGCGTCGGCGGCCTGCCAGGCCATGGGGACGCCCGAGGCGCACGACATGCGGAGGGGCTTGTCGCCCGGGCCCATCGCCATCGCCGCGTCGCCCACGGCGTACACGTCCGGGTGGGAGACCGAGCGCATCGTGGCGTCGACCACGATCTGGCCGCGGTCGGTGATCTCCAGAGCGGTGGCCCGGGCGATTGGGTGGACGGCGAAGCCGGTCGTCCAGACCGTGACATCGGCGGGGATGGTCCTGCCGTCGGCGGTCGTCACGCCGTCCGCCTCCACGGTGTTGACCGCGGCGTGTTCGTGGACCGTGATGCCGAGCTTGTCCACCACCTTGCGCAGGTGGGCGCGGCCCTTCTCCGAGAGCCAGTCGCCGAGGGCGCCGCTCGCGGCCAGGGCGACGTCGAGGTCGGGGCGGGCCTCGGCGATCTCGGTCGCGGCCTCCAGGCCCGTCAGGCCGCCGCCGACCACGATGACCGGCCGGCCGGCGTCCAGGGCGGCCAGGCGGTCACGGAGGCGGAGGGTGCCGGCGCGGCTGGAGACCTCGTCGGCGTGTTCGGCGGTGCCGGGGACGCCCCCGTCGTTCCAGCCGCTGCCGAGGGCGTAGACGAGGGTGTCGTACGCCAGTTCCTCCCGCCCGGGGCCGTTCGCGGTGGCGACCGCCACCGTCTTGCGGTCCACGTCCACGGCGGTGACCTTCGCGAGCTTCAGTTCCACGCCCGTGCCCGCGAACATCTCGCCGAACGGCCGGGGCCTGAGGTCCTGGCCGGCCGCGAGCTGGTGCAGTCGGACGCGCTCGACGAAGTCGGGTTCGGCGTTGACGAGGGTGATGGTGACGTCCTCGCGGTGCAGCCGCTTGGCGAGGCGGCCGGCGGCGATGGCACCGGTGTAGCCGGCTCCGAGGACGACGATGCGGTGCTGCATGTCCGTGCTCCTGTCTGGGCGGGGGCTGCCGTTGTCCGGCGTGGTCTCGCCCCTTGAACCGGACAGTCCCGCGTTTCCTGACAGGATCGGGATGTGACCCGCGTCACACTTCATCAGAGGGTGTGGAGAGGGCCCTCCCCGTGGTCCGCGGCGGCCCACTGCTCGGTCGCCCGGGCGAGCTTGTCGGGGTTGACCTGGCTGCGGACCGCGGCGATGCCCTCCGCGGTGACCTCCAGGCAGGTGATCCCGACGACCCGGCCGTCCACGACCGCCACGATGGCGGGCCCGCCGTTGGCGGTCGTGGCGTAGATGTCGGGCGCGCCGCCGACATGGGCCCGCTTGGCCGCGCTGGGCTTGAACAGGCCGCGCATGAACGTGGCGACCGCTCGCGCGCCCTCGAACGCCTTCGCGCGGGCCAGGACCTTCCCGCCGCCGTCGCCGACCGAGATTGCGTCCTGGGTGAGCAGGCGTACGAGGGGTTCGGTACGGCCGCTGGTCGCCGCGACCAGGAACTCCTCGACGATCTTCAGGGCGGCGGCCTCGTCGATCTCGGTGCGCGCCTTGCCGTCCGCGACGTGCTTCTTGGCCCGGTGGTAGACCTGCTGGCTGGCGGCCTCGGTGATCTCCAGGATCTCGGCGATCTCCCGGTGCGGGTAGTCGAAGGCCTCGCGCAGCACGTACACCGCCCGCTCGTTGGGCGACAGGCGCTCGAGCAGGACGAGGACGGCGTACGACACCGACTCGCGCTGCTCGGCGGTGTCGGCCGGGCCGAGCATCGGGTCCCCGGCGAGCAGCGGCTCGGGGAGCCACCTTCCCACGTACGTCTCGCGCCGGGCACGTGCCGAAGTGAGCATGTTGAGACACCAGTTGGTGAGGACCTTCGTCAACCAGGCCTCGGGCACCTCGATCCGCCGGACGTCGGCCGCCTGCCAGCGCAGGAACGTCTCCTGCACGGCATCCTCGGCCTCGCTCGCCGAGCCGAGCAGCCGGTAGGCAATGGCCTCCAGCCGGGGCCTGGCGGACTCGAACCGGTCCACGTCGCTCATGATCAGGGCCATACTCGCGATCCTAGGCGCCCCTGCGCTGGAACGGCAGGGAGCCGGCGCTCTCCGGTGAGCGGCGGATTCGCGCCTGTTGGGGTCAGGCGCTGATGTCAGGTGCGCGAACGTTCCCCCGGCCTCCACGCGTTGATCAACTCATGTCCACCTATCGTCAGGCGTCGACCGACGGCCGGGCCGTGCGCGGCGGGTGCCTTGATGAGGTAGGGAAACGGTCTGGGCAACACAAAAGCCCCGGGTCTGTGACCTGGGGCTTCGCTATGGAGCGGATGACGGGAATCGAACCCGCGCTATACGCTTGGGAATCACCGACGCTGACGCCGATCATATGGTGTCTGACCTGTGAAAACGCCCCTTCTCGCGGCTCCCTTCGGTGATCCGGCGATACCCGTGTTGACTACTGTTCACCGTTCCGAAGGGCATGGATGGGGCACGGTGCCAGGGGGCACGGCCGCAGAGCCGAGGTGCCTACGTGGAAGCGCGCTCGGCGTCGGCGTCGATGCTCCGGAGGCGGTGGAGCCCGTGAACGTCAACTGCCCGGGCGGGTGAGACGGACCATGGCGGAGATGAACGGCCCACGCCGCCGGACGAGTTCCCCTGGCTAGGACGCACTGGGGCGTGTCCCCGAGCCCGCAGACCCGGCCGGCTGTTCAGCCGTAGTGTCGTGCGCAGCGGCTTTGCGCCAGCGGGCTTCGCAGAACGAGTAGAGGCCGAACAGCACGAGACCCACAGCGGCGGCGATCAACAGGGCAGGCCCCGCGGGCGTGGCGGCGAACGAACGCAACGTCTCGTCCAGGCCCTTCGCCTGGCTGGGGTCGTACCGCACCGCGGCCAACAGGACGGACAGGCCGGCCCCTGCCGCGACCACGCCGCATGCCACGCCGCCGGCGATGCCCAGTATTGCGACGACCCGCCGCGTCGCCGGGCGCATCTCTTCCGTCCGGAGATTCTGCTCGAACTTCCGCATCAGGCTGCGCACCAGTATCACCGCGCCCACGACGATCAGGACGGCCCCGAACACGCCGACGATCACCCGGCCGCCCGGCCAGTCCAGCACCCTGGCGGTGTACTCCTTCGACGTCTCGTCACCGGGGCGGCCCCCGGCGGATCCGCCGACCAGGGCCGTCTGCGCTACGCCGATACAGATCACCGTGTAGAACACCGCCATCCCCAAGGAGCCCAGACGCCGGCTCCACTTGTCGCCGCCCTCCACTGTCTGTCCGAACGCCGCCTCGGCCAGTCGCCACAGCGCCATCGCAGCCAGCCCCACCACCAGCGCCCACAGCAGAGCCCGGCCGAACGGCTGCTCGCCGAGGGTCCCCACCGCGCCGGACCGGTCGGCCTCCTGGCCGCTGTCGCTGCCGAGGCCGATCCGCACGGCCAGAATCCCCACCAGTACGTAGATCACCCCCCGGGCACAGAGCCCGACCCTGGACGCGACCTCCACCGCACGACTGTCGGCCACACGCCGCCCCCGCGACTTGGGCTGAGCTGCACTGTCCTGACTGCGCTCCATGCCTGGCACCTCCATGGGCCGGACCCCACTGAACAGTGAACCGTCGGCCGGGGCGGGCGCCGCAGGCCAGAGCTGGTGTCCGACGGCGTCCCTGGCGCGCCCGCAGTTTGCGGACCGCGGTGCCACGCCGGCCGATGCGGCGGCCAGGACCGGGAATCCGAGGCTGACGGGCATGACGCCATCCCCAGGTCTGTTCCCTGTCTCTCCACGTTAGGGCTGTCCCATCCCGGAAGTCACATCCAGATGCGGACCCGCCCTGCGCACAGGGACCCGGAGTTACTCCGGGAGATCGGGGTACGTCCATGAGTGTCCTCGACGCCGCCCTGCGGGGCGGCGGCTACGTGGCCGGCTTCGCTCTCCTGCGGACCGTCGGGATCATCCTGGGTGTCGGCCTTCGCCTTCGAGAGCAGCGAGCTGTCACCAAGGCCGGGACACCGACCCGACCCCCCTTGGGGTATCCGGCAAGCGCCCCTGGACCTCTGCAGTCGAAGGTTGTAGTTCCGGCCGTTGGAGGAGGGACAGCCCTGCCGTGGTGGAACTCGGCTACCGGTTGAACCAGGCGGCATGGGGACGCGGTTACGCCACCGAGGGGTCCCAGGCCCTGGTCCACAAGGGGTTCACGGACCTGGAGGTCGAGCGGGTCACCGCCAACACCATGGCCGTCAACACCCGATCCCGTCGCGTCATGGAAAAGTCGGGCCTGTCCTTCATTCGGAACTTCACCGGAGACTGGCCGGAGCAGATCGAGGGCTCCGAGCACGGTGAAGTCGAGTACAAACTCTCCCGGACCGAGTGGGAGCAGTCTCGACAGGCGTCGACGGCCTGACGCGCGACTCCGGACATGAGTTCTCGGCCCGGCGCCGACAGTGCTGACTGACGCGCAACGTGCTCCGCGCAGGCCGCGTATATGGCATCGACCAGGCCACTCGTAGTGCTGACATGGGGGCGGACCTCGCGCGGGCTTCTGCTCGTGAGTAATCCGCCGCCAATCCTTCTGGTTGCACCCGCCGGTCGGTTTCGACGGCGAGCGGACTCACCTCAGGCCGAGTCCGGCGGCGCGTCGGATGTGGCGTCGCGGCGGTATTCGGCGTTGATGCGCTGGGCCTCTTCGAGCTGGTCTTCGAGGACGATGATGCGGCAGGCGGCCTCGATGGGGGTGCCCTGGTCGACCAGTTCGCGGGCGCGGGCGGCGATGCGCAGCTGGTAGCGGGAGTAGCGGCGGTGGCCGCCTTCCGAGCGCAGCGGGGTGATGAGGCGGGCTTCGCCGATGGCGCGGAGGAATCCTTGTGTGGTGCCGAGCATTTCGGCGGCCCTGCCCATGGTGTAGGCGGGGTAATCGTCGTCGTCGAGACGGCCGTACGAGTCATCTGCTGTCATTTGCACCTCTCTGGGAAACGCATGGAGGGGCCCTGGTGCCGTACTGGCACCAGGGCCCCGAAGGAACTACTACACCACCTGCCGGCCCTGATACTGCGCCGGCGTTCTGTGTCCGCGGACCCGACTTGACTGCTGTCGGGGGCGCGGGGATCGCGTTTGCTTGACCGGAGACCACCTCACTATCGATGTCCTGCGGTACCCGGGTTCAGGACTTCCGCCCGGGCGATCCTGATGGCGCGGGTTCCTCCGTTCTTCCTCGGTGATCAACTACTTACTACGGGGTACTGCGTACTGCGGGTACTGATCCACTGCGGGTACTGCTGGTGATGCGAACCGCTCAGTGGCCTGTGACAGCGCCACTCTTCGGCAGCCAGCCCCGTTGCCCGTCCTGCGTCTTCTCTGGCTTGGAACCCCACTGCCGAACTTCCCGGTGCGCGCGTCCGCAGCCGACGCCTTCACCAGGGGTACTGCTCACTCTTCACTGCTGGGTACTGCGCACTGCACTCACGGGTACCACACCTGCCATGACCGCGGTCCCGCTGCGGCGGCCCCTGATCACTGCGGGCCACCCGGTCCGGCCGCCAGTCCCGTCGCCGTCCTGCAACATCCCTGGCTTCGGAACTCCACCGCCGTACCGTCCTGCGAACTGCAACCACCTGTACTGCTGGTACCGCTTGCCCGACAGTTCATCATCTGCCGGGCCTGCTGTCTCTCTGGGCTACGAGAGAAACCATAGCCACGCCACCGCACAATGTCTACTCCGGCCGACATAGATTTTCGCGTGTCCAGTGGACAGGTAATCGACCCCGAACGGTGACGCGAAGGATCGCGGAGCGGTCACCGCCGGGATACCCACGGCATATCCGGGCACACGCCACGGACAGGCAGTTCTGTGAGGTGTCCTCCGGGGGAGGCAGGTCGGGCGGTGGCGGGGCTCGCGATGGGCGAGGAGGACCGCTGCGAGGTTCCGGGTCAGGGCTGTGGGGTGTGGGAGCGGCGTTGGTCGCTTTCGTCGCGGAGGTCTTCGGTGCGGCGGGTCAGGTCGTCGACGCGCTTGGCCAGGTCGGGTTGGAGAGGGGTCAGGTGGGCGTGGGTGCGTGCGAGTGGTTCGAGGAGCAGGGTGGGGTCGCTGTGCGCGAGGGCCGCGGAGAGGTCGGCCTGTGTGTCTGTGGGCAGGGTGTCGAGGGCGGTGATCTGTCCGGCGAGTTGGCGCAGGTCGGCGGCGTTCGATCGGGCCCAGGCCGTGATGGTGCGGTCGGCGGCGCGGCGGTCGCGGATGGTCTGGACGCGTTGTTCTCCGGTGGTGCCGGGGTTGCCCGGGCGTACGCGGAGGTAGCGCCGTTCGGCGGCCTGTCGGCTGGTGACGCCGAGGGGGTGGGCGAGATCGGCCCAGCTGGCGCCGGCGTCGCGGGCGGCCTCGATGAAGCCGGGCTCCCATGCGGCGAGCTCTTCGCGCAGCTCACGCAGGAGGAGGAGGGCGGCGAGTGCTTCCTCCGAGGAGCCGTGAGGTGCCGTGTCGGGGGTGGTCGCGGACCGGGCTGCCCGTACCGCTTCGTCGATCGCGGCCAGGGCGGCGAGCGCCGCGGGAAAGGTGACCGGTCGGTCGGCTCCTGTCACAGGATCACGCCCTCTTCGTCATGTCGTCCATCCGTTGACATTCAGCTTGTCGTCGTTCGGATGACATGCTATAACGGAGGCAGATGAAGCGCATTGGCAGTCACTGCCTGATCCCACTGGAGGTGTTTCGCGATGTTGATGCGCACCGACCCGTTCCGCGAACTCGACCGTCTCGCCCAGCAGATGCTGGGTACGACCGGCACCTGGTCACGGCCTTCCGCGGTGCCGATGGACGCCTACCGTGAGGGTGACGTCTACGTCATCGCCCTCGACCTGCCCGGCGTCGCGCCGGACGCGATCGACATCGACGTCGAGCGGAACATGCTGACGGTCAAGGCCGAGCGCCGCCCCGTCGCGAAGGCCGACGACGTGCAGATGGAGCTGTCCGAGCGGCCCCTCGGCGTCTTCTCCCGGCAGCTGATGCTGGCCGACACCCTCGATACCGAGAAGATCACGGCCGACTACGAGGCGGGCGTGCTCACGCTTCGCATCCCGATCGCCGAGCGTGCCAAGCCCCGCAAGATCACCATCGGCCGGGGCGACGACCGCAGGCAGATCAGCGGCTGAACCGCAGGAAAGACCGGGAGCGGAGGGCGGAAGCCTTTCCCCCTCCTCCGTCCTCCGCTCCCCGCATCCATGTGTGCGCAAGGGGGTCGTGATGAGACTGCGATGGCAGAGCTTCCTCGACAAGGTCCAAGAGCGCGGCGACTACAGCTCGTCACAGGAGGCCGAACGCGCCGCCCGCACCGTGCTGGCGCTGCTCGGCGCCCATCTGGTCGGCGATGTGCGGGCCGCACTCGCTGCCCGCCTGCCGGAGACCTTCGCCCTGGTGCTCCTCAACCCGCTCCAGGCCGCTGAGCCCCTCTCACCGGAACGCTTCGTACGCGCGACGGCCGCCTGGATCGAAGGAGCCACCGAACGGACAGCGGCCTGGGACGTCAGCGCCGTCCTCAGCGTCGCCGCCGACGCGGCCGGCGAGGAGCTGACCGCCCGGATACTCCTGCAGCTCCCACCCGGCTATGACCTCCTCTTCGGCCGGCCGCACCACCCCCGGTGAGCCGGCAACCCCTGAAACGTGTTCGCTCCCCCGGTCCCAGGGGCCGGGCCCGAAGAGAACGGCGATCTCCACCGGCATGACTCTTCAGACCGAGACCACGACAACAGCCGCTCACGGCAGCATCACCAGCGCGGCGCCCTACTCCCAGATGCTCGAGCGTGTGCGCTACGAGGGCGCCTACCCCACCCTCGAACGCGCCGACGAAGCCGTGCGGTCAGTGCTCGCCGCTCTGGGGCGACAGCTCGTCGGTGACGAACGCGTCGACCTCGCCGCACGCCTCCCCGGTGAGGCCGCCCTCGTCCTCACCGCCCAGGTCCCCGCCGTCACACCCCTCACCGGGTGGGAGTTCGTCAAGGACCTCGCCCAGCGCACGGGCAGCACACCCGCCGGCGCCCGCTGGAACATCGGCGCCGTCCTCGCCGCCGTATCCCAACTCGCCGGACCCGAACTCCTCGACCGCATCATCAACCAACTCCCCTCCGGCTACGCCCTCCTCTTCGGCAAAGCCGAACTCCACCAACCCCGGCACAGAACCACCTCCTTCTGAACCGTCCCCCGCATGTGCACCCCGACCTCAACGGCGCCACCGGAGCTTCGGCCGGCACATGGTCAACCGGTCGCCATAGCGACCTCGGTCACGCGGCGTGCCTCTGGTGGGAAGACGGTGACGGCGCTTCTCGCCCAGTGGCACGACCGGTTGGGGGGAGGGGACGACCCGTGAATAGGATCTGCTCTCATGTCGAAGCTTGACGAGCTGCTCGTTGACATTGCCACGCTGGTGGAGTCCGGGCAGAGCAATCAGATGTCCCTGACGGTGGTCACCGGTGGAGCTGTCATCACCGGCCGACTGGCGCCCGAAGCGGTATGGAGGCAGCGGGTCTCGGAGGTCCTGGCGGACTCCGCCCGCCTGGGAGAGTTCTCCGCCGCCTTCACCGCTACGACACGGAGGGACGGACCGCCCGCGTATCTGCACTTCCACATGGCGCGGATTCTTCAGGGCACGGTGGGGATCCCGGAGACGGGCGGGATGTACCGCATCTCGATCGCGAATGTCAGCGCCTGGACCATGGGCGACTTCAGCTACTCCGATCACTGACTTCGCGCCCTTAGAGAAGCCAATACACCGATACGCGAGAGGGCCCGACCGGCGGGTGCCGGTCGGGCCCTCTCGGCTGCCCGAGTGTCAGCTCACGTTCGCCCGTGGGTCACGGTCAGGCCGCTGCCGGGGCGCCGAGCATCGCGGAGGCGTGCTGGAGGGGGTTGAGGCCGCGGGCGGGCGCGGTGTTCTGGGGAAGGCCGCGACAGGTGAAGCCGAGCTTGGTCATGGCGCGGAGGACTTCACCGGCAGTGAAGTCGCGGCGGTCCTGGTGTGTGATGGCCTGGCCGACCTGCTTGACGGGGTAGGTACGGCGGCCGATGATCACGGACTCGCCGACGACCTCCTCGGGCTTGACGCCCCGCATGGTCTCCAGGACGCCGCTCTTGGTGAGGTCGAACGGGAAGCGGGCGATGACACAGCGCACGATGCCTCACAGGGAGGGAAGGGGATGGTTCCGCCGTGGTGAGGCGGTTCACGCGAGGACGAGGACGGGCGCGGGGGCGCCCTGGGCGTCGTCCTGCTCGCCCACGACGGACGGGGTGACGATCCGGGGACGTACCGCCCGTCCGATCGTCAAGGCGGTGGCCGAGGTGAGCGGCCCGCCGTCGCCGGAGAGGTCGCGCAGCTGGAGCCGGTCCGTGTAGGCGGCGCTGTCGCGGACGGCGGTGAGCTGGGTCCGGGTGACCAGGCCGGTGCACTGACCGTCGTTGTCGCAGACGAGCAAGTGCCCGGTGCGGGCCCCGGCCATGACGGACAGGGCCACCTCGACGGTCATGTCGTCGCAGACGTGTGGTCCGGCCGGGTCCACGGCCTCGACCACCGTCCCGGGTGCGAGGGTGGCATGCGTCGAGCAGTGCTGCATCTGGACCGGCGTCACAACGTGCCTCCTGCGGAGATGGGTCAGCTTCCGGATCACGTGGCGCTCAGGCTGCCGCGCCGACAACGGAACGCCGGCCGCCGGCGCGCCGGGCGGCCGAGGCGGGGCCGCGCCGGCCGCGGGAGGTCGTGCCGCGCTTGCGCTGTTCGGCGGGCGGCGCGGTGATCGTCACGGGGATCCCGGAGGGGGTCCGCGCGCCGGTGATCCGGGTGAGTGCCTCCTCGCCGGAGCGGACCTGGGTGGTCTCGGGCACGATGCCGGCGGCGGCCATGAGGCGGTTCATGTCGCGGCGCTGGTTGGCGGTGACCAGGGTGACGACGCTGCCGGACTCGCCGGCCCGCGCGGTACGGCCGCCGCGGTGGAGGTAGTCCTTGTGGTCGGTCGGCGGGTCGACGTTGACGACGAGGTCGAGGTTGTCGACGTGGATGCCGCGCGCCGCGACGTTCGTGGCGACGAGGACGGTGACGTGCCCGGTCTTGAACCGGGCGAGGGTGCGGGTGCGCTGCGGCTGGGTCTTCCCGCCGTGCAGGGCGGCGGCCCGGACACCGCAGCCGAGGAGGTCCTCGGTGAGTCGGTCCACGGCGTGCTTGGTGTCCAGGAACATGATCACCCGGCCGTCGCGCGCCGCGATCTCCGTCGTCAGCCGCTGCTTGTCGGCGCCGTGCACGTGCAGGACGTGGTGCTCCATCGTGGTGACCGCGCCCTGGGAGGGGTCCACGGAGTGGACGACGGGGTCGGTGAGGTAGCGGCGGACCAGGAGGTCGACGTTGCGGTCCAGGGTCGCGGAGAACAGCATGCGCTGGCCCTCGGGGCGGACCTGGTTCAGGAGCGCGGTGACCTGCGGCATGAAGCCCATGTCGGCCATCTGGTCGGCCTCGTCCAGGACGGTGATCGCGACCTGGTTCATCCGGCAGTCGCCGCGGTCGATGAGGTCCTTGAGGCGGCCGGGAGTGGCCACGACGACCTCGACGCCGCTCCGCAGCGCGTTCGCCTGCCGGCCGATCGGCATGCCGCCGACGACGGTGGCCAGGCGCAGCTTCACGGCGCGGGCGTAGGGGGTGAGGGCGTCCGTGACCTGCTGCGCGAGTTCCCGGGTGGGGACCAGGACGAGCGCGAGCGGCTGACGGGACTCGGCGAGCTGTCCGGCGGTGCGGGCCAGCAGGGCCAGGCCGAAGGCGAGGGTCTTGCCGGAGCCGGTCCGGCCGCGGCCGAGGACGTCGCGGCCCGCCAGGGAGTTCGGCAGTGTCGCCCCCTGGATCGGGAACGGCACGGACACGCCCTGAGCCGTGAGGGCGGCCAGCAGGGTCTTCGGCATGTCGAGATCGGCGAACGCCTCGACGGCGGGCAGCGCCGGAGTGATCGTCTTCGGCAGGGCGAACTCCCCTTGCACCGGGGCGGGCCGCCGGCCGGAACCGCCCGACCGGCTCGGACCTCCCGAAGGGCTCGGCGCGGACGAACCGAAGCGACCTCCCCGGCCCGTTCCGGCGGAGGAGCCGTACGTGTGGCCGCCGTTGCGGCGGGTGCGGGAGGAACGGCTGTTCGTGCGTGTGGGGTTCATTCAGAACCTTCCTTTGATACGGCGCGTATCGAGGAATTCCCGCGCGGAGAAGCAGCGTGGGTAATCACAGGCACGGGCCGAATGAAATGCGAAGCAGGCGGCTTGGCTCAGGACGAGAAATTGTCGGCACAAGCGGGCGTGAAAGAAGTATGAGAGACGCAGGTGCGTGTGAGGACCCTGCGAAATGCATGCAGCTGGGGCCCGCACCCCGAGGGATGCGGGCCCCAGCTACGTATTACGCGTCAGCGTCAGGCGGGAACGATGTTCTCGGCCGTCGGGCCCTTCTGGCCCTGCGCGATGTCGAAGGAGACCTTCTGGCCCTCCTGGAGCTCGCGGAAGCCCTGGGCGGCGATGTTCGAGTAGTGGGCGAACACGTCAGGACCGCCACCGTCCTGCTCGATGAAGCCGAAACCCTTTTCCGCGTTGAACCACTTCACGGTGCCAGTAGCCATGTCATATCTCCTTGGGGCAGTACGCCGGCGTCCGTACCGTACGGACGCCGTGTCGCCGCGATGATGCCCTGCCCGGAAAATGACCGGAAAAAGCGCTTCCGTGCGGCGCGTGACCGGCCGGAGGCGCTTGAAGCTTTTTGGGTACCAAAACTGCAACTGAGTTCGACAGTAGCACGGTCACCGTAGTCCGTGTGCGTCGAATATTTCGCCCCGTGTGTCGCTGGCAAAAATCCTCTCCGCGATGGTCGTTAAAATCTCAGGCCGCGAACACAGGTATTCATTCAGAGCGTCAGACGGTGACCGACGCGGCGCCCGTGTGCGCCAGTGCTGCCAGGTGGCGTTCGGTGCCCGGTGCTGCTTGGCAGCCGCTGGCGGCGGCGGTGATGGCTTGGCGGTAGGTGTGGTCGACGACGTCGCCGGCGGCGAAGACGCCGGGGAGGTTCGTGTGGATGGAGGGGGCCTCGACCTGGATGTAGCCCTCGCCGTCGAGGTCGACCTGGTCGGTGAAGAGTTCGGTGCGCGGGTCGTGGCCGATGGTGATGAACAGGCCGGTGGCGTCGAGGTCGCGGGTCTTGCCGGTGAAGGTGTCGCGCAGGGTGACGCCGGCGAGCATGCCGTTCTCGGACTTGATCTCGGCGATCTCGTTGTCGAAGGCGAAGGAGATCTTGTCGTCGGCGAACGCGCGGCTCTGCATGGCCTTGGAGGCGCGCAGGGTGGAGCGGCGGTGGACGACGGTGACGGAGCGGGCGAAGCGGGTGAGGAAGGTGGCTTCCTCCATGGCGGTGTCGCCGCCGCCGACCACGACGATGTCGCGGTCGCGGAAGAAGAAGCCGTCGCAGGTGGCGCACCACGAGACGCCCCGGCCGGACGGTTCGTCCTCACGCGGGAGTCCGAGCTTTCGGTAGCCGGAGCCCGTCGCGATGATCACGGCCTTGGCGCGGTGGACCGTGCCCTCGCTGTCGGTGACTTCCTGCGGCTCGTGACCGACCTCAACACCCGCACGGACGGGGCCGCGACCGGAACGGGGGACCGGTCGCGGCCCCGCGCCGTGCTTCCCGCCAGGGCCTCGCGTGCGTGGCGGGCGAAATCGCGGTGATGCGGGAGCGGGTGGCGCGCTCGAAGGCGCGGTCCGTTCGAGGTCGGTCCTCACGGAGTTAGGTGCGGTGAGCGGCAGCAGATCCAGTACTCCACCGAGCGCGGCCAGTTGGTCCTTGGGTCACGTGGTCGTTTCCGCGGGTGAGGTGATCGGGGCGCGCTCGGTTGCAGCGGTGGCCTGGTGCCACGGGTTGCTCGGCTGGGCGGTCTCCGGCTCGGTTCCCGAGTCGTCGAGGCGCTGGCGGATCTTGGGCAGGGAGAGCGTCGGTCAGGATCGGGGCCTCGGGCGCGGCCATGAGGGGCGTTATGGCACGCGAGTCCGGAAAGGTCTGGACAACACAAAAGCCCCGGGTCTCTGACCTGGGGCTTTGTTATGGAGCGGATGACGGGAATCGAACCCGCGCTATAAGCTTGGGAAGCTCATGTTCTACCATTAAACTACATCCGCGCGACGGTCCGAAGATCGGTACCGCAGACTCGGACACTGTACCCCATCCCGAAGTCGAGGCGTACGAGCCGTACCCGGCCCTGACGGAGTGCCGCCTGGAGTGGTGTCCCGTTGATCCCCTAATGTGGCTGTCTCGTCCACCACTTGTCGGGGAAGGGACTTGATGGGTTCGATGGAGCGCACCGTCGTTCGTTGTGCCGAGGGGCATGTGTTCAGTACCGCTTCGTTCCCGCTGCAGCAGCTCGGTGCCGGGCGGATCGGGCCGGGGCGGCTCATTCGGTGTCCACGCTGTGCGCGGCTGCGGCACGCGGTTCCCGTGGAGCTCGAGCGGCGCTGAGGTCCGAAGGACGGGCGCGGAGTCTTCCCGATTGGGGCAGGTCCGCGCCCTCTGCGTATCGTGGGGGCGTGCTTCTCTCAGACAAGGACATCCGGGCCGAGATCGATGCCGGACGGGTGCGCATCGACCCGTACGACGAATCCATGGTGCAGCCCTCGAGCATCGACGTGAGGCTTGACCGCTTCTTCCGGGTGTTCGAGAACCACCGCTACCCCCACATCGACCCCGCCGTCGAGCAGCTCGACCTGACCCGTGAGGTCGAGCCCGAGGGTGACGAGGCGTTCATCCTCCACCCCGGTGAGTTCGTGCTCGCCTCGACCTACGAGGTCATCACGCTGCCGGACGACATCGCGTCCAGGCTCGAGGGGAAGAGCTCGCTCGGGCGGCTCGGGCTGGTCACCCACTCCACCGCCGGGTTCATCGACCCCGGCTTCTCCGGGCACGTGACCCTGGAGCTGTCGAACCTCGCCACCCTGCCGATCAAGCTGTGGCCGGGGATGAAGATCGGGCAGCTGTGCATGTTCCGGCTGAGCTCACCCGCCGAGTTCCCGTACGGCAGCGAGCGGTACGGCTCGCGCTACCAGGGGCAGCGGGGGCCGACGGCCTCGCGTTCCTTCATGAACTTCCATCGGACCCAGGTGTGAGGCGGCGGCCGGCATGAGTGAAGTACGCGAGAACCTGACCTACGAGGGCTTCGGGCGCGCGATCCGCGAGCTCGCGCAGACGATCGCCGACGACGGCTACGAGCCCGACGTCGTGCTCTCCATCGCCCGCGGCGGCGTCTTCGTCGCCGGTGGTCTGGCCTACGCCCTGGACTGCAAGAACATCCACCTCGTGAACGTGGAGTTCTACACCGGCGTGGGGACGACCCTGGAGATGCCGGTCATGCTGGCGCCGGTCCCGAACGCCATCGACTTCAGCGACAAGAAGGTGCTCATCGCCGACGACGTCGCCGACACCGGCAAGACGCTGAAGCTCGTCCACGACTTCTGCGTCGACCATGTCGCCGAGGTCCGCTCCGCCGTCATCTACGAGAAGTCGCACTCCCTCGTGAAGTGCGAGTACGTGTGGAAGAAGACCGACGAGTGGATCAACTTCCCGTGGTCCGTCGAACCGCCCGTGGTGAGGCGTGAGGGCCAGGTCCTCGACGCCTGACGACGGTACGAGCGGCCTGACGGTACGAGCACCGATGACGCATGGGGCGACCCGCGAGGAATTCCGCGGGTCGCCCCATTCGTGGGACGGAGAGGTCAGTCCCAGACGTACAGGCCCCAGCCGGCGGACTCGCGGAGACAGTAGTAGGACGAGTAGCCGTGGCGAACGTAGTAGGCGCCGCCACCCTGGCACTGCGCCTCGGAGCTGTAGTGCGTGATGAAGTGCATCGACGTGGGAGCGGCGGAAGCAGTGCTCGACACGGCTCCCCTCATTCCGAAAGCGGCCAGCGCGGCCGAGAACACCGCGATGCGCGAAAGCTTGCCAGGCATGAAACTCCTCGAACGAGTTGAGAATGAGTCCATGCGGTGGAGCGCTGCCGATCTTTGTTGGCGTGACGATGACACTCAACGGGATAGGGGAGGCGGTGCCGGGAATGGCCTCCAACCGTTGTCCGTGGCTGGTATTCGACAGTGCTGAGCAGAGGAGAAGCCCCCCACCGCCGTGCGATGGGGGGCTTCTCCTTGTCCGTACGTGTTACAGCGTGCCCAGCTTGATCAGGCTCAGCAGCGCGACCAGTTGGATCGCCGACGCGCCCAGGGCCTTCGGCCACGGCAGGTCGTGCGAGCGGCTCACCATCGTCGTGAACAGCGCGGCCGCCGCCAGCCAGGTGATCCAGCCGAGGACCTGTACCAGGCCGTTCTCGCCGCCCAGGAAGAGCGCGAAGACCAGTCGGGGCGCGTCGGTGATCGACATGATCAGCATCGACAGGCCCACCGTCGGCTGCCACGTGCCGTCGCCGCCGAGCTGGCGGGCCAGGGTGTGGGTCACCGCGCCCAGGATCAGGCCGGCGACGACGAAGCCGATGCCCGTCATCAGGACGTACGGGATCGCCGTCGACAGCGTCGCGTTGATCGCCTCGTCGCGCGCCTTGTCGAACCCGAAGATCGCGAGCAGTCCGTAGAGGAACGTGACGGTCAGCGCCGGGCCCCACACCGCGTGGTCCCGCATCTGCAGGAACGTCGGTGCCGGGCGCAGCACGATGCCGCTCAGCAGGGCCTTCCAGGGCAGGCGCGGCCCCGTGGGCGCGGGGGCGGCCTGGTACGTCGCGCCGGCGCCGTACGGGTCCTCGTTCACGCTGAACATCTGCGTGTGCCCCGGCGTGTTCGCCGCGTAGTGCTGCTGCTGTTGCTGCTGCGCCGCGTACGGGTCCCCGAAGTACTCCGGCTCCCCGTCGTAGCCACCGCCGCCGCCCTGCGGGGCCTGTCGGCCCCACTGCTGCTGCGGGTGGGGCGGCGGGGCCGCGTTGTACCCGTACGGCGCCTGCTGCGGTTGTTGTTGCGGGGGGCGGTTGTCCCGGCCGCGTCCGTTCCTGAATCCAGCCACGCATTGAACGTACCCGTTCCCGCTGTCAGGGCGCGCCTTTGCCACTGAGCTGTGACATCCCCTAGGGGGTCCGCGGAGGAGAGGGCCGCCCCGCCCCCAGGGGTTCACAAAGGAGAGGGCCGCCCCGCGCGGCGCGGGACGGCCCTCTCGTACGTGACGACTACTCGGCGGAGACGGACTCCGAGACGGACTCCGGCTCCGGCTTCGCCTTCACCGAGTCGAGCAGCAGCTGGGCCACGTCCACGACCTGGACGGACTCCTTGGCCTTGCCCTCGTTCTTCTTGCCGTTGACCGAGTCGGTCAGCATGACGAGGCAGAACGGGCAGGCGGTGGAGACGATGTCCGGGTTGAGGGACAGGGCCTCGTCGACGCGCTCGTTGTTGATGCGCTTGCCGATCCGCTCCTCCATCCACATCCGCGCGCCACCGGCGCCACAGCAGAAGCCGCGCTCCTTGTGGCGGTGCATCTCCTGCTGACGCAGGCCCGGGACGGCCGACATGATCTCGCGCGGGGGCGTGTAGACCTTGTTGTGGCGGCCCAGGTAGCACGGGTCGTGGTAGGTGATGAGCCCGTCGACCGGGGTCACCGGGATCAGCTTGCCCTCGTCGATGAGGTGCTGGAGCAGCTGCGTGTGGTGGATGACCTCGAACTCGCCGCCCAGCTGCGGGTACTCGTTCGCGATCGTGTTGAAGCAGTGCGGGCAGGTCGCGACGATCTTCTTCGCCGACTTCGGCTTCTTCGTCGACTCGTCCTCGTCATCCTCGCCGAACGCCATGTTCAGCATCGCGACGTTCTCCTGGCCGAGCTGCTGGAACAGCGGCTCGTTGCCCAGGCGGCGGGGCGAGTCACCGGTGCACTTCTCCTCGCCGCCCATGATCGCGAACGAGACGCCCGCCATGTGCAGCAGCTCGGCGAAGGCCTTGGTGGTCTTCTTGGCCCGGTCCTCCAGGGCGCCGGCGCAGCCGACCCAGTACAGGTAGTCGACCTCGGTGAGGTCCTCGACGTCCTTGCCGACGATCGGGACCTCGAAGTCGACCTCCTTGGTCCACTCGACGCGCTGCTTCTTGGCCAGACCCCAGGGGTTGCCCTTCTTCTCCAGGTTCTTGAGCATCGTGCCGGCCTCCGAGGGGAAGGCGGACTCGATCATCACCTGGTAGCGGCGCATGTCGACGATGTGGTCGATGTGCTCGATGTCGACCGGGCACTGCTCGACACAGGCGCCGCAGGTGGTGCAGGACCACAGGACGTCCGGGTCGATGACGCCGTTCTCCTCGGCGGTGCCGATCAGCGGGCGCTCGGCCTCGGCCAGCGCGGCGGCCGGGACGTCCTTGAGCTGCTCCTCGGACGCCTGCTCGTTGCCCTCCATGTCCTTGCCGCCGCCGGCCAGCAGGTACGGCGCCTTGGCGTGCGCGTGGTCGCGCAGCGACATGATCAGGAGCTTGGGGGAGAGCGGCTTGCCCGTGTTCCAGGCGGGGCACTGCGACTGGCAGCGGCCGCACTCGGTGCAGGTGGAGAAGTCGAGGATGCCCTTCCAGGAGAACTGCTCGACCTGGGAGACACCGAAGACGGCGTCCTCGGCCGGGTCCTCCCAGTCGATCTCCTTGCCGGCCGTCGTCATCGGCAGCAGCGCGCCGAGGGCGGTGGAGCCGTCGGCCTTCCGCTTGAACCAGATGTTCGGGAAGCCGAGGAAGCGGTGCCAGGCCACACCCATGTTGGTGTTCAGCGAGACCGTGATCATCCAGGTGAAGGACGTGACGATCTTGAGCGCCGCGAAGAAGTAGGTGAGGTGCTGGATCGTGCTCAGGTCCAGACCGTCGAGCAGCGCGATCAGCGGGTACGAGGCGAAGAAGCCCGGCTCCCAGCTGGTCACGTGGTGCTGGACGCCTTCCAGGGCGCGCAGCGTCATGATGCAGACGCCGACGATCAGGATGACGGCCTCGACGAAGTACGCCTGACCTGTCTTGGAGCCCGCGAAGCGGGACTTGCGGCCCGCTCCGCCCGGCCGGTTCAGCTGCCGGATGATGATCAGCGTCAGGATGCCGAGGACGGTCATCAGACCGAGGAACTCGGTGAAGATCTCGTACGGCAGCCAGTCGCCGATGATCGGGATCAGCCAGTCGGCCTGGAAGAGCTGGCCGAAGGCGTTGACGATCGTGAGCAGCAGCGAGAAGAAGCCCACCGCCACGAACCAGTGCGCCACGCCGACGATGCCCCAGCGGTTCATGCGCGTATGGCCGAGGAACTCCTTGACCAGCGTGATGGTGCGCTGTGTGGGATCGCCGGTGCGCGTTCCCGCGGGTACGGGCTGGCCGAGCATCACGAAGCGGTAGATCTGCGCGATGGCGCGGCCGAACAGCGCGACGGCCACCACCGTGATGGCGATCGACACGATGATCGCGGCGAGTTGCATGAGGGGCTCCTCGGGCGGGCCTGCGAGGCGGAGTGCCGACACTGCCGAGTGTGGCACTACTAAGCGGTAACTTATTCAGTCCGTGCTGAGATTACCGCCTCCCAGTGCCGCGCTGTAGCGGCGCTTGCGGTGATCTGTGTCGCTCAGGCAAGCCTTGCCGAGCGACGTCTCCGGACTGCTGGAAGCGTACGCGCCAGGATCGCGAGGTCCATCCCCAGCCAGTGATGGTCCACATAGTGGAGATCGAGCAGCTCGCGTTCCTCCCACGGCAGCTCCGAACGTCCGCTGATCTGCCAGAGCCCGGTCATCCCCGGCCGGACCGACAGTCGGCGCCGCGCCTCGCCCACGCACTCCCGGTGTCCGGGGGTGAGGGGGCACGGGCCGACCAGGGACATCTCTCCCCGTACGACATGGAGCAGAAGGGGCAGTGCGGCCAGCGCGCTCTTCGTACGGAACGTGACCATCGTGAAGACGCTTCCGCCCCGGCCCGCGACGGTCCGGCGGCGCGTCACCCCGCCGGCGCCGGCCGTCGCGAGTGCGAGCGAGAGGGCGACGGCCGCGATCACCGGCGCCAGGACGGCCAGCAGGACGATTCCGCCGAGGAGGTCGAGTGCGCGTTTGGCCGTCATTCCCCACACCCTTTCGAGTGACATTCATGGGATATTCGTGGGATATGCCCGCTATGCCCGGCAGGGGCACCCCGGACTCTCTCATGCGGAGAGGTGTCCGGGCCGGGAATGACGCGCCAGCGGCGTCTCTTTGAGCGGCTCTCAGGGTGAAGAGTTGAGTCGCCTCCACTCAGGTCTGTTGACGAGGTGAGCGTCGTCATGCATCCTTGAGTCAGTTCCACTCAAGTCAGTCAGCTGGAGGAATTGAAATGGCACGTGCGGTCGGCATCGACCTGGGCACGACTAACTCCGTCGTCAGCGTTCTCGAAGGCGGCGAGCCCACCGTCATCACCAACGCCGAAGGCGCCAGGACCACGCCGTCCGTCGTCGCCTTCGCGAAGAACGGCGAGGTGCTCGTCGGCGAGGTCGCCAAGCGTCAGGCGGTCACCAACGTCGACAGGACCATCCGGTCGGTCAAGCGCCACATGGGCACCGACTGGAAGATCGAGATCGACGGCAAGAACTTCAACCCGCAGCAGATGAGCGCCTTCATCCTGCAGAAGCTGAAGCGCGACGCCGAGGCGTACCTGGGCGAGAAGGTCGTCGACGCGGTCATCACCGTCCCGGCGTACTTCAACGACTCCGAGCGTCAGGCCACCAAGGAGGCCGGTGAGATCGCGGGCCTCAACGTCCTGCGCATCGTCAACGAGCCGACCGCGGCCGCCCTGGCCTACGGCCTGGACAAGGACGACCAGACGATCCTCGTCTTCGACCTCGGTGGCGGCACCTTCGACGTGTCCCTCCTGGAGATCGGCGACGGCGTCGTCGAGGTGAAGGCCACCAATGGTGACAACCACCTCGGTGGTGACGACTGGGACCAGCGCGTCGTCGACTACCTGGTGAAGCAGTTCGCCAACGGTCACGGCGTCGACCTGGCCAAGGACAAGATGGCTCTCCAGCGTCTCCGCGAGGCCGCGGAGAAGGCGAAGATCGAGCTGTCGTCCTCCACCGAGACGTCGATCAACCTGCCGTACATCACCGCCTCCGCCGAGGGTCCGCTGCACCTGGAGGAGAAGCTCACGCGCGCTCAGTTCCAGCAGCTGACCGCGGACCTTCTGGACCGCTGCAAGACGCCGTTCCACAACGTCATCAAGGACGCGGGCATCAACCTGTCCGAGATCGACCACGTCGTTCTCGTCGGTGGCTCCACCCGTATGCCGGCCGTCGCCGAGCTCGTCAAGGAGCTGACCGGTGGCCAGGAGGCCAACAAGGGCGTGAACCCGGACGAGGTCGTCGCCATCGGCGCCGCCCTGCAGGCCGGTGTGCTCAAGGGTGAGGTCAAGGACGTCCTGCTCCTCGACGTGACCCCGCTGTCGCTTGGTATCGAGACCAAGGGCGGCATCATGACCAAGCTCATCGAGCGCAACACCACGATCCCGACCAAGCGGTCCGAGATCTTCACGACGGCCGAGGACAACCAGCCGTCGGTGCAGATCCAGGTCTACCAGGGCGAGCGCGAGATCGCGGCGTACAACAAGAAGCTCGGCATGTTCGAGCTGACCGGTCTGCCGCCGGCCCCGCGTGGTGTCCCGCAGATCGAGGTCGCGTTCGACATCGACGCCAACGGCATCATGCACGTGACCGCGAAGGACCTGGGCACGGGCAAGGAGCAGAAGATGACCGTCACCGGTGGCTCCTCGCTGCCGAAGGACGAGGTCAACCGGATGCGCGAAGAGGCCGAGAAGTACGCGGACGAGGACCACGCCCGTCGCGAGGCCGCCGAGTCCCGCAACCAGGGCGAGCAGCTCGTCTACCAGACGGAGAAGTTCCTCAAGGACAACGAGGACAAGGTCCCCGGTGAGGTCAAGACCGAGGTCGAGGCCGCCGTCGCCGAGCTGAAGGAGAAGCTCAAGGGCGAGGACACCGCGGAGATCCGTACCGCCACCGAGAAGGTCGCGGCCGTCTCCCAGAAGCTCGGCCAGGCCATGTACGCCGACGCGCAGGCCGCCCAGGCCGCCGGCGGCGACGCCCCGCAGGGCGAGGCCAAGGCCGACGACGACGTGGTCGACGCCGAGATCGTCGACGACGAGAAGCCGAAGGGCGGCGCTGTCTGATGACGGAGGAGACCCCGGGCTTCGACGAGCAGCCCGACGTCCCCTCCGGCGCCACCCCTGACGACGCCGCCGACGCCGCCGAGGCCCCCTCCACGGAGGAGGGCCCGGCGGCCCCGGCCGGGGACGCAAGCAGCAAGAGCTCGGCCGAGACCGCAGGTCTCACCGCCCAGCTGGACCAGGTCCGCAGCGCGCTCTCCGAGCGCACCGGGGACCTCCAGCGGCTCCAGGCCGAGTACCAGAACTACCGCCGTCGGGTGGAGCGGGACCGGGTCACCGTCAAGGAGATCGCGGTCGCGGGCCTTCTGACGGAGCTTCTGCCCGTGCTCGACGACATCGGTCGGGCCCGGGACCACGGCGAGCTCGTGGGCGGCTTCAAGTCGGTGGCCGAGTCGCTGGAGACGGTGGCCGCCAAGATGGGGCTGCAGCAGTTCGGCAAGGAGGGCGAGCCCTTCGACCCGACGATCCACGAGGCCCTGATGCACTCGTACGCGCCGGATGTCACCGAGACGACCTGCGTGGCGATCCTGCAGCCGGGGTACCGGATCGGCGAGCGGACCATCCGGCCCGCGCGCGTGGCGGTGGCCGAGCCCCAGCCCGGGGCGACGCCGGCCGCGAAGGAAGAGAAGTCGGCAGACGAGGAGAGCGGTGGCCCCGAGGAGGGCTAGCGCGAAGATCGTCCGAGAGGAGGGACGTCGATGAGCACGAAGGACTTCGTCGAGAAGGACTACTACAAGGTTCTCGGCGTCCCCAAGGACGCCACCGACGCCGAGATCAAGAAGGCGTACCGGAAGCTCGCCCGCGAGAACCACCCGGACGCCAACAAGGGTGACACCAAGGCGGAGGAGCGCTTCAAGGAGATCTCCGAGGCGAACGACATCCTCGGCGACCCCAAGAAGCGCAAGGAGTACGACGACGCCCGCGCGCTCTTCGGCAACGGAGGCTTCCGTGCCGGAGGCCCGGGCGGCGGCAACTTCAACTTCGACCTGGGCGACCTCTTCGGCGGCGCCCAGGGCCCCGGCGGCCCGGGCGGGGCGGGCGGCTTCGGCGGCGGCCTCGGCGACGTCTTCGGCGGACTGTTCAACCGGGGCGCGGGCGGCGGCGCGGGTACGCGTACGCAGCCGCGCCGCGGTCAGGACATCGAGTCCGAGGTGACGCTCAGCTTCACCGAGGCCGTGGACGGTGCCACGGTGCCGCTGCGGATGTCCTCCCAGGCGCCCTGCAAGGCCTGTTCGGGCACCGGCGACAAGAACGGCACGCCCCGCGTGTGCCCGACCTGCGTCGGCACCGGCCAGGTCTCGCGCGGCGGCAGCGGATCCTTCTCGCTCACCGACCCGTGCGTGGACTGCAAGGGCCGCGGTCTGATCGCCGAGACCCCCTGCGAGGTCTGCAAGGGCAGCGGGCGGGCCAAGTCCTCCCGCACCATGCAGGTCCGTATCCCCGCGGGAGTCTCCGACGGCCAGCGGATCCGGCTGCGGGGCAAGGGAGCTCCGGGCGAGCGCGGCGGCCAGAGCGGTGACCTGTACGTCGTCGTCCATGTCGACGCCCATCCGGTCTTCGGCCGCAAGGACGACAACCTGACCGTCACCGTGCCCGTCACCTTCGACGAGGCGGCGCTCGGCGGCGAGATCAAGGTGCCGACCCTGGGAGGCCCGGCGGTCACGCTGAAGCTGCCCGCCGGCACCCCCAACGGCCGGACCATGCGCGCCCGTGGCAAGGGCGCGGTCCGCAAGGACGGTACGCGCGGCGATCTGCTGGTGACGGTGGAGGTCGCGGTACCGAAGGAGCTCGACGACAAGGCCCGCGAGGCCCTCGAGACCTACCGTCAGGCGACGGCGGGCGAGGACCCCAGGGCAGAGTTGTTCCAGGCCGCGAAGGGAGCTTGACCCGATGGACAGCAGACCGGGACGCAGCCGCAATCCGTACGAACTGACCGACGAGACGCCGGTGTACGTCATCTCGGTGGCGGCCCAGCTCTCGGGCCTGCACCCGCAGACGCTCCGGCAGTACGACCGCCTCGGCCTGGTCTCACCCGACCGCACGGCGGGCCGGGGCCGGCGCTACTCGGCCCGTGACATCGAACTGCTCCGCACGGTGCAGGCGTTGTCGCAGGACGAGGGCATCAACCTGGCGGGCATCAAGCGCATCATCGAGCTGGAGAACCAGGTCGCGGCGCTCCAGCAGCGTGTCGCCGAGCTGTCGGCGGCCGTCGAGGGCGCCGCGTCGGCGATGCGTCAGCGCGAGGCGCAGGTGCACGCCTCGTACCGGCGGGACCTGGTGCCGTACACCGACGTGCAGCAGGCGAGCGCGCTGGTGGTGTGGCGCCCCAAGCGGCCCGGCGGCGAGTAGTTCTCGGAACGGCGCGAAGGCCCCCTCCCGCGGGAGGGGGCCTTCGTGTGTGCGGTGCTAGGGGATGAGTTCGCCGACGATGTCCCCGAGGGTCTCCCACCACGGCGCGGCGCCGGTGCCGAAGGCGGCGGCGAGGGCGGTGCCGACGGCCCGGTCCAGGGGCTCGGGCTCCGCGCCGGGGGCCCAGTCGTCGTCGACACGGCCGTCTCCGGAGGACTCCAGGGTGCCGAGCGGGCGCCCGTCCCGGATCAGCCGGCTGTCGACGTAACCGCACGGCACGAGCCGGTAGCGCACGCCGCCGACACGGACGTCGACCCGGTACGAGCGCCGCAGCAGCCGCCCTCGCGAGGGCCGGATGCGGGCGGGCTCCCCGTCGACGGTGAGGGTGAGCAGGTCGCGCTTGCGGGTCCCGATGGGGATGTGCGGGTCCGGGGTGGTTCCCGGGGCCCGTACGAGCTCCACGGTCGGCATCCCGTGCCCGGACACCCGCAGGGTGCCGGCCTGGCCGTCCAGGTCGATCTGTGCGTACATTTTGGTCAGCGGTCCTGGTTCAGAATTCCGGACTGGGCGATGAGATAGCCGAGTTGGGCTCGGCTGCCGCTGCCGAGGGCGGCGGCCAGCTTGGCGATGTGGGCGCGGCAGGTCCGGACGTTCATGCCGAGCCGGCGGGCGATGGCCTCGTCGACGTGGCCCTCGACGAGGAGCTTGGCGATGGAGCGCTGGATGCCGCTGATGCCGTCGTGGGTCTGTGCGTAGGGCACCTGCTCGCCGAACGGGGTGGCCCGGGCCCAGGACTGTTCGAAGACGGTCGCAAGATACTCGACCAGGCCCGGATGGCGCAGTTCCAGGGCGACTTGGCGGTCCTGGCGGGCGGGTATCAGGGCCACCGAGCGGTCGATGATGATGAGCCGCTCTATGGACTCCTCCAGCGTCCGGACCTGGAGCCGGTCCATGCCGGCCTGTTCCAGGTAGACCTGCATGCCGTGGCTGTGGCGCGCCGTGTGCTGGTAGAGGGTGCGGACGCGGACCCCGCGTTCGAGGAGCGGCTGGATGCGGTGGAGCGCGGTGTTGAGGGTGTGTTCGCTGCGTCCGCCGCCGGGCTGGATGGTCAGCAGTTCCTGCGAGCACTCGGCGGTGGCGCGGCCGAGGACGGCGTCGATGCGGTTGATGCCTTCGAGGACGGTGATCGCGTGGGTCGTCGAGGGGTCCTGGGCGCTGATGGCCATGAACGGCTCGAAAACGCTGGAAAGTCCCGTGGCCAGGCTGCGGCGCTCCTGGATTTCCCGCTCCAGGGGGTGGACGAGCCGGGCCAGTGCCGCCGAGGGTGGGACCGGCCGCAGCCACGCGGGGTCGTCTGCGTCCGGGTGGAGAAGTGCCAGGTCCATGAGGCAGGGCGCGGCTTCTGCCTCGCTCCTGGTTATTCGCCCGGTACGCAACGCACTGGCGTACAAGTCCGATCCGGCTGCACAGAGATCGACATGACCGTGGGGATGTGTCGGTTCTGATTCGTTCTGCGGCATTTGAACACCCCCCAGGATCCTGTATTTCAGGAACATGATGCATTGCCCTGGTGGTGGAAGCGCAAAGACTGAGCCATCGTCTTGTACGCGGGGGAGAGGAAACCATCAAGTGAGGTCGAAGCCGCTCATGTCCAGAAAACTGCTTCGCTCGGTACTTGCTTCCGTCTTCATAGGGGCGGCGGCAGTAGGAGCGCTGGCCACCAGCGACCCGGTATGGGACAGCGCTCCTGTCAGTGTTGTCGCCGCTCCCGGTGATCCGGTGTGGGATGTCGTCCCGGCCGGCGATCCTGTGTGGGACGTATCTCCGGCGGGTGTGACCGACCCGGTGTGGGACGTGTCCCCGGCAGCCCAGGCCGATCCGGTGTGGGACTCCTCCCCGGCGGGCGCGGACGCATGACCGTGCCGCCGGACGACCGGGTCTTCCGGCGAGAGATGGCTTCGGCCTATCGATCCGGGTGGCATTTCATCGATCTCGTCACGGCCATCCCCCACCGTGGCGATTCGTTGATGGTCACCCTCTTCGGAGAACCGATCGTCGTCGCTCGTGAGCAGGACGAGGACGTTCGCGCCTACCGGTGTCTGCGCCGGCCCCGCGGAGCCCCGCAGCCCGTTCGCTGTGCCATCCGGTACGGCATGATTTTCGTCAATCTCGACCAGCGGGACCACCAGCTGCTCGAGCCCGAGACCATCACCGCCACCCCCCGCAGTGCCTGAGCGGTTCCCCCGTCGTTGTAGATCGCTCAGGTGCTTCCCCCACACAACGGCGCCATCGCGGACCTGAAACGCGATGGCGCCGTTGTGCTGTCCGCGTACGGAAGCTCGTGCGGGAGCGCGTACGGAAGCCCGTGCGGAGGCTCTCGTACGCGAGCGGGTGGTGCTACGCCCGGCCCATGGCCCGCGTCAGCGCGATCTCGATGACCACCCGGTCCGGGTTCGGGGCCGGGGTCCGGCCGTAGCGCGTCGCGTAACGGTCCACCGCGTCCGCGACGACGTCCGCCTCCGTACGGATGCGCGCCACGCCCTCCAGCGTCGCCCAGCGCCCCTTGTCCACCTGGCAGACCGCGACGCGCGCGCCCTCGGGGCCCGCCGCCAGGACGTTGGCGACCTTGTGGCTGTGCTTGTTGGTGATCACCCGGGCGATGCCGTTCTCGCCGCCCTCGGGGTCGTACGTGACGCCCACCGCCACCACGTGCGGAGTGCCGTCCGGGCGCGGGGTCGTCAGGGTGCTCATGTGGTACTCGCGCCAGAAGCTGAGATACGAGTCGTCCGGGTTCCGCGGGTCAGTCGCCATGCCCGGAACCTACCCGTGGGACGGGTATGCGCGACACCTTGAGCGGAATAGACTCAACTTTGTGTACGCTGGATGAGTCATAGACCGTGTACAGCGCACACCGAGGAGGAGAAAGCGCACGTGGACGCCGAACTGACCAACAGGAGCCGGGACGCGATCAACGCGGCCACCAGCCGTGCCGTGTCCGGGGGGCACCCCGATCTGACCCCCGCGCATCTGCTCCTCGCCCTGCTCGCCGGCCAGGACAACGAGAACATCGTCGACCTGCTCGCGGCCGTCGACGCCGACCAGGCCGCGGTACGGTCCGGGGCGGAGCGGCTGCTCGCCGCCCTGCCCAGCGTGACCGGTTCCACGGTCGCGCCGCCGCAGCCCAACCGGGAGCTGCTCGCCGTCATCGCCGAGGCCGCCAAGGTGGCCAAGGAGCTCGGGGACGAGTACCTCTCGACCGAGCACCTGCTCATCGGGATCGCCGCGAAGGGCGGCCAGGCGGGCGAGGTCCTCGACGGGCAGAGGGCGAGCGCGAAGAGGCTGCTGGACGCGTTCGAGAAGGCAAGGGGAGGACGCCGGGTGACCACACCCGACCCGGAGGGTCAGTACAAGGCGCTGGAGAAGTTCGGTACGGACTTCACGGCCGCCGCGCGGGAGGGGAAGCTGGACCCCGTCATCGGGCGCGACCAGGAGATCCGGCGCGTCGTCCAGGTCCTCTCCCGCCGCACCAAGAACAACCCGGTCCTCATCGGCGAGCCCGGCGTCGGCAAGACCGCCGTCGTCGAGGGACTGGCCCAGCGGATCGTGAAGGGCGACGTCCCCGAGTCGCTCCGCGACAAGCGCCTGGTCTCGCTCGACCTCGGCGCGATGGTCGCCGGTGCCAAGTACCGCGGCGAGTTCGAGGAGCGACTGAAGACCGTCCTCTCCGAGATCAAGGCCAGCGACGGCCAGATCATCACCTTCATCGACGAGCTGCACACCGTCGTCGGCGCGGGCGCCGGCGGCGACTCCGCCATGGACGCCGGCAACATGCTCAAGCCGATGCTGGCCCGCGGCGAGCTGCGCATGGTCGGCGCGACGACCCTCGACGAGTACCGCGAGCGGATCGAGAAGGACCCCGCCCTGGAGCGCCGCTTCCAGCAGGTCCTGGTCGCCGAGCCGAGCGTCGAGGACACCATCGCGATCCTGCGCGGACTCAAGGGCCGGTACGAGGCCCACCACAAGGTCCAGATCGCCGACTCCGCGCTCGTGGCCGCCGCCTCCCTCTCCGACCGGTACATCACCTCCCGCTTCCTGCCGGACAAGGCCATCGACCTCGTCGACGAGGCCGCCTCCCGGCTCCGGATGGAGATCGACTCCTCGCCCGTCGAGATCGACGAGCTGCAGCGCTCCGTGGACCGGCTGCGCATGGAGGAGCTGGCGCTCAAGAACGAGTCCGACGACGCGAGCAAGCAGCGCCTGGAGAAGCTCCGCCGCGACCTCGCCGACCGCGAGGAGGAGCTGCGCGGTCTGACCGCCCGCTGGGAGAAGGAGAAGCAGTCCCTCAACCGCGTCGGTGAGCTCAAGGAGCGGCTCGACGAGCTCCGCGGCCGCGCCGAGCGGGCCCAGCGCGACGGCGACTTCGACACCGCCTCCCAGCTGCTCTACGGCGAGATCCCGACGCTCGAACGCGAGCTGGAGGAGGCGTCCGAGGCCGAGCAGGAGGTCTCGAAGGACACGATGGTCAAGGAGGAGGTCGGCCCCGACGACATCGCGGACGTGGTCGGCGCCTGGACCGGTATCCCCGCCGGCCGCCTCCTGGAGGGCGAGACGCAGAAGCTGCTGCGCATGGAGGACGAGCTCGGCAGGCGGCTGATCGGCCAGACCGAGGCCGTACGGGCGGTCTCCGACGCCGTCCGCCGCACGCGCGCCGGGATCGCCGACCCCGACCGCCCCACCGGCTCCTTCCTCTTCCTCGGCCCCACCGGTGTCGGCAAGACCGAGCTGGCGAAGGCGCTCGCGGACTTCCTCTTCGACGACGAGCGGGCCATGGTCCGCATCGACATGTCGGAGTACGGCGAGAAGCACTCCGTCGCCCGGCTCGTCGGCGCGCCCCCCGGCTACGTCGGCTACGAGGAGGGCGGCCAGCTCACGGAGGCGGTGCGCCGCCGCCCGTACAGCGTGGTGCTGCTCGACGAGGTGGAGAAGGCCCACCCGGAGGTCTTCGACATCCTGCTCCAGGTCCTCGACGACGGCCGGCTCACCGACGGTCAGGGCCGGACGGTCGACTTCCGCAACACCATCCTGATCCTGACGTCCAACCTGGGCAGCCAGTACCTGGTCGACCCTCTGATCGGCGAGGACGAGAAGAAGCAGCGGGTCATGGACGTGGTGAGGGCCTCCTTCAAGCCGGAATTCCTCAACCGGCTCGACGACCTGGTGGTCTTCTCGGCGCTCGACAAGTCCGAGCTGGGGCGGATCGCGCAGCTCCAGATCGACCGGCTCGCCAAGCGCCTCGCCGAACGCCGGCTGACGCTGGAGGTCACCCCGGAGGCGCTGGCCTGGCTGGCGGAGGAGGGCAACGACCCGGCGTACGGCGCCCGGCCGCTGCGCCGCCTCATCCAGACGGCGATCGGCGACCGGCTGGCGAAGGAGATCCTCGCGGGCGAGGTCCGCGACGGCGACACGGTCCGCGTCGACCGTTTCGAGGACGGTCTGATCGTGGGCGCGGCGCAGTAGCCGGGCGCGGTCAGAGGTCGAAGGACCCCAGACGTACGAGGGCGGTGTCGCCGTCCTCGTACGTCACCTTCACGTCCACGGCGGCCGCCCCGCTGGGTGCGGGTGTCTCGCCGTACTGCACGTTTAGGCAGAAGTCCACATCGCAGAACTTGCTCGGTTCGTGGCCCGGGTACGTCCCCGCCAGCCACGGGCCGACCTCCCGGCGCGGCATCCGGAACTCCGCGTCGACGGTCGTGTCCTGCCAGTGGGCCGCCGTGCACCGCGCGTCCCGGGCGCTCTGCGGCAGGGTCGCCTCCGCGAAGGCCATCACCTTGACGCAGTCGACCGGCTGCGGCCGGCCGACGTCCCTCCACTCCCACACGGTCCAGGCCACCAGGGCCAGCGGGCCCCCGCAGAAGATCGACACCAGCGCCGACACCCAGATCCACGTGCGTGCGCGCGGCCGTACAGGCTTCGGTTTGTCCCCCATAAGCACCAGATCTTGTCAGCCCGCAGCGGATCGCGGGAGGTGGGGCTTGCGCCATACCGCCCGGCATGGGGGAGGATGGCGGCAACCGTACGAAGGGATATTCACGGTGAGCATCGACCCGTCCTCGATTCCGAATTTCGGGGGCCAGCCCCAGCCTCAGGCCGCAGGACCGGCGGGCCCCGTCGTCCCCGACCAGGACCTGGTCAAGCAGCTCCTGGACCAGATGGAGCTGAAGTACGTCGTCGACGACGAGGGTGACCTCGCGGCGCCGTGGGAGGAATTCCGGACGTACTTCATGTTCCGCGGCGAGGAGGACCAGCGTGTCTTCTCGGTGCGGACGTTCTACGACCGCCCGCACTCCGCCGACGACCGCGCCAAGGTTCTCGACGCGATCGACGACTGGAACCGCCGCACCCTGTGGCCCAAGGTGTACACGCACCTGCACGAGGAGGAGGACGGCTCCGCCACCCTCCGCCTCATCGGTGAGGCCCAGATGCTGATCGGCACCGGCGTCGCGCTGGAGCACTTCGTGTCCTCCACCGTCAGCTGGGTGCGCGCCTCCATCGAGTTCGACAAGTGGCTCGTGGAGCAGTTCGGCCTGGAGTCCCCCGAGGACAAGGAGTCCGAGGGCGAGTAGCCCTCGGCTCCCCACAGGGCCGTGTACGCGATCGTCAGCGCGTACACCCCGTCACTGGACGAGAGCCCGGCCAGAGCCGTGATCACCACGATCGCGGCCCTCGGCCGGGCTTTCGTCGGTGCGGGGGCCGGTGGCGGCAGCAGCGGGAACGCGGGCAGCGGCGCGGCCGAGCGCCTGGCGTACCCGGCCCCGGCGCTCCACCGCCGCCTCCGCCGCCTCCGCCGCCGCCTCCGCCTCCGCCTCCGCGTCGCCCTGCCGGGCCGGCGCGAAGACCTCGGTGACCGCCGCCCCCTCGGGCCCTCGTGATCCCGACCGCCGCTGCGCTCCGGCGCGGTCCGCTCAGAGCTGCTTGAGCCGCGAGACCGCCTCGGCGAGGACGTCGAGCCGCTTGCAGAACGCGAAGCGTACGAACGGGGCGCCCTGGTCCTGGTGGTCGTAGAAGACCGCGTTCGGGATGGCGACCACGCCCGCCCGCTCCGGCAGAGCGCGGCAGAAGGCGAAGCCGTCGGACTCTCCGAGGGGGCGGATGTCGGTGGTGACGAAGTAGGTGCCCGCCGGCCGGTAGACCTCGAAGCCCGCCTGGGCCAGGCCGTCGCTCAGCAGGTCGCGCTTGGCCAGGAGATCCGCGCGCAGATCGTCGAAGTACGTGTCGGGCAGGCGCAGCGCCTCGGCGACCGCGTACTGGAACGGGCCCGAGGAGACATAGGTCAGGAACTGCTTCGCCGACCGGACGGCGGTGGTCAGCGCGGGGGTCGCGGTGATCCAGCCGACCTTCCAGCCGGTGAAGGAGAAGGTCTTGCCGGCCGAGCCGATGGTGACCGTGCGCTCGCGCATCCCCGGCAGGCTCGCGATCGGCACGTGCTCGGCGTCGTCGAAGACCAGGTGCTCGTACACCTCGTCGGTGACGACGAGCAGATCGCGTGCGACGGCGAGCTCCGCGACTGCGGTGAGTTCTCCGCGGGTCAGGACGGTGCCGGTGGGGTTGTGCGGGGTGTTGAGGAGGATGAGCCGCGTCCGGTCGGTGACGGCGTTCCGCAGCTCGTCCAGGTCGAGGTGGTAGGCGCCTTCGTGCGGGCGGAGCGTGACCGGTACGCGCGTCGCGCCCGCCATCGCGATGCAGGCGGCGTAGGAGTCGTAGTACGGCTCCAGGGCGATCACCTCGTCGCCCGGTTCGAGGAGGGCGAGGAGAGAGGCGGCGATCGCCTCCGTCGCGCCGGCGGTGACCAGGACCTCCGTGTCGGGGTCGTAGGCGAGGCCGTACCGCTTCAGCTGGTGCTCGGCGACGGCCGTGCGCAGCTCGGGAACGCCGGGCCCCGGTGGGTACTGGTTGCCGCGTCCGTCGCGCAGGGCCCGGACCGCTGCCTCCCGGATCTGCTCCGGGCCGTCGGTGTCGGGGAAGCCCTGTCCGAGGTTGATCGCCCCCGTCCGGACGGCCAGTGCGGACATCTCGGCGAAGATCGTCGTCCCGAACTCGGCGAGCCGGCGATTGAGCAGCGGTCGTGTCATGCCCGCCATCCTGCGGTGAAGCTCTGGACTTCCTCAAGTGCGCTTTGGGCCGGAGCGGTGGGGGGCATCCCCCTGTCACACAAGACCTACGGGGGAGTCACACATGGAAGCTCTGATCATCGCATTCATCATCCTGATCGTGGTGGTGGGCATCGCGTCATCCGTCAAGGGCTCACGACGCGGGGGCGGGCGGCGCGGCGGCGGCTGGTCCGGCGGCGGCTCGTCCTGCGGCGGGGGCTCGTCCTGCGGCGGCGGGGGCGGCTGCGGAGGAGGGGGCGGCGGGGGCGACTGACACGGGGCAGTCGACTCCGCGATCACCCAGGTGCCCGGCCGGACCAACATCCGCCGGGCACCTCTGTGTTGGAGTCGACATCGATTCTGATTGAACAATTGAACTGTGGGGTCCCCGAAGGGGATGGAAACCGCTGCAAGTTGGGTAAAAGCGCTGCGAGTCGCTCGACGTCCATGATTCCCTCGCTGTTGAAAAGAGACAGCCCTCGGACCGTGTGTGCCCGAGCCGGCGATCCCCCACTCTCGTTGAACCCTTTCTCCGGGGCGCCCCCGGCCCACCCGTCAAACCGTGTTTGCGGAGCCGACCCATGCTCACGACCCTGAAGACCTCATACACCGACACGCGCGCGGCCGATCTGGCCTGGGCACTCGGGCGCGAGCCGCTGCCCGCCCTCGCCGTGCTCGACCTCGAACTGACCGGCGCCAAGCTGCAGTTGCGGCTCCTCGGCGCCTCCCACCAGGTGCTTCTGGAGGAACAGGAGCACAGTTGCTCGGAGACCGTCGCCTGTATGCCCGGCAGTAGCACGCCGCTGCCGCTGGGCGTCTCCAAGCGCTTCGGCGCGTGGGAGTACGAATTCGCGGCGCGTGTCGAAACGTTGTGCCACGGCTCGTTCGCCGGCCGCGCACAGGAGTTGCTCGCGCTCGTCGCCGACCATCCCAACGGCCTCGCGGGGACGTTCCCCGGCTCCCCGCACGCCTTCACGGCGATGCTGGCGCAGCGCCACGAGGGCCAGGTGTGGTGGCGCACCTGGCATGCGTACCCGCAGGAAGGGCAGTTGGTCGTCACCAGGACGCGGATCGGCGTTCGTATGCCCGCAACGCTGGAACGCGCCGCCCCAGAGCCTCATGTGCACTCGTGTGGGTGACAAGCGGCGACAGTTGTGTGACGTAGCGTTACGAACATGATCGATCCGCCCGTGACCCTGCCACCCAAGAGGGTGACGCGGGCGCCCGTGCGACCGAGTGCGGTGCGGTTTCCGGTCCTCGTCGTCGTCTTCGTCTGTGCCGCTTGCGGACTCGTCTACGAGCTGGAACTGGTCGCACTCGCCTCGTACTTGATCGGCGACTCGGTCACCCAGGCCTCCGTCGTGCTGTCGTTGATGGTCTTCGCGATGGGCGTCGGCTCGCTGCTCGCCAAGCGGCTGCGCTGCCGTGCCGCCGTCGGCTTCGGCCTGGTCGAGGGCGGACTCGCGCTGATCGGCGGCTGTTCCGCCCTTGTGCTGTACGCCGCGTTCGCCTGGCTCGGCGAGGCCCGGTACGTCCTGGTGGGGTTCTCGCTCGCCATCGGGGTACTCATCGGGGCCGAGATTCCGCTGCTGATGTCGCTGATCCAGAAGGCGGAGTCGGCGCGCGCCTCCGGCACACGGGGGAAGCAGGGCGCACCCGACCCCGCCGGGACGGTCGCCGACTTGTTCGCCGCCGACTACGTCGGCGCGCTGGTCGGGGGCCTCGCCTTCCCGTTCCTGCTGCTGCCCTGGCTCGGTCAGCTCACCGGCGCGCTCGTGACCGGTGCGGTGAACGCGGTGGCGGGCGGCGGCCTGGTGCTCTGGCTGTTCCGGCGCGACATGACCGCCCGGTCCCGGGCCCTGCTGATCGCCGCGAACGTGACGGTGCTCGCCGTCCTCGCCACCGCCACCGTCCTCGTCGACGACTTCGAGCGGGCGGCGCGCCGTGCGGTGTACGGCGACAGCGTGCGGGTCGCCGTCCACACCGACCTCCAGGAGGTGGTGGTGACGGGGGAGCGCGGCGGACCGCCGGACCTCTTCGTGGACGGGCGGCTGCGGGTCGGCGGCCAGGACGAGTACCGCTACCACGAATCGCTGGTGCACCCCGCGATGAACGGGCCCCACGCGCGCGTGCTGATCATCGGCGGCGGCGACGGCCTCGCCGCGCGCGAGGTGCTGCGCTACCCCGGCGTCCGCTCCGTCACCGTCGTCGAGCGCGACCCCGGAGTCGCACGACTCGCCCGGACCAATCCCGAGCTGGCCGCACTCAACGGCCATGCCTACCGGGACCCGCGTGTGCGGGTGGCGTTCGCGGACGCGTTCCGCTGGCTGCGTGGCGCGGCGGAGGGCGTGCGGTACGACGTGGTCATCTCGGACCTGCCCGATCCCGGGATCTCCGCCGGCACGAAGCTGTACTCGGAGGAGTTCTACGGTCTGTCCTCCCGGGTCCTCGCCGACGGGGGGCGGCTCGTCGTCCACGCGGGCTCGGTCTCGGCCCGCCCCCGTACCTTCTGGACGGTCGACTCCACCCTGCGCGCGGCAGGCTTCGCGACCCGGCCCTACAGCGCGCGGGGCCGGGGTGCGGGCGTCGCCGCGGGCCCCGACCGGGCCGAGCGGGCGGACCGTTCCGCCGAGGTGGAGACGGGGACGGGGGACTGGGGGTACGTCCTGGCGGTCGCCGGCATCTACCCGCCCGATCTGGGGCTCGCCCCCGACGCGCCCCGGCTGCGGTCCCTGACGGCGGACGCTCTGGCGGCGGGGGCACGGGCCGCGGAGGCGACCCGCGACGCGCGGGGCGCCGGACCGCCGCCGTCGACGCTGGTGCACCCGCGCTACGGCGGCTGAGCGTCGCGGGGAGCGCACCCTGGACAAACAGGCGACGCCGACGCCCGGTCTGAGTAGGCTCGGCTTTCATGGAGCATGAGGTGTTCGTTCCGGTACCGGCCGACGTCCTGCGCGAGACGCTCACGGACCCTGCCCGGGTGGCGCGCTGCGTCCCCGGTCTCCAGCAGGACGCCGACGCGGAGGCGGGCCCGCTCTCGGGCCGGCTGAGAATCCGCGCCGGCGGCAACACGATCACCTACCGCGGCGCGCTGCGCATGGCCGAACGCGACGGCGTCATCGCCGTCGAGGGCAAGGGCAGCGAGGTCCGTGGCAAGGGCTCGGTGACGTTCTCCCTGGCGATCGCGCTCACCCCGGTGGCCGACGGGACGACGCTCACCTTCACCGGTGGCGCCCAGCAGACCGGCCGCCTCGCGGACCTCTCCGAGGAGGCGCGGGAGTCGGCGGCCCAGCGGCTGATCGAGAAGTTCGCCGCGGGCCTGGCCGCCGTCGCGGACCTCGCCACCGACGCGGCCGAGGACGCGGCCGAGGACGAGCTCGAGGACGAGCCCGACAGTGACAGCGACGGCGTCGACGACGGGGTCGAGGAGCCCCATCGTCCGACGGTCTTCGACACGCCGGTCCCGCCGCCGTCCCTTGACCCCTTCGTGGGCGCGGGCTTCGAGGACGCGCCGGTCGAGTACCCCGCCGAGCCGCCCGCCGCCGAGGCCGCCCACGCCCGGCGGACCATGATCGGCCGGTCCGCCGAGGAGGTCGACCACGCCCCACCGCGCGGGCGGTACGCACCCGTCCCGGCACCCGAGTCGACCAGCGCGGGCGCCACCCTGCGCTGGATCGCCCCCGCGGCCGCGCTCGCGCTCGCCTCCGCGGTCGTCGTCGGCCGGGCCCTGCGCCGCCGACGCTGATCCCGTCTACTGTCGGAGCCGTGAGCGAGCTGACACGACTGACGGCGGGCGACGCCGAGTTGACCATCAACCCCGACAACGGCTGCCGGATCGAGAGCCTGCGGATCGCCGGAACGGAACTGCTGCGCCAGGGCGAGCGGTACGGATGCTTCCCGATGGTGCCGTGGTGCGGGCGGATCGAGGACGGGCGGTTCCGCAACGGCGCCGACGTGCACCAGATGCCCCTCAACGCCCCGCCGCACGCGATCCACGGCACCGGGCGCGACGCCACGTGGAAGGCCGCCCGGACGGCGGACGGGGACGGGCGCACGGCCGCGTTCACCTATGAACTGGGGGACCCCTGGCCGTACGCCGGACGGGTCACGCAGCTCTTCGAGCTGACCGAGGACGGGCTCACGCTCACCCTGGGCGTCGAGACCCACGCCGACTCCTTCCCCGCCCAGGCCGGCTGGCACCCCTGGTTCAACCGGACGCTCGGCGAGGACGGCAAGGACGTCCGTATCGACTTCACCGCCGACTGGCAGGAGGAGCGCGGCGCCGACCACCTCCCCACCGGACGCCGGATCGGCCCCACCCCGGGCCCGTGGGACGACTGCTTCGGAATGCCCGGCGGTGTGGACGTCACCCTGACCTGGCCGGAGCGGCTGGAGCTGAAGGTGACCAGTCGTGCGGAGTGGGTGGTGATCTACGACGAGCAGGAAGAGGCGGTCTGCGTGGAGGCGCAGTCCGGTCCGCCGAACGGTCTCAACACCCATCCGACCTATGTGACCCCGATCGAGCCGCTGGAGATCGCGGCCACGTGGGCCTGGCGGCGGTTGTAGGGCCGGGCGCCAGGGAGTGTCTCGTGGATCAGGCCGGATAAGCGAGCGGAGTCCGGCGCGTGCAGCTGCAAGGCGGAGGAAGGAGTCGACGCGGAGCGTCGACGACTGACGACCACGCGGCAGATATGCGTGCCGGACGTCGGGAGCCCGGCGTGATCCACAAGACACCCCCTAAGCTCGTGGGCATGACTGACGTACGCGCTGACCTGCTCCAGCAGATCAAGGACAAGGCCGTGGTGCACGGCAAGGTGACTCTTTCGTCGGGTCTTGAGGCCGACTACTACGTCGATCTGCGCCGGATCACGCTGGACGGCGCCGCCTCCCCGCTGGTCGGTCAGGTCATGCTCGATCTGACCGCCGACCTCGAGTTCGACGCCGTGGGCGGTCTGACGCTCGGCGCCGACCCGGTCGCGACCGCGATGCTGCACGCCTCCGCCGCGCAGGGGAAGCGCCTGGACGCCTTCGTCGTCCGCAAGGCCGCCAAGGCGCACGGGATGCAGCGCCAGGTCGAGGGCCCGGAGATCAAGGGCCGCCGGGTCCTGATCGTCGAGGACACCTCCACCACGGGCGGCTCCCCGCTCACCGCCGTCGAGGCGGCGCGGGCGGCCGGCGCCGAGGTCGTCGCGGTCGCGACGATCGTGGACCGGGCGACGGGCGCGGGCGAGAAGATCAGCACTACGGCGGGCGTTCCGTACCTGTACGCCTTCGCGCTGGACGAGCTGGGCCTGGCCTAGCAGCGGGACCGACGCTCGGGGCGGTCCCGGGCCGACCGACGCGAAGTCGTGACTTAGGTCCCGGCGTCAGCGATCCTACGGCCTGACCTGCGGCTTTGATGAGGGGCGGAGTGTTTCACGTGAAACGCTCCGCCCCTTCGTCCTGGCGTCCGGGGGAGAGTCTGGAAAGATGGGCCCCGACGATGACGTCGCCCCAGGTCAGGGACAAGCAACGCACCCCACCGCACATCACAAGGAGCGGACGAATGCCCATCGCAACCCCCGAGGTCTACAACGAGATGCTCGACCGGGCGAAGGCAGGCAAGTTCGCCTACCCGGCCATCAATGTGACTTCGTCCCAGACCCTGCACGCTGCCCTGCGCGGCTTCGCGGAGGCCGAGAGCGACGGCATCATCCAGATTTCGACCGGTGGCGCCGAGTTCCTGGGCGGCCAGCACAACAAGGACATGGTCACGGGCGCGGTCGCCCTGGCCGAGTTCGCGCACATCGTCGCCGCCAAGTACGACATCACCGTCGCGCTGCACACCGACCACTGCCCGAAGGACAAGCTGGACGGCTACGTCCGCCCGCTGCTCGACATCTCCGCCGAGCGCGTCAAGGCCGGTCGCAACCCGCTGTTCCAGTCGCACATGTGGGACGGCTCCGCCGAGACCCTCGCCGACAACCTGGCCATCGGCCAGGAGCTGCTCGCGAAGGCCGCCGCCGCCAAGATCATCCTCGAGGTCGAGATCACCCCGACCGGTGGCGAGGAGGACGGCGTCAGCCACGAGATCAACGACGAGCTGTACACCACCGTCGACGACGCGATCCGCACCGCCGAGGCCCTGGGCCTGGGTGAGAAGGGCCGCTACCTGCTGGCCGCCTCCTTCGGCAACGTGCACGGCGTCTACAAGCCGGGCAACGTCGTCCTGCGTCCCGAGCTCCTCAAGGACCTCCAGGCCGGTGTCGCCGAGAAGTACGGCAAGGCCAACCCGTTCGACTTCGTCTTCCACGGCGGTTCCGGCTCCTCCGCCGAGGAGATCGCCACCGCGCTGGAGAACGGCGTCGTGAAGATGAACCTCGACACCGACACCCAGTACGCCTTCACGCGTCCGGTCGCCGACCACATGTTCAAGAACTACGACGGCGTCCTGAAGGTCGACGGCGAGGTCGGCAAGAAGTCCACCTACGACCCGCGCACCTGGGGCAAGCTGGCCGAGGCCGGCATGGCCGCGCGCGTCACCGAGGCGTGCGCCGCGCTGCGCTCGACCGGTACGAAGCTGAAGTAAGGCTCTGTTCGACGGGCCCGGTACGACCCCCTCGGTGGTGCCGGGCCCTCGGCATGTCCGGAGGGATTTGAGTTGACGACGCACACATACGACTTCGACCGGGAGATCGACCGGCGCGGCAGCTGGTCGGTGCAGTGGGACGGCATCGCGGACCGCTTCGGGGTGTCCGACCTGCTCCCCTTCACCATCTCCGACATGGACTTCGCCTCCCCGCCGGAGGTACTGAGCGCCCTGAAGGAGCGGGTCGAGCACGGGGTGTTCGGCTACACGGACTGGCGGCTCGGCGAGTTCCGGGAGGCGATCCGCCACTGGTACGCGACCCGCTACGACACCGCGCTCGACATCGAGACGCTGGTCTACGCGCCCTCCGTGCTGAACCAGCTCTCGCAGCTGCTCCAGATGTGGACGGAGCCCGGAGACGGGGTGGTCGTGCACACTCCGACGTACGACGGCTTCCGCAAGGCCGTCACCGGACTGGGGCGCGAGCTGCGCGGCGTACCGGTCGGGGACATGGGAGCGCTGGAGGCGGAGCTGGCACGGCCGGACGCCCGGATGCTGCTGCTCTGCTCGCCGCACAACCCGACCGGCCGGGTCTGGCGGGAGGACGAGCTGACGGAGTTCGCGCGCCTCGCCGAGCGCCACGGCGCCGCCGTCGTCAGCGATGAGATCCACGCGGACCTGGTGGCGGACGGCCACCGCCATCTGCCCTTCAGCCCCGTCGCCGAGGCCGGGCGCATCCGGCGCTGGGCGCTGATCACCTCGGGCACCAAGGCCTTCAACTTCCCGGCACTGTCGGGCTCGTACGGAATCATCGGGGACTCCGACGAGCGCGAGACGTTCATCCGCCGCATGGAGACCGGTCAGGGCCTCGCCTCCCCGGCCGTGCTCTCGCTGACCGCCCATATCGCCGCGTACACACGGGGCGGGCCGTGGCTGGACGAGCTGCGGGTCTATGTGGCCTGCACCATGCGACTCCTCGAGGAGCGGCTCGCGGACGGGCTGCCGGGCGTGACCTGGACGCCCCCGCAGGCGGGCTACCTGGCCTGGATCGACCTGCGCCCCCTCGGCATCGACGAGACCGCGCTCCAGCGCGAACTGGTGGAGACCGAGAAGGTCGCGATCATGCCGGGCGGCGTCTACGGCCAGCCCGGCTTCGTGCGGCTGAACATCGGCTGTCCGCGGAAGAAGGCGGAGCGGGGCGTGGACGCGCTGGTTCGCGCGGCGAACCGGCTGCGAACGGCCTGAAGCGGGCGAGGGGGATACCCGGAGGCGGGCTGTCGGTGGCGTGATCTAGTCTTCGCTCACCGTGCCTCCGTTCGTGAGAGGCCGGAGACTCAATTGGGGGGTCTCTCTCATCGTGCGCAAGCGCACTCTCTCGGCCGCGACGTCGCTCGCGGTCCTCTTCAGCTCCGCGGCCCTGGTCGCGGGAACGGCAGGCCACGCAGCCGCCGACAGCAACAAGGTTCTGCCCGTGTCGTCGGTGGGCGACATGGTGGTGGACGGCGTCCACCAGAAGATCTTCATCAGTGACCCGTACCTCGGGAAGGTCGTCGCGACCGACTACGCGGGTACGGTCCTGGCCACGGCCACGGGTCTGCCGGGCGTCACCGGTCTGGCGCTCTCCGGGGACGCGGGGAGCCTGTACGCCGCGGTTCCGGGTGCGGACGCCGTCGTCTCCCTGGAGACGCAGACGGTCACCGAGACCGCCCGGTACGCGACGGGTGAGGGCACCGACCCGCAGCATGTCGCCCTCGCGGGCGGCAAGATCTGGTTCGGCTACGGCAACGGCGACCACGGCGACATCGGCTCGATCGACGCGTCCGGTGCCGAGCCCGTGGTGACCCTGGCGCAGGACGCCGGGACGAACTACTCGGGCGCTCCGAGGCTCGTCGCCTCGCCGACGAACCCGAACAGCATCGCCGCCGCGTCGTCGTACTACCACCGGTTCAAGGTGGGTGTGTACGACGTGACCGCCGGCACGGCGAGCCGCACCGCGCGGACCGCCGACAGCGTGAGCAATCGCAGCATGATCAACGATCTCGCGTACACCCCGGACGGCAGCCGTCTCATCACGGCCGGCGCCGGAAACCAGCACTTCGTGTGGCAGACCGCCGACCTCGCCGAGGTCGGCAGCTACGCCAGCGACCATCACGGCGCGGCCGTGGCCGTCGCCCCCGACGGCACCGTCGCGGCGGGCTCCGACTCGTCGTACGGCAAGGACGTCTTCGTCTACCGGTCCGGCGACACCACCGCCGTGCGGACGTACGACTTCCCCGGCACCGGTACCAGCAGCGGCGGGGACGAACTCGCCGACGGCGGCCTGGCCTGGGAGCCGGGCGGCAGCCGCCTCTTCGCGGTCACCACCGCGCACGGGGCCGACGCCCGCCTGCACGTCCTGGACACGCCGACCATGTCCGCGCCGGCCGTCACGGTCAAGGTTCCCGCGACGGCGCCCGTCCTCAAGCCGCTCACCGTCACCGGCACGGTCACGGCGTCCGTGCCCCTCCCGGCCGGTACGCCGCTCACCGTCACGCGGTACGACGTCGAGGCCCCGCAGGGCAAGGCGCTCGGGACCAGGGCGCTCGGAGCGAACGGGGCCTTCTCGTTCCCGGACACCCCGACCGCCGGCGGCGCCGTGACCTACAAGGTCGAGTACGCCGGGGACGCCACGCACAACGGCGCCTCCGCGACCGCCAAGGTCGAGGTCTCGCGGAACAAGACCGCGCTGACCATCGACCGCCACGGGCTCAACGTCAACTTCAACACCAACGTCTGGTACACGGCCACGCTCGGCCCGACGTACAAGAACCGCGTGGTGGAGCTCTGGGCCGACCCGTTCGGACCGGAGCCCAAGCGCCTGCTCCGACGCGGCACGGTCAACTCGGAGGGCAAGCTGGCGGTGCAGCTGAAGATGACCCGTGACACCTGGGTGTCCGCGGTCTTCGCCGGCGACACCCGCTCCGCCCCGGCGCAGGCCGGTTCGGCCGTGTACACCCGGGCCGGTCTTGCGACCACGATGTCGCGCCACTACAAGTGGACGAAGATCGGTAGCACCTGGTACCAGACCTACCACCAGACGGCCGACCCGCTGATCGCCGCCTGGCACAACTCCTACCCGAACCGCAAGACCCGGCTGGACCTCCAGATCTGGTACGGGGGCGCGTGGCAGCACGTGGCCTCGGACTACTTCCAGCTGAACCCCAACGGCGTGGCGTACGTGACGGTGGACGGCGACGGGGCGGCCGGATACCGCTTCCGTGTCCGCTCGTCGTACATCGACGGCGCGGCCGGGGACAGCGTGAACACCACGGCGTACGGCCAGTGGAAGTACTTCAACTTCACCCGCTGAGTCACCCGCCGAGGCGCTCCCGAGCGACCTGACGAGCCCCGTCCGCCCTTCCGGCGGGCGGGGCTCCGTCGATCGCGGGACCATGCAGGAATGGACATCAGGCTCGCCTCCGGCACGGGGCGGTGGATCGTGTTCACCACCGTGCTCGGGTCCGGAATGGCGCTGCTGGACTCCACCGTCGTCAATGTCGCCCTGCCGCACATCGGCGAGGACCTGGGGGCGGACATGGCCGACCTCCAATGGACCGTCAACGCCTACATGCTCACGCTCGCCGGGCTGATCCTGCTCGGTGGGGCGCTCGGTGACCGGTACGGGCGGCGGAAGGTCTTCGTCGTCGGGATCGTGTGGTTCGCGATCGCTTCGCTGCTGTGCGGGATCGCGCCGAACGTCGGTGTGCTGATCGCCGCCCGTGCCCTCCAGGGCATCGGCGGCGCGCTGCTCACCCCCGGCTCGCTCGCGCTGATCCAGGCGAGCTTCCACCCGGACGACCGGGCGAAGGCCGTCGGGCTGTGGTCCGGGTTCGGCGGGGTCGGCGCGGCGATCGGGCCGTTCGTCGGCGGGTGGCTGGTCGACGGGCCCGGCTGGCGATGGGTGTTCCTGCTGAACGTGCCGCTGGCCGCGCTGTGCGTACCTGTCGCGCTGCGCCATGCGCCCGAGTCGCGGGACGAGTCCGCGCGCGGTCGGTTCGACGTCCTCGGCGCGTTTCTCGGTGCGGCGGGGCTCGCCCTCGTCACATACGCGCTGATCGCCGAGGCGTGGTGGGCGGGGGCGGTCGGGTTCGTGGTCGGGGCGGCGTTCGTGCTGGTGGAGCGGCGGCGGGGGGAGAGCGCGATGGTGCCGCCTTCGGTCTTCGCGTCACGGCTGTTCACCGTGGTCAATCTGGTGACGGTGTGCGTGTACGCGGCGCTCGGTGGCTTCTTCTTCCTGGCCACGCTCCAGCTCCAGGTGGTGTCCGGCTACTCGGCGCTCGCGGCGGGGACGGCGCTGCTGCCGACCACCGTGCTGATGCTGCTGCTGTCGGCGAAGGCGGGGGAGCTGGGCGAGAAGATCGGGCCCCGGATCCCGCTGACCGTGGGGCCGCTGCTGTGCGCCGGCGGGATGTTGCTGATGCTGCGGGTGGGCGAGGACGCCTCGTACGTCCAGGACGTGCTGCCGGCGATGGTGGTGCTGGGCCTCGGTCTGACCGTCGTGGTGGCACCGCTGACGGCGACCGTCCTGGCCTCGGTGGACGTGGCGCGCGCCGGTCTGGCGAGCGGGATCAACAACGCGGCGGCCCGCGCGGCGGGCCTGCTCGCCGTCGCGGCGCTGCCGGCGCTGGCGGGCATGGGGCCCGAGGCGTACCGCTCGGCGGAGGAGTTCGGGGAGACGTTCCGGCGGGCGATGCCGATGTGCGCGGGGCTCATGGTGGCGGGGGCGGTCCTCGCCTGGGCGACGGTGCGGGTGCCCGTCGGCAGGGCCCACTGCCACCCCGAGTGCAAGGTGCACTGCGGGGTGACGGCGCCGCCGCTGGACCCGGGCCACAGCTGAGGCAGACTGGCCACATGGCCATGCATGAGAACCTGCTGGGGGGACCGCCCCCCACCCACCTGCCCGACGACCCGGAGCCGCGCGAGCTGCTCGCGAACGGCGCGGCGCCGGCGGATGTCGCCGCCAAGTACCCGACCTCCTCGCTGGCCTGGGCCCAGCTCGCCGACGAGGCGTACGAGGGCGGTCGTGTCGTCGAGTCGTACGCATACGCCCGTACGGGCTACCACCGCGGCCTGGACGCGCTGCGCCGCAGTGGCTGGAAGGGACACGGTCCGGTGCCGTGGGAGCACGAGCCGAACCGTGGCTTCCTGCGGGCGCTGCACGCGCTGGCGCGTGCCGCCGGCGAGATCGGCGAGAAGGACGAGTACGAGCGCTGCTCGACGTTCCTGCGCGACTCCTCCGAGACGGCGGCCGAGACCCTCGGCTGACACCCGGCGGAGCCGTGAGGCCACACCTGGTGCAACCGTGAGGTGACGCCCGGTGGAGCCTGATGTGACGCTCAATTCCCCCTGTCCCCAAGGGCAGGGGGAAATCCGGTCATAGTCCCGTAGCTGTTCGAAGGCGTTCGAAGTGACGGTTACGATCCTTCGGACCGTTGTTCCGAGCCGCCGGCACAGAGGCCCCACCCTCTCCCCACTCCGGCTGACGCAGGGGAGAAGTCTGTCTTGGGCAAGCGTGCCGCCGCACCCGCAGGCCGGGGCCGCACACAGAGCCGCCGGCGGGGCCGGGGCCGGTCCAAGAGGCGCCCGAAAAGCACCATAAGACGGCTCGCCCTGCCCACGCTCGCCCTGGTCGCGCTCTCCCTCGGCGCAGGCGTCGCCCTCGCCCACTACAACAGCGGCCAGAAGCCCGATTCCGCCGAGGCCGCCGCCCCCACCGTCGAGCGGACGACCGCGCCGCCCGCGCCGCCGGCCACGACGCCCCCGCCGAAGCCGAAGCCGACCACCCCCAAGCCGAAGCCGAAGCCGACGCCCAAGAAGACGACCGTGCCGGCCTCCGGCGCAGGTACCTTCACCACCGCTCGGTCCACCGGCGACGCCGTCGGCAGCGGCGGCACCCTGCGCCGCTACCGCGTCCAGGTCGAGGACGGCATCGACCTCTCCGCCCGGCAGGTCGCCACTGAGATCCAGCAGATCCTCGACCATCCGCGCGGCTGGGCCGCCCACGGCCGGGGACGTTTCCAGCTGGTCTCCGAGAACGCCGACTTCGTCATCCGGATCGCCACCCCGAACACCGCCGACAGGCTCTGTCTCGCGCAGGGCCTCAACACCCGCGGCGAGCTGAACTGCGAGACCACCCAGGGTGTCGTGGTGAACCTCAAGCGCTGGATGCTCGGCTCCCCGACCTTCTCCGGCACACCGGCGGAGTACCGGCATCTGATCATCAACCACGAGGTCGGACACGAGATCGGCATCCGGATGCACATGAGCTGCCCGGGGCCGGGCAAGCCCGCGCCGGTGATGATGCAGCAGATCAAGGGCCTCAACGGTTGTCGATCGAACGCATTTCCGTATGACGAAGACGGTAGCTACATCCAGGGCCCGATCGTGCCATGATGCGCATGGGACCGCGCGCGACGAAGCACGCGGCCCCGAGGGGACCGGGGCTCCACTTGCCAAACGGAAGGAGCGGACCGCTACCCGGTAGTTGCGTATCGAGGAGACAGCGATGTCCACCTTCCCCGATGCCTCCGGAGCCGGTTCGGTCGCAGACCCGAACCTCGACTTCGCGGGCACGACGCCGTACGAGGACTACGTACAGGCGGACGTTCTCACCCACCTCCAGCACCTCCGCTCCGACGATCCGGGCGAGATGGTCTTCCTGGTCACCACCCAGGTCATGGAGCTGTGGTTCACCGTCATCGTCCACGAGTGGGAGACCGCGGGCCGCGCGCTGCGCGAGGACCGCATCCCGGTGGCGATGGACGCGCTCAAGCGCTCCGTGCGCGAGCTGGAGGCGCTGAACCAGTCCTGGCGGCCGCTCGCCCAGCTCACCCCCGCGCAGTTCAACTCCTACCGCGCCGCCCTCGGCGAGGGCTCCGGCTTCCAGTCGGCGATGTACCGGCGGATGGAGTTCCTGCTCGGCGAGAAGTCCGCGTCGATGCTGGTGCCGCACCGCGGCGCGCCCCGCGTCCACGCCGAGCTGGAGAAGGCGATCCAGGAGCCCAGCCTGTACGACGAGGTGCTCAGGCTCCTCGCCCGGCGCGGCCTGCCCGTGCCGGAGGCCGTGCTCGGCCGCGATCTGGCGAAGAAGTACGAGCCGTCGCCCGAGATCGAGCAGATCTGGGCCGGGATCTACGCCGACAGCGACCAGAACGCCGAACTCGTCCGTCTGGGTGAGGCGCTGAGCGATGTCGCCGAGCTGATCTGGCGCTGGCGCAACGACCACCTCGTCGCCACCCGCCGCGCCATGGGCTCCAAGACGGGCACCGGCGGCTCGGCGGGCGTGGCCTGGCTGGAGAAGCGGGCGCAGAAGAACGTGTTCCCCGAGCTGTGGACGGCGCGCAGCCATGTCTGAGTCCCTGCGAGAGAACGCGCTGCGCAGGGACGCGGAGGACCCGCTGGCCAAGCTGCGCGAGAAGTTCGCCCTCGACGACGAGACCGTCTACCTCGACGGGAACTCGCTCGGCGCCCTGCCCGCGCACGTCCCCGCCCGGATGGCCGACGTCATCACCCGCGAGTGGGGGCAGCTGCGCATCCGCTCCTGGGACGAGAGCGGCTGGTGGACCGCGCCCGAGCGGATCGGCGACCGGATCGCCCCGCTGGTCGGCGCCGCGCCCGGACAGATCGTGGTCGGCGACTCGACCAGCGTGAACGTCTTCAAGGCGATGGTCGCCGCCGCCCGGCTGAGCACGGACGACCGGGACGAGATCCTCGTCGACGCGACGACCTTTCCCACGGACGGGTACATCGCTCAGTCCGCGGCCCGCGTGACCGGCCGCCGGATCGTGCCGGTCGCGCCCGCCGACATGCCGGGCGCCGTCGGGCCCCGTACGGCCGCCGCCCTGGTCAACCATGTCGACTTCCGCACCGGCCGGCTGCATGACCTGCCCGGGATCACGGCCGCGCTCCGTTCGGCGGGCGCGCTCGCCGTCTGGGACCTGTGCCACAGCGCGGGCGCCCTGCCGGTCGGCCTGGACGAACACGGGGTCGACCTGGCCGTCGGCTGCACCTACAAGTACCTGAACGGCGGCCCCGGTTCGCCCGCGTACCTGTACGTCGCCGAGCGCCACCAGGCCGCCTTCGACTCGCCGCTGCCCGGCTGGAACTCGCACGTCGACCCGTTCGGGATGACCCCCGGCTACGAGGCGGCGGCGGGCGCGCTCCGGGGCCGTGTCGGCACCCCCGACATCCTGTCCATGCTGGCGCTCGACGCGGCACTGGACGTCTGGGACGGGGTCGACATCGAGGACGTCCGGGTGAAGTCCCTCGCCCTGACGGACTTCTTCCTGGAGTGCGTCCGGGAGTACGTTCCGGCCGGCCGCGTCGCGTCGCTCACCCCGGAGCCGTACGGGGAGCGCGGCAGCCAGGTCGCGCTGCGCTGCGCCGAGGCGCCGGACGTCATGGCGGAGTTGATCCGGCGCGGGGTGGTCGGCGATCTGCGCCGCCCCGATGTCCTGCGGTTCGGATTCACACCGCTGTACGTCGGCTTCGCGGACGCGGAGCGGGCGGCGCGCGTCCTCGCCGACGTGCTGGCCGAGGTCCCGGCGGGGGCCCGGGCCGACGTGTCGGGTTCGTAGGTCCGATGATCGCTTGATCTGTGGGGGCGTCAGTCCTGGTACGGTCCCCGCAGGTCAGGCCAGCTCGGCCGCGTCCCTGAGAGGGTGGAACAGAATGCCGGACCCCGCCGCGCGCGACGCCGCCGAAGAAGCATCGGCCTTCTCGCACCCGGCCGTCGCCCCTGACGTGTCCGCCGCGTACGGCGAACACCCCGACCAGGTCGTCGACTTCTACGCGCCGCGCGACGGCCGGCAGCGGGCCCCGCTCGTCGTCGCGCTGCACGGCGGTGCCTGGCGGGCGCCGTACGACCGGCAGCACCTGACTCCTTTCGTGGACTTTCTGGCCCGTAGAGGTTTCGCCGTCGCCAACGTCGAGTACCGGCGTGGCAGTGCCATCCCCCGGCAGGGCGGGACCGCCCCCGTCGCGGGGCGCTGGCCGGAGACCCTCGACGACGTGGCCGCAGCGCTGGACGCCGTACCGCGGCTGGCCGCCGAGCATCTGCCGCAGGCCGATCCCCGCCGGATCGTGCTCACCGGCCACTCCGCGGGCGGGCATCTCGCGCTGTGGGCCGCCGCCCGGCATGTGCTGGCGCCGGACGCGCCCTGGCGGCTGCCCGCCCCGCCCGCGCTGCGCGGGGTGGTCGCGCTCGCCCCCATCGCGCACTTCGACCGGGCGGTGGAGCTCGGGGTGTGCGGCGGTGCGGTAACCCAATTCCTGGGCGGTGAAGGGGAGTTCGACGTACGGGCGCGTCATGCCGACCCCGCGCTGCTGCTGCCGACGGGGATCGCCACGACGGTCGTCCAGGGCCGGGACGACATCGTCGTCCCGCAGGCCGTGGCCGACGCCTATGTGGAGGCGGCGGCGAAGGCGGGGGAGACGGTCGGCTTCACGCTCCTCCAGGACGTCGGCCACTTCCCGCTGATCGACCCGGCGGCGGACGCCTGCGCGGTGGTCGCGGAGGAGATCGCCCAGCTCGCGTTCTGAGCGGACAGGGCCGAGGCTTGCGGACAGAAGCTGACCGCAAGCCTTCCTACCGTCGAGGCATGAAGAACCAGCAGAGCACCAGCAGCCAGAAGGTCCTCGTTTCCGGAGCCACCGGCACCGTCGGCCGCCAGGTCGTCGCCGAGCTCCTCGCCCGCGGCCACGCCGTCCGCGCCCTCACCCGGGACGCGGACAAGGCCCGCGCCGTGCTGCCCGAGGCCGTCGAGATCGCCGTCGGCGACCTCACCGACCCCGACTCGCTCGCCCCCGCGCTGGAGGGCGTCACCGGCCTGCATCTGATCACCTTCGGCGGCGCCGCCTTCGCCCCGCTGGAGACCGGCCCGCGCATTCTGGAGCTCGCCGCGAAGGCGGGGGTCCGCCGGGTGACCGTGCTGCACGGTGGCGAGGACACCCCGCTGGAGCGGGCGGTCAAGGAGAGCGAGGGGCTCGACTGGACGGTGGTCATGCCGGTCGAGTTCATGTCCAACGCCCTGGAGTGGGCGCCCGGCATCCAGGCCGACGACGAGGTCCGCGAGCCGTTCGTCGGCCGGCTCAGCGCCATGGTCCACGAGGGCGACATCGGCGCGGTCGCCGCCGTCGCGCTCACCGAGGAGGGGCACGGCGGGCAGTCGTACGTCGTGACCGGCCCCGAGGTGCTCACCCTGCACGACAAGGTCGCGACCCTCGGCGCGGCCCGCGGCCGGGAGATCAGGCTGGTCGAGCTGACCGAGGAGGAGGCCGTCGGCCAGTGGCGGACGGCGGGCCTGGACGAGTACGTGATCGGCTTCCTGCTGGAGGCGTACGGGAACACCCCCGAGGTCGGCCGCACGGTCGCCGCCACGGTGGAGCGGGTCACCGGCCGCCCGGCGCGGACCTTCGCGCGGTGGGCCGCGGACCATGCGGACGCGTTCCGCGCGTGACCGTGCGCACGCGGCGCCGCCGACCGCGAGCACGCGCACGTCGGTGAGCGCGCACATGCCCTGGTCAGCGCCGTAGTACTCAGGGAGGACGCGGGAGGATCCATATTCAAGGTGACGACCGCGTCCGCCCGCCCCCGTACCTTGGCTGATGTGACCGACACCCGTGAAACGAGCCGCAGCCCCGAGTTCCGCCTGGCCCAGGGTGCCCTCGGCGGGCTGCGCCAGGACCTCTTCCATGACGCCTTCGCCTACCGGCCGCTGCCGCCGATGGCGGTCGACGGACCGCTGACGCGGCGCCTGCCGGGGCGGATGCGCAGGAAGGCCCGCTGGACGCCGCATGCGATCGTGGCCGCCTTCGCGTTCTTCGTCTTCGCGATGGGGATGGACCTCGGGTCCGGCAACGGCGTGTTCGTCCTCATCTACGCCGGGATGCCGGCCGTGGCCGTGCTGCTGACGCTGATCCGCCCGGTGCTCGCGTTCTGGGCGTCGCTGGCCTTCACCCCCTTCGTCGCCTTCCTCGGCTCGTACGACTACGGCTGGCCGTGGGGCCCGACCTCCGGCATCGCCCAGGTGGTGGTGATGACGGTGGTGGCCGCCCGCACCCGGCCCCGTACCGGCGCCTGGATTTGGGTCGTCACCCTCGTGTACGCCTTCTTCGCCACCTCCCTCCGGGGAGGCAGCGACAACGCCCTGTCGGTCCTCTTCCCCTCCGCGCTCGCCCTGCTCGCCGTGACCGTCCTCCAGGTCCGCCGCGAGGCCGAGCAGACCGTCACCGCCCAGCAGACCGTGACCGCCGCGGAACGCTCCAAGCGCACGCTTCTCGAAGAGCGCACCACCATCGCCCGCGAGCTGCACGACGTCGTCGCCCACCACATGTCGGTGGTCGCCATCCAGGCGGAGGCCGCGCCCTACCGGGTCGAGAACCCGCCGCCGGAGCTGGAGCAGGCCTTCGTCACCATCCGCGAGAACGCGGTCGCCGCCCTGACCGAGCTGCGGCGTGTCCTCGGGGTCGTACGGGCTGAGGACTACGAGGCCCCCGACGCCCCGCAGCCCACGCTCGCCGAGCTCGACGGGCTGATCGGCAACGTCCGCGAGGCCGGACTCGACGTCGAGAAGACGGTGACCGGCGCGGTGCGGGAGCTGCCGCAGGGTGTGGAACTCTCGGCGTACCGGATCATTCAGGAGGCGCTGAGCAACGTGCTGCGGCACGCGCCCGGCGCCGGGGCGAAGGTCGAGGTGTCGTACGTCCTCGGTGGCCTGGGCCTGCGGATAGTCAACGGCCCGGCACGCGGCCTGGTGAAGCCCACCCGTCACCCGTCCACCACCCCTCAAGGAGGGCTTCGCCCGCCCCCTCTGATCGGAGCGGGGCACGGCATCACCGGGATGCGGGAGCGGGTGTCGATGCTGAACGGCGAGATGACGTCCGAGCCGACCGAGGACGGCGGCTACGAGGTCACGGCCTTCATCCCCGTGACGCGTGAGGAGACGGACCAGTGATCCGGGTACTGATCGTCGACGACCAGATGATGGTCCGCGAGGGCTTCTCGGTGCTGCTCGGCGCGATGCCGGACATCGAGGTCGTCGGCGAGGCCGTCAACGGCCGCGAGGCGATCGCCCAGGTGGCGGCGTTGCGCCCGGACGTGGTCCTGATGGACATCCGGATGCCGGAGCTGAACGGCATCGAGGCGACCCGCGAGATCGTCGCGGCGGACGCCGACGCGAAGGTCCTCGTCCTGACGACCTTCGACCTGGACGAGTACGTGTACCAGGCGCTGCGCGCCGGGGCCTCGGGCTTCCTGCTCAAGGACGCGTCGGCGCGGCAGCTGGCCGACGGCGTACGGGTCGTGGCGGCCGGCGAGGCGCTGCTGGCGCCGACCGTGACGAAGCGCCTGATCACCGAGTTCGCGAAGGCGGCCGAGACGCCGAGGCCGCCGACGCTGGCACAGGTCGGGGATCTGACCGAGCGCGAGACCGAGGTGCTCGTGCTGATCGCGCAGGGCCTGTCGAACGCGGAGATAGCCGACCATCTGGTGGTGGCCGAATCGACGATCAAGACGCACGTCAGCCGGATCCTGGTGAAGCTGGGGCTGCGGGACCGGACGCAGGCGGCGGTGTTCGCGTACGAGGCGAGGCTGGTGCAGGTCGGAGGCTAGGCCGGTCGGTGCGCGCCCGGTAGCGTCCGGCCATGGATGTTCCTTTCGAGCCGTGGTCGCCGGCCTTCGTCGCGAATCCGTACCCCGCCTACGCCGAACTGCGGGCGACGGGCCGGGCGCACTGGTACGGGCCGACGCGGCAATGGCTGATCCCGCACTACGAGGACGTGTCGGCGCTGCTGCGGGACCGGCGCCTCGGCCGCACGTACACGCACCGGTTCACGCACGAGGAGTTCGGGCGCACGGCTCCGCCCGCGGCGCACGAGCCGTTCCACACGCTGAACGACCACGGTCTGCTCGACCTGGAGGCGGCCGACCACACGCGGATCCGGCGCCTGGTCTCGAAGGCGTTCACGCCCCGGACGGTGGAGAACCTGGCGCCGACGGTGCGGAGGCTGGCGGCGGAGCTCGTCGACGGCCTGGTCGAGCGGGGCGGCGGGGACCTGCTGACCGACGTCGCCGAACCCCTGCCGGTCGCCGTGATCGCGGAGATGCTGGGCATCCCCGCGGAGGACGAGGAGCGGGGGCGGCTGCGGCCCTGGTCGGCGGACATCTGCGGCATGTTCGAGCTGAACCCGTCGGAGGAGACCGCGCGGCGGGCGGTCCAGGCGTCGCTCGACTTCTCGGCGTATCTGCGGGAGCTGATCGAGCGGCGGCGGAAGGATCCGGGGGAGGATCTGATCTCCTCGCTGATCGCGGTGGAGGAGCTGACCGAGCAGGAGATGATCTCCACGTGCGTGCTGCTGCTGAACGCGGGGCACGAGGCGACGGTGAACACCACGGTCAACGGCTGGTGGACGCTGCTGCGGCATCCGGAGCAGCTGGCGGCGCTGCGTCGGGATCCGGACGGGATGTTGTCCACAGCTGTGGAAGAGCTGCTGCGTTACGACACCCCGCTGCAGATGTTCGAGCGCTGGGTCCTGGACGACATCGAGGTGGGCGACGTCCGGATCCCCCGCGGCTCGGAGGTGGCCCTCCTCTTCGGCTCGGCGAACCGGGACCCCGCCCGCTTCGCGTCCCCGGACGTGCTGGACCTCTCCCGAGCGGAGAACCCCCACATCACCTTCGGCGCGGGCATCCACTACTGCCTGGGCGCACCACTGGCCCGCCTGGAACTGACCTCACTCTTCGGGGAGCTGATCCGCAAGGCCCCACGCCTGCGCCTGACGACGGAGCCGATCTGGAACCCGGGCTACGTGATCAGGAGCGTGAACGAACTCCAGGTGGAGGTGTAGAGCCCTCGCCCAGGTCGCGGGCACCGCGAAGGGCCCCCGTTTCCGGAGGCCCATCGCGGTGGCGTCAGGACGTCGTCATGTCGCGGACGCGGAGGCGCCAGAGGCCCGTCGTGACGAAGACCAGGGACAGGGCCGTCAGCGTCAGCAGCGGGCCCCACGCCATGTCACCGCCGGGCAGCTTCGGCAGGTGCCCGAACGGGGACAGGTTCAGGATCGACCGCGGAAGATCCAGCGCCGGGCCGATCCAGCCGAGCGCCAGGCACAGGCCCGCCGCCCCCCACCCCGCCACCGCCGCCCCGGGGAACGCGCCCCACAGCAGGACCGCGAGCCCCGCCAGCGTCCAGATCGCGGGGAGTTGAGCCAGCGACGCGCCCAGGATCGGACCGAGGTCCGCGCCGTACGAGACGTACAGGCCGAAGCCGCTCAGCAGCATGATCAACGCAGCGCCCCCGAAGGCGATCAGCAGATGCCCGGCCGCCCACCGCACCCGCCCCACCGCGTTCGCCAGGATCGGTTCCGCCCGCTGCGACGTCTCCTCACCGTGCAGCCGCAGCACCGAACCCACCGCGTACAGCGCCGCGATCATCCCGAACAGGCTCACCATCGTCGCGAGGAACGCGTTGGTCAGCCCCGTCTGGCCGCCCATCCGCTCGAAGATCTGCCGCGCCTGCTCGTTGTCGCCCACGATGTCCGCCGCGCCCTCGACCATCCCGCCGAAGACGATCCCGCCGAGCAGGAAGCCGATCGACCAGCCGAGCACACTGCCCCGCTGCAGCCGCCAGGCGAGCGCGCCGGCCGTTCCGAGCAGCCCCTCCGCCGGGCCCGGCCGCGTCGGCAGGAAGCTCATGCCCACATCGCGCCGACCGGCCAGCTCGTACGCCACCGCCGCCTGTACGAGCACGCCCGCGCCGATCAGCAGCAGAACCCACCACCGCTCACCCGCGAAGGCACGCACGTTCTCGGCCCAGCCGATCGGCGAGAGCCACGTCAGCACCGACGAACCGTCAGCCGTCCCCGCGTCCCCGGCCGCCCGCAGCACGAAGGCAAGGCCCAGCACCGCCGCCGTCAGGCCCTTCGCGAGCCGCGCGCTCTCCGTCAGCTGCGCCACGATCGCCGCCATCGTGGCGAAGAGCATCCCCGTGCCGCCGACCGCGAGCCCGAGGGCGAGCGCCCCGCCCGCCCCCTGACCGGCGAGTCCGGCCGTGATCAGGAGCGCGACGGCCGTGTTGGCGACGAGCGCCGCGAGCAGCGCGGCGGTCAGCGGGGCCCGGCGGCCCACCACCGCGGAGGAGAGCATCTCCTGACGCCCGGTCTCCTCCTCCTCCCTGGTGTGCCGAACGACGATGATCAGGCTCATCACGGCCGCGAGAACGGCGGCGAAGGTGCTGAAGCGCCAGGCCACCAGCCCGCCGAGGGAGTCGCTGAACACCGGCCCGTACAGCGAGCGCATCGAGCTGTTGGCGTTCATCGACGTGGCCAGCTCGGACCGCTGCTCCTGGGTGCCGTACAGGCCCTCCAGGGAGCCGACACCGCTGGCGACCATGCCGCCGGTCACGAGCGCCCAGATCGGCAGCATCACCCGGTCGCGGCGCAGCGCCAGCCGCGCCAGGGACCCGGTCCCGGTCAGATGCACGGCGAGCGTGCTCATCGCACGGTCACCTCGACAGTCTCGTCGGCGTAGTGGCGGAGGAAGAGCTCCTCCAGCGTGGGCGGAGTGCTCGTCAGCGAACGCACTCCCGACTCGGTCAGCGAGCGCAGCACCGCGTCGAGCTTGTCGGTGTCGACCTGGAGCCGCACCTTGTGGCCCTGGACGGCGAGATCGTGGACGCCGGGGAGGTGCGCGAGCCCGTTCGGCGCGTCGGCGAGTTCGGCGGTGACGCTGGTACGGGTGAGGTGGCGCAGGTCCGCGAGCGAACCGCTCTCCACCGTCTGCCCCTTGCGGATGATGCTGACCCGGTCGCAGAGGGTCTCGACCTCGCTGAGGATGTGGGAGGACAGCAGGATCGTGCACCCGCGCTCGCGCGCCTCGGCGACACAGCTCTGGAAGATCTCCTCCATCAGCGGGTCGAGGCCGCTGGTGGGTTCGTCGAGGATGAGCAGGTCGACGTCGGAGGCGAAGGCGGCGATCAGGGCGACCTTCTGGCGGTTGCCCTTGGAGTACGTCCGCCCCTTCTTCGTCGGGTCGAGCTCGAACCGCTCGATCAGATCGGCCCGCCGCGCCGTGTCGAGTCCCCCGCGGAGCCGGCCGTAGAGGTCGATGACCTCGCCGCCGGAGAGGTTGCGCCAGAGCGTCACGTCACCGGGGACGTACGCGATCCGGCGGTGCAGCTCGACGGCGTCCCTCCACGGGTCGCGGCCGAGGAGCTGGGCGGCGCCGGAGTCGGCCCGCAGCAGCCCGAGCAGGACCCGGATGGTGGTGGACTTCCCGGCGCCGTTGGGTCCGAGGAAGCCGTGGACCTCACCGGTCTCGACCGCGAGGTCGAGGCCGTCCAGCGCGTGCGTCCGCCCGAAGGACTTGTGCAGTCCGGCGATGGTGATTGCCTTCGTCATTCTTCAGAACGTACGCTACTTTCACAAAATTGTGAAGTTAAGGAACCGTATAAAGTTGGGGGATGAGTGAGATGACGACGACCGGTGCCGGCGGCGACGGCAATGACGGGGCCGTGTCCCGGTTCGTGGAGCGCTTCGCCGCCGAACTCACCGAGGCCGGGATGCAGCGGATGGCATCACGCGTGTTCGCGGCGCTGCTGGCCTCGGAATCGGCGTCCATGACCTCCGCCGAACTGGCGGAGCAGCTGCAGATCAGCCCGGCCGCCGTCTCCGGAGCCGTCCGGTACCTCAACCAGGTCGGCATGGTCAGCCGCGAACGCGACCCCGGCTCGCGCCGCGAGCGCTACGTCCTTCACAACGAGGTCTGGTACGAGACGATCACCCGCCGCGACCAGATCCTGGTCCGCTGGGAGAAGGTGCTCCGGGACGGCTCCGAGATCCTCGGTCCGGGCACGGCGGCTGGGCGGCGGACGGCCGAGACGGCGGAGCTCTTCGAGTTCCTCCAGGAGGAGATGCTCGGAATGATGGGCCGCTGGCGGGAGCACAGGGCGGCCAAGGCGAAGGCCGAGGCCGAGGCGTAGGCCCGGGCCTCGGCCCGGGTCCGGATCCGGGCTGGGCGGTCGGGTTCAGCCGCTCGCCGCGATGTCGGCCGCGGCTTCGGGGCCGGCGGTGTGTTCGCCCTCGGCTCCCGCCTCGGATCCGGCCTCCGGCCCGGGTTCCCACCGCAGCAGATCCCCCGGCTGGCACTCCAGTACCTCGCAGAGCGCCGCGAGCGTCGCGAAGCGCACCGCCTTCGCGCGGCCGTTCTTGAGCACCGCCAGGTTCGCCGGCGTGATCCCGACGCGCTCCGCGAGCTCCCCGACGGACAGCTTCCGCCTGGCCATCATCACGTCGATGTCGACGGTGATCGGCATCAGATCACCTCGTCCAGCTCTGCCCGCATCGCCGTCGCCTCGACATCGCGCGCGACGGCCTGGGCGAGCAGCGTCCGCAGGACGAGCACGATCAGCGCGACGCCCAGGATCGCCAGGCCGATCCCACCCATGATCACGGTGACGCCGGGGTCCTCCCGCTGACCCGGTGCGTTGAGGGCCGTGACGGCGAACCACACGAGGGCAGCCGCCACGATCGCGCCGATCACGATGTCCACGTACCGGAAGGCGGTGGGGGAGAACACGGTTCCGCGTCGCACCATCGTCACCAGCCGCCATACGCAGACCAGGGCGACCTGGGCCGACATCAGGCCCAGGATCGTGAGCATGCGCAGCGGGGTCAGCGGGAGGGATCCGTCCTCTGGGTCGTTCCCGCTGACCAACGCCCACACCATCAACGCCTGTACGAACACGGTGCCGGTGAGCACCACCACGAGCACGGCGCGCAGCGCGAGCACCGTCAGTCTTCCCATCGTCGCTCCTTCAATCGAGTCACGATGGAAATCTATTGATAATCGATAGGTGTGGCAAGTGCTGAGCGGCGTGCGGGGCGCCTCACACCTCGGGGCGCCTCACGCCTTGGGACGCCTCACGCCTTGGGACGCCTCACGCCTTGGGACGCCTCACGCCTTGGGACGCCTCACGCCTTGGGCAGCGTCAGCCCCCACGCCCCTTCGCGCACCACCCACGTCCGTCTGCGCACCGGCCCCGACACCACCGTGTCCGCGCGGTAGCGGAAGTCCGGCCCCGAGACCGTGAGCGTGTGGGCGCCGGTGTGGATGGGAGGCGCGGACGGGGGGCGGATGGTGATGTCCGCCACGCCGGCCACGGAGTGGACGCTGACCCCCTCCACGGGGGCGTTCACATCACTGAGCAGGACACCGTCCGCCTCCACCCGGAGGCGGTGCGTGCGCACCGCGAGCTGGGAGGGGGCGGGCCGGACCAGGGTGCGGACCAGGGAACGGCAGGTGTCCCAGACGGAGGGCGCGGCATCCGTCACCGTGCGCCCCGGCGTCGCCGGGATGCTGAGGTCACCGAGCACGACCCCGTCGCTGTCGTCGACCAGCAGGTCCAGGCGGCGTACGGCCCCGTCGAGCACCGCCCGCGCCGCCGTCACCGCGCTCTGCGGCACGCCGAGCGCGTACGCGACTTCCAGGGAGCCCGGGGCGCCGATCGGGACCAGGGACAGCGCCCCGTCCGCGAGCTCACGCTCCCGGTGCAGGACCGTCACCGTCCGTAGCAGCGTGCGGTCGTCGCCGACCACCACAGGGCGGCGGGAGCCCCGCCGCGCAAGGGCCCGGAAGAATTCTTCCGGGCTGTCCGGAAGACAGATCTTCGTCTCTGCTCCCGCACACAACACATCTTTCGCGATCCGTACGGACTCGCCGTCACTTCGGCGGGCGACCGGGTCGATGACCACCAGCAGCTGGTCGTGAGCCGACACCTCGGTCCTTCCTCGGGTAGCATCTTTGTGCAAGAGCCCCTTGCGCTATTGCGCCAGGGGCTTCGTCTATTCCGGGGCACACCGGTGAGGCGGCATTAGGCCCCCTGACCTTGGACATGCCCCGCCCGGAAGGGGTGTACGCCTGTGCCCGCACTTGTGCTGCTCGGTGCTCAGTGGGGTGACGAGGGCAAGGGAAAGGCCACCGACCTCCTCGGTGGATCCGTTGACTATGTAGTGCGTTACCAGGGCGGCAACAACGCCGGCCACACCGTCGTCGTCGGCGACCAGAAGTACGCGCTCCATCTTCTCCCTTCCGGAATCCTCTCCCCGGGGTGCACCCCGGTGATCGGAAACGGTGTCGTCGTCGACCCGGCGGTCCTGCTCTCCGAGCTGAGCGGACTGAACGAGCGCGGCGTTGACACGTCCAAGCTCCTGATCAGCGGCAACGCGCATCTGATCACGCCGTACAACGTCACCCTCGACAAGGTGACGGAACGGTTCCTCGGGAAGCGCAAGATCGGCACCACGGGTCGCGGCATCGGCCCGACCTACGCCGACAAGATCAACCGCGTCGGCATCCGGGTCCAGGACCTGTACGACGAGTCGATCCTCACCCAGAAGGTCGAGGCGGCGCTGGAGGGCAAGAACCAGCTGCTCGCCAAGCTCTACAACCGCCGCTCCATCGACGCCGCGCAGATCGTCGAGGAGATGCTCCAGTACGCGGAGCAGATCAAGCCGTTTGTCGCGGACACCACCCTGATCCTCAACAACGCGCTGGACGAGGACAAGGTCGTGCTCTTCGAGGGCGGCCAGGGCACGCTCCTGGACGTCGACCACGGCACGTACCCCTTCGTCACCTCCTCGAACCCGACCGCGGGCGGCGCCTGCACCGGCGCCGGCGTGGGTCCGACGAAGATCAGCCGGGTCATCGGCATCCTCAAGGCCTACACGACCCGTGTCGGCGCCGGCCCGTTCCCGACGGAGCTGTTCGACGAGGACGGCGAGGCGCTGCGCCGCATCGGCGGCGAGCGCGGTGTCACCACCGGCCGTGACCGTCGCTGCGGCTGGTTCGACGCGGTCATCGCGCGGTACGCGACCCGGGTCAACGGCCTGACGGACTTCTTCCTCACCAAGCTCGACGTGCTGACGGGCTGGGAGCAGATCCCGGTCTGTGTCGCGTACGAGATCGACGGCAAGCGCGTCGAGGAGCTTCCGTACTCGCAGACCGACTTCCACCACGCGAAGCCGATCTACGAGATGCTGCCGGGCTGGTCCGAGGACATCACCAAGGCGAAGACCTTCGCGGACCTGCCGAAGAACGCGCAGGCCTACGTGAAGGCGCTGGAGGAGATGTCGGGCGCGCCGATCTCGGCGATCGGCGTGGGTCCGGGCCGCACGGAAACGATCGAGATCAACTCGTTCCTGTAGGACGCCTGGCCATCCCGTTGTAGCCCTTCGCCCCGCCCCGTTGTGGGCATCCGTCCCGGTGGGGCGGGGCGGGTGGGCACAACGGGGCGGCGCCCCTTGCCGGGCCTGGGCTTCCGGGCCTGAACCCGCTCCCCGGGTACGGCGCCGTCGTGGGGTTGTGCCCACCCTCCCCCCAGACTCCGTCCGGGGGCCCCCAGCCCCGCGGAACGGGTGCCCGTAACGGCCCGTCAGCCGTCCAGCCTCGTGTCCCGGCCCACCTTCTCCCACGTGGTCAGGTCCCCCCGGACCTGCTCCAGGTGCCCCAGGATCGTGTCGATCGAGTCGTCGCCCAGCGCCAGCCTCAGCGGCGTCTCCTCAGCGTCCAGGGCGGCCAGGACCGCCGCCGCCGCCTTCGCCGGGTCCCCCGGCTGCGTGCCGCCGCTCGTCTCCACGTACGTACGGGTCGCTCCCACCGTGTCCGTGTAGTCGGCGATCCCTTCCGCGCTCGCGCTGCGGTTGCCGAAGAGGCTCGTGCGGAAGGCGCCCGGCTCCACGATCAGGACGTCGATGCCCAGCGGGCGGACCTCGTCGGCCAGCGCCTCCGACATCCCCTCCAGAGCGAACTTCGTCGCGCTGTACGCGCCGAAGCCGGCCATCGACATCTGCCCGCCCACGCTGCTGAGCTGCACGATCGCGCCCGAGCGGCGGGCCCGCATCAGAGGCAGGGCCGCGCGGGTCAGCGCCGCCGGGCCGAAGACGTGCACGTCAAAGAGCGAGCGGAGCTCCGCGTCGCCCGTCTCCTCGACCGAACCGACGTGCGTGCGGCCCGCGTTGTTCACCAGGACATCGATACGACCGTGGCGCTCGGCGACCTCGCCCACGACCCGGTCGATCGCGGCCGTGTCGGTGACGTCGAGCGCGACCGCGTCGACCTGGTCCGGGTGGGCGGCGACCAGGTCGTCCAGGGCCGCGACCCGGCGGGCCGCGGCGACGACCACGTCCCCGGCCGCGATCGCCGCCTCGGCGAAGGCGCGCCCGAAGCCGCTGTTGGCACCCGTGATCAGCCAGACCTTGCTCATATGGACCGTTCTCCCTCGTTTCGATGACACAACCAGCCTGTGCCACGGGGACGTTGCCGGTCCAAGACCTGCCGTGATAGCCCATGGTTATGACCATGGACGTGCGCGGGCGGGACCTGCGGTACTTCGTCGCCGTCGCCGAGGAACTGCACTTCACCCGCGCCGCCGAGAGGCTCTACGTCTCCCAGCCCGCGCTGAGCAAGCAGATCAGGGCCCTGGAGCGGCAGCTCGGTGCCCCGCTCTTCGACCGTGACCGGCACGGCGTCCGCCTCACCCCCGTCGGTACGGCGCTGCTTCCGCACGCCCGCGCCGTGCTCGCCGCCTGGGCGGAGGCGGACGAGGCCGTGCGGCGGGCCCGCGCCGTCGAGCAGGCCACCCTCATCGTCGGGATGTCCACCAGCCCGGGCCGGGGCGGGCTGCTGCCGGCGATCCGCTCCCGCTTCACCGAGGCCCACCCGGAGATCCGGCTGAAGCTGCGGCAGGTGGGCTGGGAGGACCCGACGGCCGGGCTCGACGACGGCAGCAGCGACGTCGCCTTCGTCTGGCTGCCCCTGGCGGACGCCGAGCGCTACCGCTGGGTCGTCGTCGCCACCGAACCCCGCCTGGTCGCCCTGCCCGAGACGCACCCGCTCGCCGGGCGCGGGAGCGTCGACTTCGCCGAGCTCCTCGACGAACCGTTCCTCGCACTGCCCGCCACCACACCCGAACTGCGCGACCACTGGCTGGCGCTGGACGCGCGCGACGGCCGGCCCCCGGTGATCGGCGGGGAGATCGCCAGTACGGACGAGACCTACGAGGCGCTCGTCGACGGCCTCGGTATCTGCCTGGTGGCCGCGGGCAACGCGCCGCTGCTCACCCGGGGCGGGGTCGTCGTCCTGCCCGTCACAGGGGTGTCCCCGAGCCGCTTCGCGCTGGCCTGGCGCGCGGACGACACGCGACAACTCGTCCAGGACTACGCCGGCGCGGCGGCGAGGGGTTTGGGTGCAGCCGCGCCCCGAAACGGGCTGCGTGAGGCCTGAAGTCGCCTTGTGTAGTGGAGCACTTCGAGTGCCTAATGTGGCTCCGCTCCGATGCCGTTTCATCTCAGGGGGAATCATGGAAGCGACAGAGTCACCGACGCCTCAACAACCACCGGAACCCCAGCGGTCGACGGTGCCGGAGCCGCCGAATGGTCCGCCTTCGTCGTCGAGTTCGCCGGTTCCGCAGCGTCCGCCGGGGCCCCCTCCGGCCTCGGCGGCCGGGCTTCCGGGCTCCCTCGATCTGACCGTAACGAGGCGGCTGCTGTGGGTGGGCGGGGCGGTCTATCCGCTCCAGAACGTCGCTCGCGTCTACACGTTCGTGCTCCATCCCCGCCGCAAGGAAGCCGTGCTGCAATTTCTCAAGCGCACGGCGATCACGCTCCTGATGGCGATGGCGTTCACCCTGTTCGGCGGTATCGCTTCGTTCCTCTCCCGGGAGGAGGGGGCGTTCGGCGGCACCCTCCAGTTCGTCTGGGTGATCAGTGTGGGCGGACTGATCTACTTCCTCGTGGACATGCTCACGGTGGTGACCGCGTCTTCCCACTTCGTGATGGCCGTTGAGTCGAACGGGCAGTCGACCGCCCTGGTCACCGGGCGACCCGACCATCTGAACCAGCTCGTTCACCAGGTCGCGTATGCCATAGAGAACCCGGACACGGAACTCAGCGTGCGCGTGGAGCGGCTGACGATCAGCAACCCCAGCAACTACTACTTCGGCAACGCCGTGAACATGTACGGCGGCAGTGGCAACGTGGGGATGTCCAACGGATGAGCGGCGACAACTACTTCTACGGCAACACCGTCAACATGCACGACGGGACGAACAACACCGGCATGGTGAACCACCAGTCGGGGACGGTCGGCGCCCAGGCCACCTCTCCCGCCATGGAGGCCGCCGTGCAGGAGCTGCTCCGCCTGCTCGTGGAGCTGCGCGGCAACGTGCCCGCCGGAACGGCACAGTCCCTCGACGCCACCCTGCCGGCCATCGCCGCCGGTCCGGCCGCCGAGCCGGAGGAGCGGCGCCGGGCGCTGGACCGGATCGCGGAGATCGCCGGGGCGGCGGGCGCGATCGGTGCTCCGCTCGTCGCGGCGGTCGAGCGCGTGATCGCGCTGCTCTAGGGACGACCTCTCGTCCGACGCGCCCTGACGATTGGACCCCGTGGCCCAGCCGGGTCATCTGCACGGGTGACGTCAGGGCGCGCCTGCGGGATTCGGGCATCCCCGTGGCAACTGTCACATAGTCATGTCTTCCGACAGGATGCCCGGCCCCGCAGATGAAGAGAGGTTCCCATGAGACGCACACCGCACAGTGACCCAAAGGGGCACCCGCCACCACGGAGACGGGGCCGGCGACGGCTGGCGGTGCTGGCGCTCGCCCCACTGCTGGCGATGGCGGCCGGCTCCGCGACTGCCCAGGGCGTGTGGGTGACGGTGCCGTCGATGCCGACCGACCGTACCGCCCTCGCGTCCACGGCGGCGCACTGTCCGGAGGGCCTGCTCGACACCTGCGTGTACGCCATCGGCGGAGTAGGCGGACAGGGCATCGCCCCGTTCGAGGCGTACAGCCCCAGCACCAACGCGTGGGCCACACTGCCGCAGATGAAGACCCCTCGCCTTTCGGTCACATCGTCGACCGCTCCCTGCCCCGAAGGGGTGCGAGGGGACTGTGTGTACGCCGTCGGGGGAAGGACCATCAGCAGCCCGGTCCTGGCGACGGCGGAGGCCTACAGCACGGACACCAACACCTGGCTGACTCTGCCGGACATGCCGACCGCCCGCACCGCCGCCGCGTCCGCCACCGCGCCGTGCGCCGAGGGGCTGGGGCTGCGGGGGACGTGCGTCTACGTCTTCGGCGGCAACGACCTCGTCAACCCCGCCCTCACCACGGTGGAGGCCTACAGTCCGGAAACGAACACCTGGGCCACCGTGACTCCGCTGCAGACCGCCCGGCTCGCCCACGGCGGCGCGGCCGGGCCCTGCCCCACGGGGCTGGGGCTGAAGGGCACGTGCGTGTACGCCCTGGGCGGGGGGAACAGCGCCGGCAGCGCTCTGTTCTCGGCAGAGGTGTACAGCCCCGTCCTCAACGCCTGGACGTACCTGCCGGACATGCCGACCGGCCGCGAAGACGGGCCCGGGGCGGCTTACGCGCCCTGCCCGGAGGGCCTGAGCAACGGCTGCGTGTACGCCATGGGTGGGATGGACGAGACCTTCACGACTTCGGACACGATGGACGCGTACAGCCCGGTGGCCAACACCTGGGTGTCGCTGCCCTCGATGCCGACGCCCCACCGGGAGATGGGCGCGGCCGCGGCGCCGTGTCCCCGGAACGCGAAGCGCGACTGTGTGTACGCGCTTGCGGGGTTCTTCGACAGCTTCGACATCTCGGGGACGACCGAGGCGTTCGCGATCGAACACGCGGAGGTCACCCAGCCCAAGCCGACGCCGACACCGACCGCGAAGCCGACACCGACCGCGAAGCCGACGGTGACGGCGGCGGCGACACCGACGGCGTCACCGACGGCGAAGCCGATCCCGACCCCGAGGCCGGACTCAAGGCCGGACTCGAGGCCGAAGGAGACTCCCGCGCACGCCCAGGCCCAGGCCGCCGGTCCGCGGATCCCGATGGCCGCCCCCGGTGACGGCCCGGAACCGAGCGCCAGCGCCAGCCCGAGCCCGGCCAAGCCCGCTCCGGCTGCCACGCCGGCTCCGGCCAAGCCTGCTCCGGCCGCGACCCCCGCAACGTCCGGCACCCCCGCTCCGGCAGTCACCCCGACGCCGACCCCGAAGCCCACACCCACACCCAAGCCCACCCCGCCCGTGACGACCATCGGCATGCGCCCCTGAGGATGGCGCAGTCGGGCCGGCCCCCAGGGCATGTGCGAGGTCGTCATCCGACCTCGCACAGGCCCTAGTTGCGGTAGTACTCGCCAGGCTCCCCGTCCAGCATCGGGAAGACCAGCAGCCTCTCCCGTCCCTTGAAGGGGACGATCGACAGATAGCCGGAGATGTCGGCCCGCTCGCAGTCGCGGTCGGAGGCGTCCGGGTCCGACGTTCCCGGGCCGATGATCAGGGGCGTTCCTGAGCCGGCGAGGATCGCGGTGAAGGTGCAGGCGACCGAGTCGGGGGTCGGGTTGCCCTCGTCGTCGGTGCGTGGGTAGACGTGCACACGGCGGAAGACGGTGGCGCCGACAGGGCCCTGGGTGATGGTCACCTCGTCGCTGTAGCGGTCGACGTTCTCACCGAAGATCAGCGGGTCGTTCTCCATCTTCCACCGGCCGAGGAACTGCGTCGGCACGATGTTCGTGCCGGTCTTGGCCTTGCGGAAGGTGGTCTTCGCGGCGCCTGAGGTCCACTCCAGGACCTCGGGGGAGCGCAGGGTGAGGGTCTGGTGGGCGGCGGGCGTGCAGCGCTGGGCGGGAACGCTCGTGGTGACGTCGGATTCGCCGAGGACCACCTTGTCCTCGTCGGCGGAGACGAGCCGGGAGCGGCCCATGCACAGCTGATCCTCGTTCACCTGGACGTAGACGGCGGTCTTGGCGCCCGTGGCGCCCTGGCCGATCTCGATCCGCATGGTCGCCCTGGGGTGGTCGGCCGAGCCGCGCTGGACGCCCTCCCACGCACCGAGGAACGCCGCCGGCACGATCCCCGCCGGGCGGGCGGACACGTCGCCGGTCTTCCCGTGTGCCTGGTTCTTCTGCTCGTCCATGCCCTTGTCCGGGTCGGGCCAGAAGACGTACGTGAGCGTGGCCGCCGCGGCGAGCACGAGGGCCGTCGCGGCGGCGGTCAGGCTGGTGCGCCGCCGCTTTCCGGGCGCCTTCGGGGCGGGAGGCGGTGTGGGGTCGTCCGGGCGGGCCGGGGTGCCGTCGGTGGTGGTCGACTCCGCCTCGGCCTCCAGGACCCGGGCGGCGTGGCGGCCGAGGCGGGCCAGTACCTCCGCCGGCAGCCACGGGTCGGCGACGGTGATCGTCTCCACCAGTTCGGTGGCCGAGGGCCGGGCAGCCGGGTCCTTGGCCAGGCAGGCCCGCACCAGGCCGGAGAGCTCGGGCGGGACGTCGGTCAGATCGGGCTCGTCGTGGGCGATGCGGAACATCGTGGCGTGGACGCCGCTGTCCGCCGTACCGAACGGGGAGCGGCCCGTCGCTGCGTACACGAGGACCGAGCCGAGGCAGAAGATGTCCGATGCCGGGGTCAGTTTCTCGCCGCGCACCTGCTCGGGGGACATGAAGCCGGGGGAGCCGACCACCGCTCCGGTGCTGGTCAGTCCGCCGTCGGTGATCGTGTCGACGGCGCGGGCGATGCCGAAGTCGATGATCTGCGGGCCGTCGACGGTGAGCAGCACGTTCGAGGGCTTCAGATCGCGGTGGACGAGCCCGGCGGTGTGCACATGGGTGAGCGCCCGCGCGAGCCCGGACGCCAGGGACCGTACGGTCGTAGGCGGCAGCGGCCCGAACTCGTCGCCCACCACGGTCCGCAGCGACGGCCCCGGTACGTAGCCGATGGCCACCCAGGGGGCTTCGGCGGCCGTGTCCGAACCGAGGACCGGGGTCGTGCCCGTGCCGCCGACCCGCTCCAGGGCGGCGACCTCACGGGCGAACCGGCGCCGGAACTCGTCCTGCGCGGCCAGCTCGGTGTGTACGACCTTCACCGCGACCGTCCTGCCGCCGGCCGAACGCGCCAGGAACACCCGACCCATCCCACCCACGCCAAGTCGGCCGAGCAGGCGGAACGGGCCGATGCTGACCGGGTCTTCCGTGTTCAAAGGCTCCACGTCGAAAGAGGATGCCAGACCGGTCCCGCCGGTTCTCCCTCCCGTTGTCACCCTTCACCGCAGATCCGCAGGCCCTTGGGTGTCGCGCACGGCAGGTGCCCGTGGGTGCGGATCACGTCCTGGCCGCTGCCGCGGCTCAGGTAGGTGAGGAAGCTGGAGGTCAGCGAGTCGGCCGGCGGCTCTCCCCAGGTGTAGGCGTACTCGATCTCCCGGTACGGGTACGTCGACTCGCCGATCTCGTCGACGTTCGGCACACGGTTGTCGATCGACACCCGGTGCAGGCCCTTCAGCCCGGCACCGGAGCGGAGTTCGGTGTAGCCGATGGCACCCGGGAGCTTGGCGACGGTCGACACCACCTGGTCCGTGGTGTCGAGTTCGCAGCGGACGACCGGTGCCCCCGGGTCGTCCTTGGACACGCAGTCGAGCGAGGAGTTCGCGGGCTCGTTGCGGCCGAGGACGCGGCGCTGGAAGACCTCACGCGTACCGGAGTTGGCGCCCCTGCTGACCAGCAGGACCGGACGGTCCGGCCCGCCGGGGACCTGGTTCCAGTTGGTGATCTCGCCCCGGTACAGGCGGCGGACCTCGTCGATGGTGAGGTTCGTGACCGGTATCTCGTCGTTCAGGACGAGCGTGAACAGGGAGACGGCGACCATGCTTTCTCGCAGCTGCGGATAACCGCCGGGCTTGCGCCCGTCGGAGAGGGCGATGACGGCAGGGGAGCCCTTGGAGCCGCCCTCGGCGCCGACCGTCGCCAGCTCCCTGATGCCGGCCGTCGAACCGTGTGCGTCCACCACGACCGTGGCGCCCTCGCAGTCCTTCTCGTACTTCTTCGCCAGCTCCCGCACCACCGGGGCGAACGCGGTCGAGCCGGTGACCGTGAGCGTGCCCCGGGCGCAGCCGATCGGGGGCGGGGTCTCGCTGCGGACGATGATCGTGGCGAGGGCGAGCACACAGGCGGCGAGGACGAGGGTGATGTTCCGGGCGGCGGGGCTGAACGTCGGTCTGCGGTCGTCGACGCTCATGCTCTTGTTGTGGTGGACCTCGACCGTCTCATGGAAGCCGTTGATCCGGATCGCGCCTTCGACCACGCTGCCGGAGAGCAGGACGAGCAGCTTGAAGTACTGCTTCCGTTCGAGCGAGACCTTGGGGATCAGGACGGAGTTCTCGTGCTTGCGCAGCCCGAGACCGGCGGCCATGTCGATCTTCACCGGCTCGAAGGCGCGCGGGATCGTCGCGACGACGGCCCGCACGAGCCGGTCGCCGAAGGTGACCTTCAGCCCTCCGGTGTCGTCCCCCTGGGTGTATTCGCCGTGGGTGATGTCCCGCAGGCCGTCGTTCTCGATCCGGAGCAGCACGAGCGTGGACCCGTTGGAGTCGCCGATGTCGCCGTCCCACAGGGTCAGGTCGCCGGCGGTCTCGCCCGCGTCGCGGAGCGGGGTGTTGAGCTGCACGCGGTAGCCGAGCCTCCTGCCCCGCTGGAGGAAGCGCTCGTACGCGACCACGCCGGCGGAGACGAGGACACCGAGGAGCGCGGTGACCACGGCGATGACGTTCTCAGCGGTAAGCCAGTCCACGAGCGAGACGGTACGGACGCGTGTGCGGTTCCGCGGGGGAGGTCGCATCCCGCCACGTGGAGTTCCCCCTTCGTTCAGCGGCGGTCGCGGGGCCGCACGGGTTGGCGGAGCATGTGTTGCCGGGGGTGAGGACCGTGGGTGTAATGGCCACGAGGGGGCCTGTCGGAGAGGAACCCCATGCGTGTCGTCGAAGTGACCGCCTACGGTGGCCCTGAGGTCCTGAGGATGGCCCGCCGGCCCGAGCCCGAGGCCGGAGACGTCCCGGGGCGGGTACGGGTGCGCCTGAAGGCGGCCGGTGTGAACCAGGCGGACCTGCGGATCCGCGCCGGCGTGTACGCCGACGAGGTCGGCGACCTCAAGCCCCCGTTCGTCCTCGGGACGGACTTCGCGGGCAAGCTTCTCGATCCTGTGCCGGGCATGGCGGCCGGGACCCGCGTGGCCGGGTTCGTGCCCTGGTGGGAGGAGCTGACGGGCGAGGGCACGTACGCCGAGGTCGTACGGGTCGCCCCGGAGTGGGTGGCCCCGATCCCGGACGACGTGGACTACACAGTGGCCGCCTCCCTCCCGCTGGCCTCTGCCACCGCCCAGCAGAGCCTCGACCGGCTCGCGCTCCCGGCGGGGTCGACGCTGGTCGTCACCGGCGCGAGCGGGGTGGTCGGCCGCCTCGCGCTCCAGTACGCAGCGGCGGCAGGACTGCGGGTGGTGGCCATCGCCCACGAAGGCGACGAGCACGAACTGAAGGTCCTCGGTGCGGAGCACAGCATCACCCGCGGCACACCCGAGGACGTGGTCCGGAAGGTGCTGGACTTCGTCCCGGAGGGGGTCGACGCGGTCTTCGACGGGGCGCTCCACGCTGCTCCGGTTCTTCCGGTGGTGAAGGACGGCGGCGCCTTCGTCGCGCTCGCCGCCAACCGGACACCGGCCACCGAACGGAACATCCGCGTCGAGACCGTCCGGGGGAAGCCGGACGCCGCACGGCTGAAGGAGACCCTGGAGAAGGTGGCGGCTCGGGAGGTCATCACCCGAGTGGCCGACGTGATGCCGCTGGAGGAGGTCGCGGAGGCTCACCGCAGGGCGGAGGCGGGGCACCGGCCGGGCCGCATGATCCTGATGATCTGAGGCACGGGGGCGCCGACACGACCGACGCTCGGCGCAGGGCAGCCCCAGCCGGGCGCGGCATCGGCCGCTCGCGCGGCCAGCCACGACGCCGCTCCCGGGGTCGGCGGCCTCGCCGGTCGGACGGCCGGTCACGGTGCTGCTCCCTGGGTCGGCGACCACGCCGGTCCAACGGCCGGTCCCAGCGTGGGCGACCGCGCCGCTCCCGCGGCCGGTCACCGCGCTGCTCCCGCGGTCGGCCGCCGTGTTCCGGGAGCCTCGTGCGTTACAGCCCCAGTCCATGGCGGTCCGCCCAGTCCGTGATCGCGGCCGCGATCTCCTTCGGGCGGTCCTCCGGGGCCTGGTGGCCGGCCGGGCCGCAGTGGGTGGTCTCCAGCGCGGCTATGTGCGCCTCGCACCAGGCCGCCATTGGCGGGTCGACCATCAGGGTCGGTGAGCCGTCGAAGGTCAGGAGGAGCTTCGGCACGTCCGTGCTGTCCGCCAGCCACGTGTCGTACGCCTCGATGCGGGAGACGACTTCGGCCGGCTCGCCGTCCAGCGGCATCGCGCGCGGCCATTCGAGCATCGGCCGGCGGGACTCGGGCGTCGGGTACGGCGCCCGGTAGACGTCGAGGTCCTCCTCGCTCAGACCGGTGAGCACGGTCTGCGTGAAGGAGTCCTCGATGAAGAGGTTCTTCTCCAGGACCAGCTCCTCGCCGACCCCGGGCGTCTTGAACGCCTTGAACCGGTCCCGCGCCTTCTCCGGGAACTCCTCCCAGCTCATCGGCCGCAGGATCGTCTCCATGAACGCCACACCCCGCACCTTCTCCGGGTGCCGGGCGGCCCAGTCGAAGGCCAGCGACCCGCCCCAGTCGATTCCCACCAGCACGACCTCGTCGAGCCCGAGCGCCTCGAACCAGGCGTCCAGATACCGCGCCTGGTCCGCGTACGTGTAGTCGAGGTCCGGCTTGCCCGACCGCCCCATCCCGATCAGGTCCGGAGCGAGCAGCCGCCGCCCGCCGCCGACGGCCGGGAGGACATGGCGCCACAGGTGGGAGGAGGTGGGGTTGCCGTGCAGGAAGACGAGCGGGGCGGCACCACCGGCAGCGCTGCCGGTGGTGCCGACTGCGCCCGACTCCTCGTAGTACATCGTCGAGTCGAGGACATTGATCGTCGCCATGATCCGTTCACTCCTCTAACGTTCATTGCTCTAACGTTTATGACGCTAACGAAGCTACATCGTTCGGACGACTAACGCAAGGGGTAATCTGCGGGCATGACGACGGACAGCGGAGGCGATGCCTCCGAGATGGATGAGCGCCAGACCCCGGCCCGCCTCCGCGGTCTGCCCAGCCGCCTGCTGGCCCTGACCGCCGCCCGCGCGGACCGCCTGATCAGCGAGGGGCTCGCGGGGGAGGACGCCCGTAAGTGGCATTACGCGGTGCTCGCCTCGCTCGACGAGTACGGCCCGACCAGCCAGGCCGGCCTGAGCCGCCGCACCGGCATCTACCGCAGCGACCTCGTCGCCGTCATCAACGAACTCGCCGAACGCGGACACGTCGAGCGCACCCCCGACCCCGAGGACCGCCGACGCAACGTCATCACCCTGACCGCGCAGGGCGGTAGTCATCTGGAGCGCCTGGACGAGGTGTTCGCCGGAGTCCAGGACGAGCTGATGGAACCCCTGTCGAAGCTCGAACGCGAGCTGCTGACAAGCCTGTTGGAGCGCGTCCTCAACCGCTGAGCCCGGCCGTCGAGCGTTCGACCCGCCGATTGTCACAAGTGATGGTCTAGACCTTGACAGGTCCAGACCAAAGACGCTTCGCTGGCCTTCCCCCACGGAAAGGCGAGCGCATGAAGCGACGTCTGCTCATCCTCCTGTCCGCACTCTGTACGGCCGTCGGACTGGCCGTGTTCATCCCGGCATCCAGCGCGGGCGCGGCGCCCGCCTGCGTGGCCGCCTGGAACTCCGGCAGCGTGTACACCGGCGGCATGACCGCCTCGTACAACGGCCACAACTGGTACGCCAAGTGGTGGACCCAGAACGAACGCCCCGGCTCGTCCGACGTCTGGCGCGACGAGGGTTCCTGTGGCGGCGGCGGTACGACCCCGAACCCCTCCGGATTCGTCGTCTCCGAGGCCCAGTTCAACCAGATGTTCCCGAGCCGGAACTCCTTCTACACGTACAGCGGTCTCACGGCCGCCCTCAGCGCCTACCCCGGCTTCGCCAACACCGGAAACGACACGGTGAAGAAGCAGGAGGCCGCCGCCTTCCTCGCCAACGTCAGCCATGAGACCGGCGGTCTGGTCCACATCGTCGAGCAGAACACCGCCAACTACCCGCACTACTGCGACAGCAGCCAGCCCTACGGCTGCCCCGCCGGCCAGGCCGCCTACTACGGCCGCGGCCCCATCCAGCTCTCCTGGAACTTCAACTACAAGGCCGCGGGTGACGCCCTGGGCATCGACCTGCTCAACAACCCGTACCGCGTCGAGCGCGAGGCGCCCATCGCCTGGAAGACCGGCCTCTGGTACTGGAACACCCAGAACGGCCCCGGCACGATGACCGGCCACAACGCCATGGTCAACGGCGCGGGCTTCGGCCAGACGATCCGCTCGATCAACGGCTCGCTGGAGTGCGACGGCAAGAACCCGGCGCAGGTCCAGAGCCGCGTGAGCAAGTACCAGCAGTTCACGCAGATCCTCGGAGTGCCGACCGGCGCGAACCTGTACTGCTGAGTTCCGTACGCGCATGACAACGATTCCCGGGACGCCCGACAGGGCCCCGGGAATCGTTGTCATGTCAGGTCATGGTGTCGCCATCAGCAGGGGGCGCTGATGTTCCCGCAGTAGATCCAGCCGGACGCCGGGGACGTCACCCTGTACCAGCGGTTGCCCGCCGAGTTGATCCTGCTGGTCGTCCAGTACACGTCCTCGCCGTACGACGTCTGGTAGACCACGCGGCAACTCGCCGCGTCACAGGACCTGATGGGCCCGCCGATCGACATCGCCCACCCGGCGGACGCCTGGGCCGGTGCCGGTGCGGGGGTCGCCTGTGCGGGGACCACGGTGGTCGCGGTCAGCGCGGCGCCGGCGAGGACTCCCGCCGCTGCGAGCATACGGATGCGCATGAAGGCTCCTCTGTCGCGAGTGGGGCCCCGGTGGATGCCGAGGCCCTGACAGAGCGCAACTCTTGTCGCCCGCCGAGCGACCGCTCAAGGCCGTTCCCGTCCGGGACGCGTCCGGGACGGGTCCCGGACAGGTCCCGGACGGAGCCGGGACGACGTCAGCCCTGGCAGGCGGCCAGGAACGCGGACCACGAGGCCGGAGCGACGACGAAGGTGGGACCGTCGGGGACCTTGGAGTCGCGGAGGTGGACGGAGTGGGGGCAGGTGGCGACCTCGACGCAGTTGCCGCCGCCGCTGTCGCTGTAGGACGACTTGCGCCAGTCGAAGGCGACCTCGATGCAGCTTCCGCCGCCGTCGTCGCTGTAGCTGGACTTGAACCAGTGCAGGGTGTCGTTCATCTCTGTACTCCCGCCAACCGCTCGATGAGGCCCAGTGACTCGCGGGGGTCCAGGGCCTGTGCTCGGATCCTCGCATACCGCCGAGTGTGCGTACTTACCTTTCCCCGGTCGGTGATCAACAGGCTCTCGCTCTGGATCTCCAGGAAGGTCAGGTGGTCGTGCTCCGGGGTCTCGACGATCTCCAGAGGGCCACGCGCACCTGCGTACTCACCGCCGAGCCCGGCGTTCAGTGGCAGGATCTGGAGGTTCATGCTCCGCCGCCTGGCGCACTCTGCCAAGTACAGCAGCTGCTCCCGCATGATCTCCTCGCTGCCGATCGTCCGAAGCAGTACCGACTCGTCGAGGATCAACTCGATCTGGCACGGCACCTTCCGGCCGAACAGCGCCTTGCGCGCAATCCGCGCCTCGACCAGTTCCTCGACCCGCTCCTCCGTCTGTTCGGGATAACCACCCGCGATCAGCGCCCGTGCGTACGCCTCCGTCTGGAAGAGCCCGTGCACGACATGGCTGGCGTACAGACACAGGCTCACCGCCTTCTGCTCGATCGGCGCATAGCCCCGGAACTGCTCCGGCAACTTCTCCAGCCGCACCAGCTCCCGCATCTCCTCGAAGATCCCCGTCCCGTCCCCCAGTACCTCCTCCAGCTTCACCAGCATCTCGTCGCTCACCGGTTGCGAAAGACACTCCATGGCGCTGATCGCCGCGCCGGTGTATCCCATTCGCGCCCCCAACTGCTCCTGCGTCCAGCCTTTCTTCAGCCGCAATCTCTTCGCCACCGCGGCCGCCATCCGCGCCGCAGGACCCGCCGTTTCCTTGTTCTCCGCACGCGCCATTACTGTCCCCATCCGGACTCAACCGATCTCAACCGGCCTCAACTGCTCCCCGCCGAATTCGACTGCCTGTAAGGCGCGTTGGCGCAGGTCAAGGGGTTGCCGACGCGCCCTCCTCAGTCGTGGAAAACGCTAGCCCCGACGCGGGAACATGTCCTCGTGAATGCAGAGAATCGACAGGTAAACCTGGATTGGATTCCAGTTGCCGGATTCCAACTCCGCAAGGCCGGCGTGCAATTCGACGCCGTCCGTGTCGACGGCGGAGACGGCCGTCGGCTCGCCGACTGGATGGAAGAACTCACGGGCGGCGACCCCGGCCCGGTCGTCACCGAGGCCAACGGCCGGCGGGGCGTCTACTTCCTCGTTCCGGCCGGTACGACCGCACGACGGTCCTGGCCGCGCGGTGTGACCCGACTCAATGCCGGGCCCGCCCATGCGAGTTACGTACCCGTGCCGGCGTTGACGGGGCGGACCTGGCCGCTGGCCTGGCGATTTCCGCCGACCGGGCCGGGGAGGTTCGTACATCCTCTGCTGCTGCGCAGTGCGGTCACCGAAATGCTGGCGAACTAGGGCGTTTCAGAAGCGGATCTCGCTGCGGGTTCGTGCCGACGGAGGCACCTCCTCGCTGCGTTCCGCTGTAGCGCGCGCATCTGCAGGCTCCGCCCCAGGCCACGCTCCGGCGTCGTTCCCGAAAGTGCGCTACGGCGTATATCCGGAGGTGACGAAGTAGGCCCCGTACGTGAAAGAAATAAACGCCAGTACGGCGAGCGTCATGACTAGTGTGATCGGCTTGGCCTTGGCCAGAGAGGTGGCCGCGGGCAGCAGTAGTGTGAATCCGGGCAGCAGAAAGCGGGGCTTGATCTGAATGAAGCCGCTCACGCCCACAGCTACGGCTACCAGGATCAAGGTGAAGACGATTACGGCTGTCGGCGGACGCGAGCTCAGGAGGGCCCACAGGAGTACGAGGCCTGCGATCACGATGAGCACGGAGGTTTGCTCCACCGCGCTCACGTGGCCGGCGGCCACCCTGTTTGTGGCCGCGATCACTGACTGGCCGAAGTCGACGTGCGTCTTCCAGTCGCGCTGTACATCGAAGTAGCCCAGCGGTCGCCCGGTACACACTGCGGCCCACACGAAGTAGCTGAGCAATCCCAGTGGCGCGATGAGGATCGCGGAGAGCGTTCGACGCCCGCGCGGAGAAGCGAGCACCGCCGTAATGACGACAGCAGCCACTACTGCGACGCCCAACGGGCGGGTCAGGCCCGCAGCCACGGCAAGGAGGGACGCCGTGATCAGACGCTGCGTCACCAGGGCATACAGCGCCCAGGCGCACAGCGCGGTGAACATTGCCTCCGGGTATGCCATGGACTGGATGAATGCCTGCGGCAGCAGACCCCACAGGATGACGAGCAGGAGCCCGACGCGCTTGCCGTGCAGGACTGTTCCGAGAGCATGGATCCCCCATGCGGCGACACAGGAGGACACGAATGTGATCAGCAGTGCGGTACCGACGATCGTCATCGGCAGCAGTTCGCTGACCGCGCGCACGACACCCGGATACAACGGAAAGAACGCGAGGTCCTGCCATCTGCCGGCCGGGCCACCGCCGTATCCGGGGATCAGTTCTGCCTGCCCGTACCCATTCTGCGCAATGCCCAGGTACCACTGCGCATCCCACACATAACCCAGCATTGTGGCAAGCGACTTGTTACTCTCGCTGGATTGCATCGCAATCCAGGCGACACCTAGGACCTTGCATGCCAGGTAGCAGATGATGGCTAGTCTGGCGCGTCGATACGACAAGATGACGCGTCGAACCAGAATGCTCCGCCGCGTTTCCTGCAGAACTGCCTGTCCGGTTTTTGCACTAGCCTCGACGGTCAATTCGTGCCCAATCATCGGCGCCGCACCAGTAACTCTCGGGAGTGTACTAAGAGCACGCCCGAGAATGCGCGCAATGGAAAGCTACTCGCCGAGGATCAAAGATTGGTCACCGATTGGGCGAAAGTCGGCAGTCCATTACAGGCGAGTTCCTCGTCGTCGACGAGGACACGGACGAGGCCCGCCCCGCGCGCAGCACGGCGAACCGACGCCCGCTTCCCAGGCTGCTGGAGCGGGCGCTGCGCGCGGATCCCAGGGACTGACTCCAGTCGCTCGGCATCGTCCCGGGTCAGGAACCCAAGGTTCGGCTGGGGGTACTAGGACAGGATCCGGCCTCGTTGCGTCCTACCTTCGGGGCATGAGCGAGAACAAGCAGGATCAGCGTCAGGTCCAGCCGATTCCCGAGGGGTACACCACGGTCACCCCTTGGGTCATCGGCCATGACACCGCCGGGCTCATCGACTACCTGGAGCGCGCCTTCGGGGCCGAGGACCTGGGCCGCGTCGTCATGGACGACGGGAAGATCGGGCACGCCGAGCTCAGGATCGGGAACGGCCGGCTGATGGCCTTCGACAGCCCGCCGGGCTGGGAGGCGACGCCCGCGTTCATCCGGCTGTACGTGGAGGACGCGGAGGCCACGCACCGGCAGGCCGTCGCGGCGGGCGGTACGTCCGTCACGGAGGTGACCCACCTCTTCTTCGGCGACAAGGTCGGCCGGGTCCGCGATCCGTTCGGGAATCTCTGGTGGATCCAGACCCACATCGAGGACGTCGACGAGGAGGAGATGGGCCGCCGGATGACGGACCCCGTCTTCACTCGGGCGATGGAGTACGTGCAGGGGGCCATGTTCCGACCGGGGGAGCAGGATCCGCCTCGGTGACCGCTTCCAGCGCCCTGGAGAGCCGCTCCAGGACCCGTACGGTCTCGTCGAACTCCGCCTGGCCGCCGAGGGCGCCGGCGAGTCGGGCCGCGAGGTCGGCGTGGCCGGGGTCGAGCCGCTCGACGGCCGCCAGCCCTTCCGGGGTCGGCGACAGGAGCTTCGCGCGGCGGTGGGCCGGATTGGGCTCGTACACGGCGAGGCCCCGCTCCACCAGGAGGTCCGCGATCCGCTGGACGCTCTGGCGGGTGATGCCCATGGTGCGGGCGATGCCCGCGACGGGCTGCGGGGTGCGGAGTACGGCTCCGAGGACCTGCCACCAGGCGGCGGTGAGGCCGACGGGACGGGCCAGTTCCTCCGAGGCGGCGAGGAACTGGCCGTTGAGCCGGAAGACGCTCAGCGCGGTGCGGGCGAGGGCGTCCTGCTGCTCCCGGCTCACGAGGCCTCTTCGTCCGCGTTGAGCTCTTCGTAGGCCGCCGGGTCGGAGTCGTGGAAGAGGCGGTACCAGGCGTCCAGCCTGGTGCCGTCGAAGGCGCCCATGTTCCCGAGCACCTCGCGGGCGAAGGCGACCGGCTCGGTCGGTCCGGCGGTGATCAGGTCGCCGACGCCGTCGACGCCCTTGTCCGTGACCGCGTCGGCGTCGATGTAGTGCTCGCCGCCCTTGTAGCCGGTCGCGGCCAGGTAGAACGAGATCGCGCTGGTGTGCGCGCGGTCGTCGAGGAGGCCCTCGCGGGCCAGTCCGGCGGTGGCGCCGCAGATGGCGGCGACGGGGACGCCGGCGTCGAGGAAGCGGCGGGCCGCCGCCGCGAAGGGGGCGAGGTCGTCGCTCGTGTCCCAGAGGTCGGCGCCGGGGAGGAGCAGGAGCGCGCTGTCCTCCGGGCGGAGATCCTCGAGGGAGAGGTCGGGGACGATCCGCGTGCCGCCGATGGTGGTGACGGGCTTGTCGGCGACGGGGCCGACGGTGCTGACGGTGAAGCCGGAGCGGGCGAGCCAGGCGGTGGCGTGGCCGGTCTCCCAGTCGGCGAGGGTGTCGTACACGGCGAGGTGGACGGTGCGGGGCATTTCTGGGCCTCCAGCGTTCGTGTCGATGCCGTTCCTTGTATGACAGAAGGCTGTCATATCGACAGGATGCTGTCAATGATGGGTCGGGCCGGGCACGCAGAGAGCGGGCGGGCGCAGTCCGCGCGGAAGGGGGCGCGGCAACGTGTCGTGTCGCCCGCGGTCTCGGTGGACAAGATGGTCATGGCCGCTCCGACCTGCGCGTCCTTACCCTTGGCATATGACCCCTCATGTCGAACCCGACCCCCAGGCCGGCGCGGCCGTGAAGGCCGCCGACCGTGCGCATGTGTTCCACTCCTGGTCCGCCCAGGGCCTGATCGACCCGCTCGCCGTCGCCGGTGCCGAGGGTTCGTACTTCTGGGACTACGACGGCAACCGCTACCTCGACTTCACCAGCGGCCTCGTCTACACCAACATCGGCTACCAGCACCCGCGCGTGGTCGCCGCCATCCAGGAGCAGGCCGCGAAGCTCACCACCTTCGCGCCCGCCTTCGCCATCGACGTACGCTCCGAGGCCGCACGCCTCATCGCCGAGCGCACCCCCGGCGACCTGGACAAGATCTTCTTCACCAACGGCGGCGCCGAGGCCGTCGAGAACGCCGTACGGATGGCCCGTCTGCACACGGGCCGCCACAAGGTGCTCTCCGCCTTCCGGTCGTACCACGGCGCCACCTCCACCGCGATCAACCTCACCGGCGACCCGCGCCGCTGGGCCTCCGACACCGGCTCCGCCGGCGTCGTGCGCTTCTGGGCGCCGTTCCTCTACCGCTCGCCGTTCTACGCCGAGAACGAGCAGCAGGAGTGCGAGCGCGCTCTCGCCCACCTGGAGGACACCATCGCCTTCGAGGGTCCGGCGACCATCGCCGCGATCATCCTGGAGACGGTCCCCGGCACCGCCGGCATCATGACCCCGCCGCCCGGCTACCTCGCCGGCGTCCGCGAGATCTGCGACAAGTACGGCATCGTCTTCGTCCTCGACGAGGTCATGGCCGGCTTCGGCCGCACCGGCAAGTGGTTCGCCGCCGAGCACTTCGGCGTCGTGCCCGACCTGATGACCTTCGCCAAGGGCGTGAACTCCGGCTACGTGCCCCTCGGCGGCGTCGCCATCAGCGCCGAGATCGCCGCGACCTTCGACAAGCGGCCCTACCCGGGCGGACTGACCTACTCCGGTCACCCGCTCGCCTGCGCCGCCGCCGTGGCCACCATCCAGGTCATGGAGGACGAGAAGGTCGTCGAGCACTCCGCCCACATCGGCGAGACCGTCCTCGGCCCCGGCCTGCGCGAGCTCGCCGAGCGCCACCCGTCGGTCGGCGAGGTGCGCGGCATGGGTACGTTCTGGGCGCTCGACCTGGTCAAGAACAAGGAGACCCGCGAGCCGCTCGTCCCGTACAACGCGACGGGCGCGGCCAACGCCCCCATGGCGGCCTTCGGCGCGGAGGCCAAGAAGCACGGCCTGTGGCCCTTCATCAACATGAACCGCACCCACGCCGTCCCCGCCTGCAACGTCTCCGAGGCCGAGGCCAAGGAGGGCCTCGCCGCCCTCGACGCGGCCCTGAGCGTGGCCGACGAGCACACCGCGTAGCGCGCGCCGCCGGGTGCGCGGCCGGTGGCGCAAACGTCGCGTAACCGGCGTCACGGAGGCTTCCCTCCGTCTGGTCTAGGGTGTGCGAAGCCGGACGGAGGGGGCCGACCAAGATGCCCGCGAGCGGAGCTGTCACCCGCAACACCCTGCGGCGGCAGATCGCGGACGCGCTCCGTGACGAGGTGCTCGCTGGGCGTTTGCAGCCCGGCGAGGAATTCACCGTCAAGCAGATCGCCGAGCAGTACGGGGTGTCGGCGACGCCCGTACGCGAAGCCCTCGTCGACCTCTCCGCGCAGGGGCTCCTCGACTCCGACCAGCACCGCGGCTTCCGGGTGCACCAGTTCACGGTGGACGACTACCGCGGGATGGTCGAGGCCCGGATGCTCGTCGTGGACGGCATCTTCCGCCGCCACACACCCACCCCCGTGCCGCCCGCCGAGCCCGACGTCTCCCGCGGGGTCGCGCTCGTCTCGGTACGGCGCCGGGGCGAGGCGGCGGCGCGGGCGGCCCGCGCGGGCGACCTGGACATCCTCATCGGGTACGACATCCGCTACTGGCGCGAACTGGCCCGGCTGGTCTCCAACAACGACTACATCGCCGACTTCCTGCACCGGCTGCGGGTCCAGGCGTGGGTGTTCTCCGTGCCGTATCTACGGTCCGACCGCGATGTCCTCGGCTGGCTGTGGAGCGGGCACGTCGACCTCGTCGACGCGCTCACGCTCGGGGACGCCGAGGCGGCCGTCGCGGTCGTCCAGGCGTACAACAGCCAGTCCCTGGCGTGGGCGGACCGCCTGGAGCGACTCTCGGAGTGACGGCGGTGCGAGGGTGTCGACGGGAGTGCCGAAGGGCAGGTCACCAGCGGGTGTGCGGCACGGACCGCGCCGACTACCCTGGCCGTCCCTGCAACTGACGGAGAGAGAGCCTCCCTTGGCCTGTGACCTGTGGCTGGTCCCTCTTGTCGACGTGCTGTGTCACAGCCCCGACAATCCCTTCGCCGAAGAGATCGCCGCCTACGACAAGGCTCTGACCGCGTCCGGTCTGCCCACCGTTCCCGTCTTCGCCTACATGCCGGGACTCTCGGGCGACGTGGCGCCCGTCGCCGGATTCGACTACGAGGCCCTGCACTTCCTCCGCCGCGCCTATCTGCTGCTGATGTGCGGTCTCGCCGTCGAACCGGTCGACGAGCTCGGCGGTGACTACGAGCAGCTCCTCGAGATGTTCGAGGCGACCGCACAACAGTCCCATCTGGTCTGGCACTACGACCACGCCGGCGCGTACGTCCCCGTGGACTTCCCGGCCCCGCTCTCCAACGACGAGCTCCTGGAGGGCGGCGGCCCGCTGGGGTCCTCGCACGGCCTGCTGCGGGAGCTGGAGTTCGTCGCCCCGGCGATCGGGATCGACCCGGCCAACCCGCCGGCCGCCCCGCTCCCGCCGGAGCGCCCGACCGCGCTCGAGGAGCCGGCGGGAGCCATCGCGTACGACGACAGTCCGTTCGCGCGCGAGCGCCATGTGTGGCTCGGGTTGCACGCGGCGGCGACGCGGAGCCTCGGACAGGGCTCGATGATCATCCTGAGCTGAGCCCGGCAGACATCCGACCGATGAGAAGGGCGCCCCTCATGGCGAGGGGCGCCCTTCTCGCGTGTGCTGCCGGTCAGCGCGGCTCCGGCGGCCGCTGGCGCGGCATGTTCGGGCGGGTGCCCGGGGGGAGGGGAAAGCGGGACGAGGGGTGGGAGCCCTCAGGGCGGGCCGCGCCGGCACCCACCGACTGGAGGGCCAGCGGCGCGGGGCCCGAACGGAACTCGATCATCCAGTCCGCCGTCTCCGCCCGTACGAGCTCCGTCACGTCCTCCGAGAACCGCCGCAGCACCCCGAGGCAGCGCTCCGCCGCCTCGCTGGCGGTCCCCTCCGTGGGCCCCAGGACCTCCCGCACGCTCTCCGACGCCCAGTCGAACTGCAGAGCCTGCAGCCTGCGCTGCACCGCCTGGGCCGTCGCCACGTCCCTTATCCAGCCTGAGGTCAGACCGAAGTACCGGTCGCAGACCAGGCAGGCCGCGCCGAGCAGCAGCGACAGATACCCCCAGCCCGCCGCCCCGTCCGCCATGTCGGTGACGTCGAGCAGCGGCAGCGCCGCGCCCGCGATGACACCCAGCGCCGTGCCGACCCGCAGGATCCGGGCGCAGCGGCGCTTCCAGACCCGGTCCGACAGATACCACTCCGCCGTGCGCAGAGCATTCGACTCGACCCAGCGGTAGAGCTCGTCCAGACGCTCCGCAGGCTCGCCCCAGTCGCCGAGCGGGAACGGCGTCCCGGTCAGATCGCGGCTCGCGGCGGGCCCCCCGGGCTGTCCCGGCTGCCCCGGCGGCTGCTGCGGCGGCTGCATCTCCGGCTGCTGGCTCACCGGGGCACTCCTCTGTTCAGCTCGGCGCTCGTGTCCTTCTGTGACGTGCGGTGCACGTGGTGCCTGCCCTTCCTACCGCCGAATGGTGGGCTGTGGGCCCGGAACCCCGGGATTTCCGCCCACAAGGGGGTGTTGATCAGGTAGAGGAGCCCGCAGTTTCTCACTCGAAAGAGTTGTGGCGGCAGGCCGGGCATGGACCACGTAGGCTCGGCCGTACCGAACGTCAGTCGTCACATCAGTCGTCCGGATGTCATCCGTATACCGTCGAAATGCCAGGAGTGACCGTGATTCCCGGTGGTGGCCAGCCCAATATGCAGCAGCTCCTCCAGCAGGCCCAGAAGATGCAGCAGGATCTCGCGCGTGCCCAGGAGGAGCTCGCCGCGACCGAGGTCGAGGGCCAGGCGGGCGGTGGCCTGGTGACGGCGACGGTCACCGGCTCCGGCGAGCTGCGCGGCCTGGTGATCGACCCCAAGGCCGTGGACCCCGAGGACACCGAGACGCTGGCCGACCTCATCGTGGCCGCAGTCCAGGCCGCCAACGACAACGCACAGCAGCTTCAGCAGGCCAAGCTGGGCCCGCTGACCCAGGGCCTGGGCGGAATGCCGGGCCTCGGCTTCTGAGCCGCTTCCGCGCCCGGGCTTCTAAGGTGCCCCGGCAGCCACTACCGTAAGAATCAAGCACTTCTCAGAAGGGCGTTCCGTTGTACGAAGGCGTGGTTCAGGACCTCATCGACGAGCTGGGCAGGCTGCCCGGCGTCGGTCCCAAGAGCGCGCAGCGGATCGCCTTCCACATCCTCCAGGCCGAGCCGACCGACGTACGCCGTCTCGCGCACGCGCTCCTGGAGGTCAAGGAGAAGGTCAGGTTCTGCGCGGTCTGCGGCAATGTGGCGCAGCAGGAGCAGTGCAACATCTGCCGCGACCCTCGCCGGGACCTGTCGGTCATCTGTGTCGTCGAGGAGCCGAAGGACGTCGTGGCGATCGAGCGGACGCGCGAGTTCCGCGGGCGCTATCACGTGCTCGGCGGCGCGATCAGCCCGATCGAGGGCGTCGGCCCGGACGACCTGCGCATCCGTGAGCTGCTCGCGCGGCTCGCGGACGGGACGGTCACCGAGCTGATCCTCGCGACCGACCCCAACCTGGAGGGCGAGGCCACCGCGACGTACCTGGCGCGGATGATCAAGCCCATGGGCCTCAAGGTCACGCGTCTGGCGAGCGGGCTGCCGGTCGGCGGCGATCTGGAGTACGCCGACGAGGTCACGCTGGGGCGTGCCTTCGAGGGGCGGCGACTGCTAGATGTATGACGACAGGGTTCGCGCGCCCGCGCCGAAGGAGGCACTCGCGATGTCTGACGCCACACTGCACGCGATCACGCAGGATCCGGACGACTTCGCGGTCCAGATCGCCGACTCGATCGAGTCCTTCATCGTGGCCACCACGGAAGTGGCGAAGGGCGACGAGCCCGACAGCGCGGTGCCCTTCCTGCTCCTGGAGATCTCCCAGCTGCTGCTCGCCGGCGGCCGGCTGGGCGCGCACGAGGACATCGTCCCGGACGAGCGGTACGAGACCGACACGGGCCCGGAGCCGGACGTGGACGACCTGCGCGAGCGGTTCGCCGTCATGCTGGACCCGGTGGACGTCTTCTCGGAGGTCTTCGACCCGTACGAGCCGCGCAAGGCGCCGGTTCCGGCCCGGATCTCCGACAACCTCGCCGATATCGTCACCGATCTGCGGCACGGTCTGGCCCACTACCGGGCCGGGCGCGTGAGCGAGGCGCTGTGGTGGTGGCAGTTCTCCTACTTCTCCAACTGGGGCCCGACGGCCTCGGCGACCCTGCGGGCGCTGCAGTCGCTCGTCGCGCACGTACGTCTCGACCAGCCGCTGGCGGCCCTGGACGGCCTCGACACGGACGAGGACCTGGCCGAGGACGACCTCGCGGAGGAGGCGGGCCGGGTCATGGCGGAGGAGATCGCGGGACCGCTGGGGCTGGGCACGCTGAAGAAGTAGCGCCTGCCACCTGCCGTGCCCCTGCCATCATGGACGGATGACTGGGGGAGCGGGGGGCGGGACCGAGGCGTCCGGTGAGCGGTCGGTCGCGGCCGGCGGGGGCATCGGGCACGTCAACACGGGTGATTTCGTCACCCAGGTCGAGCGCGCGACGCTGCTGCCGCCGGAGGCACTGACCGTCTCCCCGGCGGGACTGGTCCATCTCCCGGAGCGCACGCGGTTGTTCGTGGGCCGCGAGCGCGAACTCGCCTTGCTGGACGAGGGCAAGGGAATCCATGTCATCTGCGGGTTGGGTGGCATAGGTAAATCGACGTTGGCGGCACGTTGGGCGGCGGGCCGGGTGGCCGACCACACGGTGGTCTGGTGGATCACGGCCGGGACCCCGGCCGGACTCGACGCGGGCCTCGCCGAACTGGCGCGGGCGATGCAGCCTTCGGTGGTGGGCGTACTGCCCGAAGACGCGCTGCGCGAGCGGGCGTTGCAGTGGCTGGCGACCCACGAGGGGTGGCTGCTCGTCCTCGACAACGTCTCCGACCCGGCCGACCTCCGCCCGCTGCTCGCCCGGGCGGGCGGTGGCCGGATCCTGGTCACCTCGCGACGGGCGACGGGCTGGCAGGACATCGCGCGGACGGTGGCGCTGGATGTCCTGGGGCCGGGGGAGGCGGCCGAGCTTTTCACGGGGGTGTGCGAGGTCGACGACGGACTCGACGCGCTCTGTGAGGAGTTGGGGTACCTCCCGCTCGCGCTGAAGCAGGCGGCCGCGTACTGCGCGGAGGCCGGCATCACCCCGCGTACGTACCTGGAGCTGCTCGCCGCGTATCCGGCCGAGATGTTCGCGGCGACGGCGGAGGGCGGCGAGGCGGCGCGCACGATGGCCCGGGTCTGGCAGGTGACCCTGGACCGGCTGGAGGGCACCCCGCAAGCCGTCATCGTGCTCCGGATCATCGCCTGGTGGGCGCCGGAGGGGATCCCGCGTTGGCTCCTTGAGCCGCTGGGGACGCCTCTGGAGGTCACGGAGGCGGTACGGCGGCTGGCCGCGCACAGCATGATCACGCTGCGGGACGGGGAGCTGGCCGTCCACCGGCTGGTGCAGGCGGTGGTCCGGGCGGAGCCGGAGGAGGCGGCGCTGACAGCTACGGCACGCAAGGTCGCCATGCATCTGCTCTTCAAGGGTGCGGCGCACGTGGTGGCCGGCCCGGGCCGACAGGTGGCCGTCCACGCGGAGGCGTTGGCCGGGCACACCGATCAGTCGGAGGACGACGAGACGGCGGCCGGGCTGTTCCGGTTGGCCGGGGCGCTCTTCGGCATGGACACGGCCGTGAGCCGGGCCCTGCCGCTCTGCGAGCGGGCGGTGAACTCCCTGCGTCGGATCCATGGCCCGGACCATCCGGACACGCTGGACGCGGCGCAGAACCTCGCCCTCGCCGCGGGCATGGACGGCCAGAGACGGGCGATCGACCTCCTGACGGGCAACCTCGCGGACCGGCTGCGGGTCCTCGGGCCCGACGATCCGGCCACCTTGGAAGCCCGCAGTCACCTGGCCCGAGTCCTGCAGGACCGCGAACCGAAGCGAGCGGAGGAACTGCTCACCGAGAACGTCGCGCAGTGCCTTCGTCTCCTGGGGTCCGCGCATCCCCGGACGATCGAGGCACGGCATGAACTGCTCGGAGCCCGCTTCGGACCGGACATCGAAGTGGCGGCGATCGAGGAACTCGCCGCGGAAGCCGAGCGCGCGTCGCCGGAGGATCCCGTCCTGTGCGCTGCGCTCAAGCGCGCCCTGACCCTGGCGCTCTCGGCCGCCGGGGAGACGGAGCGCGCGCTCGTCCTCGCGGAGGAGGTGGTCGAGCAGTCCCGGCACCGCTACGGTGATGCCTCCTCGCGTACGTTCCTGTCGCGCATTCTCGTCATCCAGGTGCTCAACGAGGGCGGCCAGGAGGACCGTGGTCGTGTCCTGGGGGCCGAACTGCTGGCGGACTGCCTGCGGGTGCTCGGGGAGTGCACGGTGTCGAAGCTCGTGCGGCAGGTGATGTCCTGAGGCCCGCACGGCAGCGCATCCGCGCTGCCATCATGGGGGCATGGCAACGCAGTCGCAGTCCCAGAGGCGGTCAAGTACTTTGCTGTGGGCCGGTGTCGGCGTCGGGGTCGTCGGGGTCGGCGCGCTGATCGCGGTCGCCGTCGGCGACCTCGGGAAGGCCGACCAGATCGCGAGTGTCGTCGGGGCCGTCCTGGCCGCGGTCGGTCTCGGGCTCTCCCTCTGGGGACAGTTCGGGCGACGGGAGCCGGTGGCGTCGGGCGTGACCGCTTCGGGCGCGGGCGCCGTCGCGGCGGGGGGCAGCATCGGGTCCGTGTCGACGGGCAGCGGTACGAGCCCCGCACCGGCCCCTGCGCCGACCCCCGCTCCCGCTCCTGGAACCGCCCCCGCCCCCGGGTCCGTCACCGCGTCCGGGGACCGGTCCGTCGCCGCAGGTGGAGACATCGGGAGCGTGTCGACGGGCGACGCGTGAGCGGCGCCGAAGCCTCCGGAGACCGGTCGGTCGCCGCCGGCGGGAACATCGGGCGGGTCACGACCGGGGACCACGTCACCCAGGTGGAGCGGGCGGTCCTGCTGCCGCCCGAGGCGCTGGTCTCGGCCGCGTACCCGGACAGACTGGTGAACGTGCCCCGGCGCCATGCCCACTTCGTCGGCAGGCAGCGCGAGATCGCGCTCCTCGACGAGCGGTTCGACGTCCTGGTCGTCTGCGGGCTCGGCGGTGTCGGCAAGTCCACGCTCGCCGCACGCTGGGTGTCCGGGAGGACCGAGGACCACGACCTCGTCTGGTGGATCACCGCGGAGAACCGGTCCGAGCTGGATGCCGGGCTCGCCGGCCTCGCCGCCGCCATGCAACCCGCCCTCATCGACGTACTGACCCAGGAGGCGCTGCGCGAGCGGGCGTTGCAGTGGCTGTCCTCCCGCGACACCTGGCTGCTCGTCCTCGACAACGTCTCCGAACCCGCCGACGTCGAGCCCCTGCTGGCCCGCGTCGGCCGTGGGAAGGTCCTGATCACCACCCGGCAGGCCGGTGGCTGGTACGGGATCGCAAGGGTCCTCACGCTGGACGTGCCGGACCGGAGCGAGTCCGTCGAGATGTTCACCCGGATCCTCACGCACGCAGGGCCGCGCGACACGTCCGGGGCGTACTCCCTGTGCGCGACGCTGGGGCAGCTGCCGCTCGCCGTGGCACAGGCGGCCGCGTACTGCGCGGAGACCCGTACGTCCGCTGTCGAGTACCTGGAGCAACTCGCGCAGTACCCGGGGGAGTTGTACGAGATTCCCGTCGAGGGTGGCGTCGACGGCGGGCAGGCCGTCGCCTGGACCTGGCGGCTGACCCTCGACCGCCTCGCGGCGGCCGACCCGCTCACCGGGACGATCCTGCGGGCCCTCGCCTGGTGGGGGCCGGACCGGATCCCCCGCGTCCTCCTCGACCGGATCGCCACACCCTTCGCCGTCCGGCGGGCGCTCGGCCGGCTCGCCTCACACAGCATGATCACGCTGCACGAGGACGGTGCCGTGTCCGTGCACCGGCTCGTGCAGGCCGTGGCGCGCACACCGCACGGGAGCGATCCGCACCGGCGGGCGGAGGACATCGAAGCGGCCCGGCGCGTCGCCGAGGCGACGCTGGGCCTCGCGGCGCCGGTGGAGAGCGGGAGCGCGGCGGAGTGGGGGACCTGGCGCGAGCTGCTCCCGCACATCGAGACGTACGCCCAGCATGTCCCGGTAGGGGAGGACACCGAGGGCACGGCGGAGCTGCTGGGCCGCGCGGGCTGGTTCCTGCTGTACCAGGGGGACTCCCTGGCTGCCGTGGAGCTGTTCGACCGGATCGTCGAATGCCGGGAGCGGCTGCACGGCACGGATCACTGGCTGACGGCCTGTGGCCGGGAGGGCATCGCCGAGGCCTGGGCTAGGGAAGGGGCGCTGTTCGACTCCGCCGAACTGCAGGAGCGGGCCGTCGCCGATCTCGAGCTGGCCCTCGGCGAGGAGCGCCCCGAGACACACCGGGCCCGCAGCCGCCTCGCGGTCACCCTGCGCCGTCTGGGCGAGACGCGGCGAGCGATCGCGCTTCTGGAGGGCGCGGTCGCCGGGCTCGAGCGGCTGCTGGGGCCCGGCCACCGTGACACCTTGTGGGCGATGAACGACCTGGCCGTCGCCTGCCAGGCGGACGGGCGCCCGGAGCGGGCGATCGCCCTGAACGAGCGCACCCTGGAGGAGCGACGGGCGCAGTTCGGGCCCGGGCATCCGGACACGCTGACCTCGCGGCTCAATCTGGTGTGGCTGTACGAGGTGGTCGGGCAGGGCGAGCGGGCGGCGGCGGAGTTCGGGCGGATCGTGGACGACAGCGTCCGGTTCCTGGGGGACGACCACCCCTTCACCGCCCACCTCCGGCACGTCCGGCCACCAGGCTGACCGCCCCGCCGGGCGACCTCCACATGTGAGGCCGCCCACAACCCCGCGTACCCACGGCCCTCCCGGGCAGACGGTGTTCCATGGGCGGCCCGGGCGTTCGGCCGAGATCACTTCCTGAGCGGGACATCTCAGGATCTGATATACGGTCGGCGATTCCGGGCCGCTCGTTAAACTGAGCCGACCGCAGTGATGACTGCGGCAGAGACTGAGCGAGGAGCGCACGTGGGCCTTGTCGTGCAGAAGTACGGAGGCTCCTCCGTTGCCGATGCCGAAGGCATCAAGCGCGTCGCCAAGCGGATCGTGGATGCCAAGAAGAACGGCCACCAGGTGGTCGTCGTGGTTTCCGCGATGGGCGACACGACGGACGAGTTGATCGATCTCGCCGAGCAGGTATCCCCGATCCCTGCCGGGCGTGAGTTCGACATGCTGCTGACCGCCGGAGAGCGGATCTCCATGGCCCTGCTGGCCATGGCGATCAAAAACCTGGGCCACGAGGCCCAGTCGTTCACGGGCAGCCAGGCCGGTGTCATCACCGACTCGGTCCACAACAAAGCGCGCATCATCGATGTCACGCCCGGCCGGATCCGTACCGCCCTCGACGAGGGCAACATCGCGATCGTGGCCGGCTTCCAGGGCGTGTCCCAGGACAAGAAGGACATCACCACGCTGGGGCGTGGCGGGTCCGACACGACGGCCGTCGCGCTGGCCGCCGCGCTCGACGCCGAGGTCTGCGAGATCTACACCGACGTCGACGGTGTGTTCACGGCCGACCCGCGCGTGGTGAAGAAGGCGAAGAAGATCGACTGGATCTCCTTCGAGGACATGCTGGAGCTCGCCGCCTCCGGCTCCAAGGTGCTGCTGCACCGGTGCGTCGAGTACGCACGCCGATACAACATCCCGATCCACGTCCGCTCGTCCTTCTCGGGGCTGCAGGGCACCTGGGTCAGCAACGAGCCGCAAGGGGACCGCAAGGTGGAGCAGGCCATCATCTCGGGCGTCGCCCACGACACCTCCGAGGCGAAGATCACCGTCGTCGGTGTGCCGGACAAGCCGGGCGAGGCCGCGGCCATCTTCCGGGCCGTCGCGGACGCCGAGATCAACATCGACATGATCGTGCAGAACGTGTCCGCCGCCTCCACCGGTCTGACGGACATCTCCTTCACGCTTCCCAAGGCCGAGGGCCGCAAGGCCATGGACGCCCTGGACAAGGCGAAGGGCGCGATCGGCTTCGACTCGCTGCGCTACGACGACCAGATCGGCAAGATCTCCCTGGTCGGCGCGGGTATGAAGACGAATCCGGGCGTCACCGCGTCGTTCTTCCAGGCGCTGTCCGACGCCGGTGTGAACATCGAGCTGATCTCGACCTCCGAGATCCGGATCTCGGTTGTCACCCGTGCGGACGATGTGAACGAGGCCGTGACGGCCGTCCACACCGCGTTCGGGCTCGACAGCGACTCGGACGAGGCCGTCGTCTACGGCGGCACCGGCCGGTGACGAACCGATGACCGCCAAGCCGACGCTCGCGGTCGTGGGAGCGACCGGGGCCGTCGGTGCGGTGATGCTCCAGCTCCTGTCGCAGCACGCAGACGTCTGGGGCGAGATCCGACTCGTCGCCTCCCCGCGTTCGGCCGGCCGCAAGCTGGCCGTGCGCGGGGAGGAGGTCGAGGTACTCGCGTTGAGCGAGGACGTCCTGGAGGGCGTCGACCTCGCGCTCTTCCTCGTGCCCGAGGACATCGCGGCGCGGTGGGCGCCGATCGCCGCAGCCAAGGGCGCGGTGGTCGTGGACACCTCCGTCGCGTTCCGGGCGGACCCGGACGTGCCGCTGGTGGTCCCGGAGATCAACCCCCACGCCGTACGGGTACGGCCCCGGGGCATCGTGGCGAGCCCGGGCTGCTCCACGCTGGCGCTGATCGTCGCCGTGGGCGCCCTGCACGCCGAGTTCGGGATCGGTGAGCTGGTGGTGACCGCCCAGCAGGCCGCGAGTGGGGGCGGGCAGGCTGGCGTGGCCGCCCTGCGCGAGCAGCTGTCGCTGGTGGCCGGGACCGATCTGGGCAACCATCCCGGCGACGTACGGCGGGCTGTCGGTGACGACACCGGGCCCTTCCCCGGTCCGGTCGCGCTCAATGTGCTGCCGTGGTCCGGGTCCCTGGGGGAGGACGGCTGGTCCTCCGAGGAGCTGCGGATCCGCGAGGAGACGCGCAAGATCCTCGACCTGCCCGGGCTTCCGGTGGCGGCCACGTGCGTGCGCGTCCCGGTCGTGACCGCGCACTCCGTCTCCGTCCACGCGCGGTTCGAGCAGCCGGTGAGCGTCGCGCGGGCGCACGAGATCCTGGCGACGTCGCCGGGTGTGGTCCTCTACGACGATCCGGCCTCGGGCGATTTCCCCACGCCCGCCGACGTCGTGGGCACGGATCCGGTCTGGGTGGGGCGGGTGCGCCGATCGATGGACGACGAGCGCGCGCTCGAGTTCTTCGTCTGCGGCGACAACCTCCGCAAGGGCGCGGCGCTGAACGCCGTACAGATCGCGGAGTCGATCATTCGCCCGGAGCGTCCCAATGGTCCAGACCATCTGGATGATCGCGAGCGCCCCTGAGCGTCCCCGAGTGTCCGGAAATCGGCGACACAGGATCGTTCGAGTTTGTAGCATCTGTGAACACCCTGTGAGCAAGTCGGCGACGGATGCCCCTTGAACTGGGGTGACGGCATGTTCGACGATGCTCTTCCCGCTTGCCGCAACCGGTAGTTGGGTGGGCCGCGTCTCTGCGTGCGCTCTGGTGGTGTATCGCATGAGGTGCTGTCAAAACGGGGCATTGGGGAAGATCGGGTACGCATGATGACAAGTGGCTCACCGTCAAAAACGGTGGCGTACTCGTACAACCCTGACGGGGGGAAGCGTGTCCAACAGGCGTGGCAGAGGTACTCGACATCACAGCGGTCGTCCCGCTCCGAGGCGCGGCAGTCGTCCCCTTGCGGGGCGGGCTCGCGGTCCCCGTACGCGGCACGGCGGCGCGCCCGCTCAGGCGCCCGCGTCCGGCCGGCGGCATGCCGGTGATCGCTCCCGTGCCCACCGGAACCCGGACGTCCGGTGTGATCGGCATCCCCTCGCCGCGCGAGAGCGCTGAAGGCATCGTGGCCGCGGGCACCACCGTCGATCACCTGACCGAGACGTATCGAGCGCACTACCGTTCGCTCCTCGGCCTCGCCGCGCTGCTCCTCGACGACACGGCCTCCTGCGAGGACGTCGTCCAGGAGGCGTTCATCCGCGTCCACTCCGCCCGCAACCGGGTCCGGGACCCCGAGAAGACGCTGGCGTATCTGCGCCAGACCGTCGTCAATCTGTCCCGTTCCGCGCTGCGCCGCCGCATCCTCGGACTCAAGCTGCTGTCCAAGCCGATGCCGGACATGGCGAGCGCGGAGGAGGGCGCGTACGACCAGCTGGAGCGGGACGCGCTCATCAAGGCGATGCGAGGGCTGCAGCGGCGACAGCGTGAGGTACTGGTGCTCCGGTACTTCGCGGACATGACGGAGGCACAGGTCGCCGAGACGCTCGGCATATCCCTGGGGTCGGTGAAGGCGTACGGCTCGCGTGGCATCGCGGCGCTGCGCGTCGCGATGGAGGCGACGGCATGAGCTCCGAAGGCAAGGGCCCGGACGACAAGGGCCCGGATGCGACGAGCGGGCTGCCCGACGAGCGTCGCGACGACATGGGGCACGGCACTGTGAACGACGGGCCGGACAACGAGGCCTTCGACGGTGGGGCGGCCGGCAGTGCGGCGTCCGACGGTGGGGCGGCCTCTGGTGGCGTGCCTGGTGACAGGGCTTCCGGCAGCGGGGTGTCCGACAGCGAGGTGTCCCACGACAGGGCGTCCGACAGCAGGGCCTTCGGTAGCTGGGCGTCCGATGGCAGGGCGTCCGGCAGCGGGGCCTTCGGTGACTGGGCGTCGGATGACGCGGCCTCCGGCAGCGGCGTGCTCGGCGACGGTGGGTCCGGCGACGGCGTGAACGGCGACGAGCGGGTCGCCGACCTCTTCGGGGGCGACGCCTCCTTCGCAGGCGACGAGCTGGCGCTCCGGCGTCTGCTCCACGGCGCCGTGGCGGATCTCAACCCCTCCGAGGGCGCACTGGACCACCTGCGTCGTGCGGTTCCCGTGCGGCGCACCCGCAAGCGCCAGGCCATCGTCGGCTTCGCCGCGGCCGCGGTGCTGATCGGCACGGCCGTCCCCGCCTTCGTGCACGTCGCCAACTCGGGTGGCATCACCGCCGACCAGGCCGTGAACGCCGGCCACGGCGAGCAGGCCCAGGGCGGCACCGGCTCCGAGACCGGCGTCGAGGGCGGCCAGCAGACCGCCGGCACGCCGACCGGCGCCGCGAGCCCGAGCCAGGGCGCGGCCGAGGGGGCGGGCACGCCCGAACAGTCCGAGGCCGGGAAGTCGGGCGGCACGGGCACGGGTTCGAAGGCACCTGAGGACTCCCTGCCGGACTCCTCCTCACCGGTGTGCGAGGCCGGACAGCTGGGCGTCAGTTCGGCACAGGCGGGCGGTCCGGACGCCGAGGGCAAGGTCTACGGCACCTTCCGCATCGCCAACGTCTCCGGCAAGGAGTGTGTGGTGAGCGGCGGCGGTAGCGTCGGCTTCCAGGCCCTGGGGGCGGCGGACGGCTCCAAGATCTCGGTCGTGGCGCACGCGCCCGGCGACGCGGCGAGCGGCCTTCCCGACCCCTCGCAGGAGGCGCCCACGCTGGTCCTCAAGCCGGACAACGCGTACGAGGTGAAATTCGCCTGGGTCCCCTCGGAGACCTGCCCGACCGTCAATCCCTCACCGGACCCGAGTACGACGACGGACGGCGCGGGCGGTACGTCGGCGGGGGCCACGGGGTCGACCGGCAACGGGGCGGAAACCGACGGCGCGGCGACTCAGCTCGGCACGGAGGGGACCGTGGACGGCAGCGTCGCGGTCAGCCACACCGCGGAGCCGGGCGGCCCGCAGGCGGCCACGACGATCCCGAACGCCTGCGCGGGCACGATCTACCGCACCGGCGTCCTCGACGCTTCCTAGAGCCCACGGAGGCGCCCCTGGGCGCTCTGGGGCCGACTCCTGAGGGCGTCCTGTCGGGAGCCAGGATTCCGGGGGCCTGGGCGTCCATGCACCCAGGGCCAGGCGCCAGTCATCCGGCGCCGAGGCCCCGGGGCCAGGCAGCCGGCGCTCGGGACCCGGGAGTCGGCGCCCGGGACCCGGGAGTCGGCGCCCGGGACCCGGGCGCCTCGCGAGCTGGGCCGGCCGGGCGCATGACGTGCGGAGCCGACCCGGGGCCGGGCGAGCGTGAGCCGGCCCGGGGCCGGGCGAGGGGAGCCGGTGGGGCTAGAGCCCCAGCGCCTCGTCCCGCTGGGCCTCCGTCTCGCGGCGCAGGAGGCGGAACCACATGAAGACCACGAAGCCCGCGAAGACGAACCACTCCGCCGTGTAACCGAGGTTCTGGAACGCCTTCAGGTCCAGCGACGTGCCCGCCGCGGCGGCCGCCGGGACCGGCGTCAGCCCGGCCGGGGAGTCCACGACCGTGATCCACGCGTCGTAGACCTCGTCGGTGACCAGGTTGATCAGCGCGCTCGCGCTGATCATGCCGAGCTGGCCCTCGGGGAGCCCGCCCGCCGCGTGGACGCCCTTGGTCCCCGCGTTCTCGGACGCCTGGAGGGCGCCCACCACGGTGACCTCGCCGGACGGCGGGGCCGGCACCTTCGCGCCGGTCGGCAGCCAGCCCCGTACCACCGGCAGCGACTTGCCGCCGCCCGTCTTCAGCATCGTCAGCACATAGCTGCCGCGTCGGCCGTCCAGCTCACGGTCCGGTACCAGGAACTGCTCCCCGTACCGGCCGCTCGCCTGCGCGTGCCGGCCGGACGTCTCCTTGTCCACCGGCAGCAGGTCGTCCAGCGGCTCGGTCCTCAGGGTGCCCGGGTCCGGGGCGCGCTCCGCCTCCTGGTGCGAGTCGACGCGGTCCTCGAACTTGCCCATCTGCCAGGTCCCCATGAACAGGCAGAACGGGATCGCCATCAGGACGAAGACGTTGATCCCCCACCAGCGGGGCGTTTTCAGGAACCGGTACACCCCTCCACGGTACGCAGCCGCCTCACCCCCCGACCGGGCGGGTCCCCAGGTGGCGCGCGGCGAAGGCCAGCTCCAGACGGACCTGCTTGATCCGCTCCTCCACCACCAGCGAGCCGTGCCCCGCGTCGTACCTGTACACCTCGTGCACCGCGGACCGCGCCGCCAGCCTGTCCACGTAGTTGTCGATCTGCCGGATCGGGCAGCGCGGGTCGTTCACGCCCGCCGAGATGTAGACCGGAGCAGTGACCTTGTCGACGTACGTCAGCGGGGACGAGACCTCGAACCGCTCCGGCACCTCCTCCGGCGAACCGCCGAACAGCGTCCGGTCCAGCGCCTTCAGGGCCTCCATCTCGTCCTCGTACGCCGTCACGTAGTCCGCGACCGGGACGGCCGCGAGCCCCACCGCCCAGACGTCCGGCTGAGTGCCGAGCCCGAGCAGCGTCAGATACCCGCCCCACGAGCCGCCCGACAGGACCAGCTTCGCCGGATCGGCGAGACCGGAGGCGACCGCCCACTCGCGGACCGCGGCGACGTCCTCCAGCTCGATCAGGCCGACCCGGTGCTTGAGCGCGTCCGTCCACTCCCGGCCGTAGCCCGTCGAGCCGCGGTAGTTGACCCGGACCACCGCGTAGCCGTGGTCGAGCCAGGCCGCCGGGCCGGAGGCGAAGGCGTCGCTGTCGTGCCAGGCCGGCCCGCCGTGCACCTCGAAGATCGTGGGGAACGGACCTTCGCCCTCGGTCGGCCGCTGCACGAGCGCGTGGATCCGGCCGCCGGGCCCCTCCACCCACACGTCCTCCACCGGCACCGAACCCGGCGCCTTCGCACCCGGCGGGTCCAGCACGATCCCGCCGTCCGTCGAGCGCACCACCGGCGGCTGCGCCGCCGAGGACCACAGATACTCCACGGTGCCGTCGGGGCGGGTCGTGGCCTCCGACACCGAACCGGCCGGGGTCTCCACCCGTACCAGCGCGCCCGTCGCGATGTCGTACCGCCACAGCTCGCTGCGCGCCTCGAAGCTGTGCACGATCAGCAGACCCGTGCCGTCCTCGTACCACTCCGCCGACACATCTCCCGGGAGATCGAGCCGGAGATCGGTCTCCCGGCCCGTCGCCACGTCCCACAGCAGCGGCTCCCAGCGCCCCCGCCGCTGATGACCGACGAGCAGCCGGGTGTCGCCGTCCACCGGCGCGAAGCCCAGCACCGCGAGGCCCAGCTCCTCCGTGCCGCCCTTGGAGTCGTCCAGCTCGGCCACCACCGAGGAGTCATCGGCGCGCAACACCCGCAGGGCCGAGTGCATCGCGTCGCCGTGCTCGGTGTGCTCGATCGCGATCAGCGAGCCGTCGTGCGAGAGGTCGCCCACCCCGGCCGACTCCCGGTGCCGGTAGATCTCCAGGGGTGCCGCGCCCCCGCGTACGAGATGGACCGTCGAACCCCCCTCGTCCGTCGAGCGGCCGACGACGACCGTGCCGTCGCGGCCGATCGCGAGACCCGCCGGATAGGAGGCCGCGAGCCCGGGCACCGCGGGCTCGTCCGCGCCGCCCCCGAAGGGCTGGCGCATCCACACCCCGAACTCGTCCCCGTCCGTGTCCGAGAACCACCAGATCCACTGCCCGTCCGGGGACAGCGTGCCGTCCGTCGTCCCGTTCGGCCGGTCCGTCACCTGTCGTTGCGCGCCCGTCGCCCGGTCCCAGGCGTACAGCTCGTACGTCCCCGTCGCATTGGACACGAACAGCGAACGGTCCGGTGCCTGCTCGGCCCACTCGGGCAGGGACACACGCGGCGCACGGAACCGCTGCTCCCACACCGGGATCTCCGGTGACGGGCCCGAGCCGTCCGCGATCTCGCCCGGTCGGTCCGCCGTCTCATTGCTCTCAGTCATGGCCCCATGATGCTCCGATCCGCCGACAATCCGTTCGCATCGTCCGCAACCTGTGGATAACCTCCCGGGCATGTACGCACCGACGCCTGACGACTGGCTTGCGGCCAACCGCGCCCGCTGGGACGAACGTGTCCCGATCCACGCCGCCAGCGCCTACTACGATCTCGACGCGTTCCGGGCCGGCAAGGAGGTGCTGCGCGACTTCGAGCTCGCGGAGGTCGGCGACGTCACCGGCCGTTCCCTCCTCCACCTCCAGTGCCACATCGGCCTGGACACCCTGTCCTGGGCCCGGCACGGCGCCTCGCACGTCGTCGGCCTGGACTTCTCCGAGCCCGCCATCGAGACGGCCCGCTCGCTCGCCACGGACCTCGGCTTCTCCACGGACCGGGCCGCGTTCGTCGCCGCCGACGCGTACGACGCCGCCGAGGCCGTCCCGGACTCCTCGTACGACGTCGTCTACACCGGAACAGGGGCGCTGAACTGGCTCCCCGACATCGAGCGCTGGGCCGAGACCGCCGCCTCGCTCGTCGCCCCGGGCGGATTCCTGTACGTCGCCGAGTTCCATCCGCTCACCGACTCCCTCGACGACGAGACGGGGAGCCGGATCGTCAACGACTACTTCGTCCGCGAACCCTGGGTGGATTCCAGCCCCGGCACGTACGCGGACATGGAGGCCGCCACCGTCCACAACCGGAGCGTGGAGTGGGTGCACCCGGTCGGCGAGGTCGTCACGGCCGTCGCCAAGGCGGGGCTGCGCATCGAGTTCCTCCACGAGCACGACGTCTCGCTCTACTCCCGGTACGAGACGCTCCAGCGGCAGGACGACGGGTACTACCGCTTCTCGGCCGACCGGCCGCGGATCCCGCTGATGTACTCGCTCAAGGCGTCCCGCCCCCGCTGACGCGGATCACCGCGCGACCGCCGGCCAGGTCCACCGTGGAGCGGTGCGGCGGAGCGCCGTCCTCCTCGTCGTCGCGCAGCACGAGCGCGCTCTGGCGCTCCTTGAGCTCGTTCTGCTTGCCCTGCGAGAAGGTGGCGTGCAGCTGTTCGAAGCCGGTCGAGGAGACCTGGCCGCTCCGGCGGCCGCGCCCGGTCGCGCGCAGGATCTGGTCGGCGAAGGCGACCACGGTGAGCAGGATGACCAGCCCCGGCAGCGTCACGAACACGGCGAACTCCATGGCGGTCATTGTCCGTCACGCCGGTCGGAATGGGCAGGGCTCGCGCACGCGGTGGTCAGCCGCGGGGGGCGTCCGACGGCGATCCCGCCGGGGGCGTCTGCCGGTTCGATCCGCTGATCGTCTTCGACAGACGGCTGCGGACGACGGCGGTGCCGATGGCGCCGGCGAGTGCGGCGGCGCCGAGGCCGAGGGCGAGGGCGGACGGGCCGGAGTCGGAGACGACATCGGCGGGGACGGTGGCCGCCGCCTCGGCGGCTGTCTGGAGGGGGTGCATGTCCCCAGGGGACCGGAACGGGAGCCACCGGGCCACCCGACGGACCCCGTTCGGGGTCCGGGGCGGGCGGCTCCCGGGCTCTGGTGGGGTTGGGGTCCGGGGGGTGGCTCCCGGGCTCTGGTGGGGTTGGGGTCCGGGGCGGGCGGCCCTGGGTTCAGGCGGTGCCGGGGTCCGGGGCGGGCGGCCCTGGGTTCAGGCGGTGCCGGGGGGCAAGGTGGACGCTCCCGGGGTCAGGCGGTGTCGACGTCAGGCAGACGGACGCGACCCATCGCCGACTCCGGGGCTCAGGCGGTGTCGCGCGCAGTGTTGCGGAGCCGGGCTTCGAGGCCGTCGAGGATGGCCTCGACGCCGAACTCGAACTTCTCGCCCGCCATTGTGGTGGGGTCGACGCCCCGCTGCTCCTCCATGCGCGCGCGCAGCCGGGGGTACTGGGACGCGATCCCGTACGCCCATTCGGTGACGCTCTGCGCCGGCTTCCCCTCGTCGCCCTTGCCCCGGGGCGCCTGGGCGGTGGCGATCGTGGCCTCGGTCGCGTCGACGAGCAGGGTGCCGGCCACGAAGGTAAAGGCGGAGTTCACGGCCCAGTCGAGCTCCCAGCCCTTGAAGCCGGCCGCCTGGTAGATCGCGCACGAGTGGTCCTGGAAGCGGGCCATGCCGTGACCGTAGACGAAGTGCGAGCTGATGGCCGGGATGAGCCACGGGTGGCGCTTGCCCAGCGCGTACGTGTCGTGGACCAGCGCGCGGGCGGCGGCGCGCCAGCCGAGCTCGGCCGGGTCGAGGAACGTCAGCTCGCTCCACGCCGCGTCGGCCGCGAGCATGATCAGGCTCTCCTTGCTGCCGACGTGCCAGTACATGGCCGTCGCCGCCGAACCCAGCCGCTGGCCGAGCTTACGCATGCTCAGGCCGTCGATGCCCTCGCTGTCGAGGAGCTCGACGGCGGCTCGGACGATCTGGTCCCGGGTCAAGGTCTCACGCGGCATGGGCTCAGCGTATCCGACTGTCTTGCACGCTGTTCAACTCGCACGGGCGCCCGCGTCGGCGTCTAGGACAGCCAGGCCATGCCGATGAGCAGGAACACCACGAAGGCTATGCCGCCGGCCACGGCTGCGGTCTTCCTGGGACGGCGCCGGGAGAGGGCGGCAAGACCGCCCTCGTTGCGGCGCGCCTGTCGTCGCGGAGCGGAGACGGCAGCCTGAGACCGGGGCCGGGGCCGGGGCCGTGAGTGCGGTGCTGACGGCGGCTGCGACGGCGTGTGACGGGGCTGCTGGTGGCGGCCCTGCTGGTGGTGCTGGTGCGGCTGAGGGTGGCGCTGCTGTGGCTGGGGCTGCTGAGGCTGGAGCTGGGGATGCGGTTGAGGGTGACCGCGCCAGGCGCCCGAGGAGAACCAGTCCGCGATCGCCTGGGCAGGGGGTCTCTGCTCGGGCTCCTTGGCCAGCAGCGTGAGGAGGTACTCCTCGAACGCGGCCGGCAACCCCACTCCGAGCTGCCGGGGCGGCGCGGGCGGCGTGTCGATGTGCTGGTACAGCAGGGCGGTCGCGGTGTCGCCCTGGAACGGAGGCCGTCCGGTGAGGAGTTGGTACAGCACACAGCCGAGCGAGTACACGTCCGACGCCGGCGACGCGGGCCGGCCGAGGGCCCGCTCGGGGGCGAGGTAGAGACCGGTGCCGACGATCTGCCCCGTGGTGGTGAGCCCGGCGGAGGGATCATCGACGAAGCGGGCGATGCCGAAGTCCGCGAGCTTCACGGTCCCGTCGCCGTCGAGCAGCAGGTTCCCGGGCTTGATGTCCCGGTGCACGACCCCTTCCCGGTGCGCGGCGGCCAGCCCGGCGGCGGCGTGAGCGGCGACGTGGGCCACCCGCTCCGCGGGCAGCACGAGCGGGGTCCCAGGGTTTCCGGCGAGGCTCTCCCCTTCGACCAACTCCATGACGAGGAACAGCTTTCCGTCCCACGTGCCGAAGTCGAAGACGCCGACCACATGCGGATGACTCAGCCGCGCCGCCGTCTGCGCCTCCAGCCGGAACCGGTCGGCCGCCGAGGGGTCGGTCCCATGACCCAGCATCAACTTCACGGCCACGGCCCGCCCGAGCACCTCGTCGGTGGCCTGCCACACCTCGCCCATGCCGCCACGCCCGACACACGAGTGGAGCCGATATCGGTCCGCGACCAGCACCTGAGACCCAGCCTTTCGACGGCAAGCCAACCTGACAGGCAAGCCAACCTGACAGAGCATTCGTCGCCGTACTCCGCTGTCGGCGCCCGATGCCGTTCCAGGGTAGAGCCGCTTGATCGACATCTCGTCCACGAGCCCCCGCGTCGCCCTACGACGGGCGGTCCCCGCGGCTCTGTCCGCCTCAGCCGCATCCTCACCGGCGGGGGCCGCGCCCTGCTGCCCTGGCTCGTCCACCTCGCCGGCACTTTGCCGCCGGCCGAGGTCGCTGCCCGGGCCACCCTCGACGCCCTGGAGACCACGGCGCTGCTCACAACCGGCAGCCGGTTGTCGCGCGCGGGCGCCCGTCACCGCGCGACGAAAGCCGCCGCGGCGGCACTCCTCCTCGCCGACACCTGCATCGACCTCGCCACAGCCGCCCCCGGACCGGAACCGGCCATGCCGTCGTCACGGCCGTGGCCGCCGGGCTCCCTCGTGCGGCCACGCACGCGGCGCTCGCCGCACACCGGGCGCGGTTCCCCACTGATCGACACCGTTACGGCGCCGATCGCCGTGTGTCACGTACAACGCCAGAGGCCGCCTACGAAATTCGTAGGCGGCCTCTGACCTGCTACTTAGCTGTCGGGGTGGCGGGATTTGAACCCACGACCTCTTCGTCCCGAACGAAGCGCGCTGCCAAGCTGCGCTACACCCCGATGTCGCTGCTCTGCTCTTCACGTCGCGGCGACATCGATTACTTTAGCCCACCCGCGCCCGGAGACGAAATCCGGTTTTCGCGGGGCGGCGTCGCAGGTCGGATGCGGTCCGGCCGGGTGTCGCCCGGGGGCGGCGCGTGGAAGAGGTACGTCTCAGTCGCGCGCCGTCAGCGTCAGCAGCGTCGCCTCCGGGGGGCAGGCGAAGCGCACCGGGGTGAAGCGGTTCGTGCCGCAGCCCGCCGAGACGTGGAGGAAGGAGGTGCGGCCCTCCACCGTGTGCGTCGAGAGGCCCTTCACCCGGTCCGTGTCCAGGTCGCAGTTGGTCACCAGCGCGCCGTAGAAGGGGACGCACAGCTGGCCGCCGTGTGTGTGGCCCGCCAGGATCAGGCCGTAGCCGTCCGCGGTGAAGGCGTCGAGGGTGCGCAGATACGGGGCGTGGACCACGCCCAGTGAGAAGTCCGCCGTCAGGTCGGGGCCGCCCGCCACCCGCTCGTACCGGTCCCGCTTGATGTGAGGGTCGTCCAGCCCGGTGAAGGCCAGCTCCAGGTCGGGCAGCTTCAGCCGGCCGCGGGTGTTGGTCAGGTTCACCCAGCCCGCGTCGTCGAAGGCGTCCCGCAGCCCCTCCCACGGGTTGTGCACCGCGCCCACCACCGGCGCGTTGCCGTTGAGACCGTGCCGCCCCTGGGCCTTCTCCAGCAGATAGCGGGCGGGGTTGCGCAGCCGCGGCCCGTAGTAGTCGTTGGAGCCGAAGACGTACACGCCCGGGAAGTCCATCAGCGGGCCGAGCGCGTCCAGGACCTCCGGGACCGCGTCCGTGTCCGAGAGGTTGTCGCCCGTGTTGACCACGAAGTCCGGGCGCAGCCCCGCGAGCGACTGTAGCCACTTCCGCTTCTTGCGCTGGCCGCACACCATGTGGATGTCGGAGACCTGAAGGACCCGCAGATCCCGCATTCCGCGCGGGAGTACGGGGATCGTCACACGGCGCAGGCGGAACGAGCGGGCCTCGAAGCCCGCCGCGTAGACCAGTCCGGCCGCCGCCGTCGCCGTAAGACCTGCCGTGACCTTGAGGGGGATCCCGTACCGTGCGCGCATCCCCCCATCGTCGCAGACCCGATGGAGGGAAATGCGCGGGCGGGCAGGGTGGGGCACCTGACACACTTGAGGCATGACCACGCTCAAGGCCAAGCTTCAGGACGACCTCAACGCCGCCATCAAGGAGCGCGACGAGCTGCGCTCCTCGACGCTGCGGCTCACCCTCACCGCGATCACCAAGGAGGAGGTCTCGGGCACGACCAAGCGCGAGCTCTCCGACGACGAGGTGCAGAAGGTGATCGCCAAGGAGGCGAAGAAGCGCCGTGAGGCCGCGGAGGCCTTCGCCCAGGGCGGTCGCGCCGAGTCGGCCGAGCGGGAGAAGGCGGAGGGTGTCATCCTCGACGCGTACCTGCCGAAGCAGCTCGGCGACGACGAGCTGGAGCAGATCGTCGCGGCGGCCGTCACCGAGGCCAAGGCCGCCGGCGCCGAGGGGCCGCGGGCCATGGGTGCCGTCATGAAGATCGTGAACCCGAAGGTGGCCGGGCAGGCCGAGGGCGGCCGCGTCGCCGCCGTCGTGAAGAAGCTCCTGGCGGGCTGAGACCCGCGAAAACGTTCGCGGGCCGGTTCCCGGGAGCGCTCTTCGGCTGAGTCGAAGCTCGCGGGCCGGATCCTGGGAACGCTCGCCGGGCCGAGCCGAAGCTCGCGGCCAGATCCCGGCAAGGCTCGCCTGCTGAGCCGACGCTCGCGGCCCGGATCCCGGGAACGCTCGCCGGGCCGAGCCGAAGCTCGCGGCCAGATCCCGGCAAGGCTCGCCTGCTGAGCCGACGCTCGCGGCCCGGATCCCGGGAACGCTCGCCGGGCCGAGCCGAAGCTCACGGCCAGATCCCGGCAAGGCTCGCCTGCCGAGCCGAAGCTCGCCGGTCGTGAAGAGTTCCTCGCCGGCTCAGTCCCGTGAACGACCGAGGGCGCCTCTCCCAGGAGAGGCGCCCTCGCTCATGTCCGCGTCCTAGCGGCCGTTGCCGCCGTTGTTGCCGCCGCGGCCGTTCCCGCCGCCGATCAGGTCCGGCGGGATCGTGATCCCCGGGAACGGGTCGTCCTCATCGTCCCGGCCACCCGGCCTGTTGTCGTCGCCGGGCTTGCCCTTGTCCTTGTCCTTCTCCTTGTCCTCCGGCTTCTCGCCGCGAGGCACGGAGATCGGCGCGAAGGACGGTGTCTCGGAGGCGGTCAGCGCCCCGGTCATCGCGATCTTCCAGATCGGACCGGGGAGGCAGCCACCGCAGACCTTGTCGTACGTCACGCCGCCGATGACGATGTTGTACATCGACTGCTTCTCGCCGACGTCGTCACCGACCCACACCGCCGTGGAGAGGTTCGGGGTGTATCCGACGAACCAGGCGTCCTTGCGGTCGTTCGTCGTACCCGTCTTGCCGGCGTTGTCGCGGTCGCTCAGACCCGCCCTCGTACCGGTGCCGTCCTCGACGACGCCCTTCAGCATCTGGTTGATGGAGTCCGCGGTGCGCTCGCTCATCGCCCGCGAGCACTCCGTCTGAGGCACCTTCAGCTTCTCGCCGTTGGCCGTCTTGATCGACTCGATGGCGACCGGGGTGCAGTACGTGCCGCGGTTGGCGAAGGTGGCGTACACGGCCGCCATGTCGAGCGGGGTGGACTCCTGGCCGCCGAGGGTGATCGAGGGCAGCTCCTGGAGCTTCTTGCCCAGCTCCTTCTCGTACCCCATCTTCTTCGCCATCTCGACCGTCTCGCACAGCCCGGTCATCTGCTCCAGGTGGGCGAAGTAGGTGTTGATGGACTTGCCGAGCGCGCTCGTCATGTCCCAGGTGCCGGCCTCGGACTTCATCTCGTTCTGCAGGTCCCAGTTGCCACCGCCGGACGGGCCGCCCGCGCAGGTGGTGTAGGAGGCCATCGGAAGCGAGATCTTCCACGGTGTGGAGAAGGACTGCGCCGGGCTCAGCCCCTTCTCCAGGGCCGCCGCGGCGGTGATCGGCTTGAACGTCGAACCGACCTGGAAGCCGTACGTCGTGCCGCCCATCTTCTTGCCGACGGCGAGGTTGAGCGTGGTCTGGTGCTGCTTCTGGTCCAGGCCGTACGGGCGGGACTGGCCCATCGAGAGGATCTTGCCGGTGCCCGGCTGGACCTGGACCACCGAGGCGGCGACCTTGTCGTCCACGTTGATCTTCGCGACGGCCGCCTCGTTGGCCGCCTCCTGCGCGCGCGGGTCGAGCGTGGTCCGGACGGTGAGGCCGCCCAGGTTCCACAGCTTCTGCCGCTCCTCGACCGTCTTGCCGAAGACCGGGTCGTTGAGGATCGTCTTGCGGACGTAGTCGCAGAAGAAGCCGGCGCCGTCCACGGCGGTGATGCAGCCGTTCTTCGGGGCCTTCACCTTCAGCTTGATCGGCGTGGCCTTCGCCCGGTCCGCCTCCGCCTGGCTGATGTCCTTCACGTCGGCCATCCGCTGCAGCACCGTGTTGCGGCGCTTGGTGGCTTCCTGGAGGTCGTTGACCGGGTCGTAGCGGCTCGGCGACTGGACGAGGCCGGCCATCATGGCGGCCTCCTCCAACTTCAGGTCGGCGGCGGGCTTGGAGAAGTAGCGCTGGGCCGCTGCCTCGATGCCGTACGCCTGCTGGCCGAAGAAGGTGATGTTCAGGTAGTTCTCGAGGATCTTCTTCTTCCCCAGCTCCTCCTCGACCTGGATCGCGTACTTGAGTTCGCGGACCTTACGGCCGATGGTCTGCTGGGTGGCCTGGGCGACCTTCTCGGGGTCGTCACCGGCCTCCTCGACGAAGACGTTCTTCACATACTGCTGAGTGAGCGTCGACGCGCCCTGCGCCACGCCGCCCGACTGGGCGTTGCGGTTGATCGCGCGCAGCACGCCCTTGAGGTCGACCGCTCCGTGCTCGTAGAAGCGGGAGTCCTCGATCGCGACGATCGCCTTCTGCATGTACGGGGAGATCTTCTCCAGCGGCACGACCTTCCGGTCGCGCGAGTACACGGTGGCGAGGTGGCCGCCCTCGGAGTCGAGGATCGTGGTGCGCTGACTCAGCGGCGGCGTCTTCAGGTTGGACGGGATTTCGTCGAATCCCTCGACCGTGCCCTTGGCCGCCAGTCCGAGTGCTCCGGCCGCGGGCAGGGCGATGCCTGCCAGCACGGCTCCGGAGAGCACACTGACACCGAGGAACTTGGCGGCCTGCTGGGTCCCGGTCAGACCTCCGCCCGAGCGCTTCTTTGCCATGGGGGCAGCCTAATCCGTAGTGATGAGCGTTCCGCAGGAGCAGGGGCCTCTCGGAGCGTTCGAGTACCAGACCGTGACATCCAGGGGCGGCCGGGGCGCCGGATTCCCCGGTGGGCCACCGACCCCGGACCGGACGCCGGCGAGTGGCACCTGAGGCTCTTCCGCCGCGCCGTGAACGGAGGACTCATCCCGCAGACGTGACGGCACGGCAACGTGAGGCGGCTACGTTCTCATTCGCCGGACACGCGTGTATGCCTTGGCCTAAGCTGCTCTCAACTGTCACAGCAGTGTGGTTCTGCATCAAGACCCGGGCGTGACATCGGCACGAAATCCCTTGAACCCGAAGCCTGGGAAGTCATGCCCGATTCCGCCCCATGCGTCACTCGACGCCCCAAGTGGCTCCGTCACGGCCGGGCGAACTGCCCCGGTTCGCCGGATTCGACACGCATGTCCACCGGTCACTCCCCTGGGTGATCTGCCGCGTACGCATAGTCCGTTCGGGCCATTCAAGATTGGGCCCGAAGGGGGTGTTGCGCTGTGCCCACCTTCCGTAACGTCACCAACTGGCAGCGGTGAATATGCCGCTACCGCCGTGGGGGAGCCTCGATTCGGGAGAGGACGGCGCCGGTATGGGCTGGGTAGCTGACTGGAGTGCGCAGGCGGCCTGCCGCACTACCGATCCGGACGAACTTTTCGTTCAAGGAGCGGCACAGAACAGGGCGAAGGCAGTGTGCACCGGATGTCCGGTGCGGACCGAGTGCCTGGCCGACGCCCTGGACAACCGTGTGGAGTTCGGCGTGTGGGGCGGGATGACGGAGCGCGAGCGCCGTGCCCTGCTGCGCCGGCGGCCGACCGTCACCTCGTGGCGGCGACTGCTCGAGACCGCGCGCACGGAGTACGAGCGGGGAGCGGGACTGCTCCCCGTGGCGATCGAGGACGACGCGACGTACGAGGCGTATGCGGCGGTGGGCTAGCCCCACGCCTTACCGGCTCGTGACGTTCGAGACGTACGCGGGCGTACGACACGTTCGAGACGTACGCAGCTCTGAAGGCGTACGGCACGTTCGACACGTACGCAGCGTTCGCAGATGTTTGAGGCTTGCGCGGCGGAGGGCGATGCCCCCGCCGGCGTTCGCACAGCTCAGGCCGACGGCATCCGGCCGGCCGTGAGTCGATCACCGATGGCCCGAAGCCCTGCGAGATCGTGTACGTCGCCGGGCAGGGCGGCCACTTCGGCCACAGCCACCTCGGGGTGGAGCGCCGTGAAGCGGTCGCGCGTGCGCTGTTCGCGCGCGAGCACCTGCATCCGCTCGGCATGGAGACGGAGCAGTCCTGCGGTCAGTTGCTGAATGTCGTGCGTGGCGTCGTCGGCTGTGGGGGCAGCCTCGTCGTGCGACGTGCGTGCGGCGGCGGTGACGGTGGCGGCGCTGGCGGTGTCCGACAGCTCGGGGGGTGTGGCACGGGAGCCACGAACACCAGTCTTCCCGGCCACTTGATCGACAATGCCTCCCTCGTCAAGATTTTCCGCGGCGGCCCGCGCCCGCTCGGCCGACAGCTGGGCGGCGCCGCTGCCGTGGACGCGGTTGAGGACGAGACCGGCCAGGGGCATCTCCTCGGCGGCGAGCCGTTCCACGAAGTACGCGGCCTCGCGCAGCGCGTCCCGCTCCGGCGTGGCCACCACGAGGAACGCCGTGCCCGGGGCCTGGAGCAGCTTGTACGTGGCGTCCGCCCGGGTCCGGAAGCCGCCGAACATCGTGTCCATCGCGGCCACGAAGGTCTGAACGTCCTTCAGGAACTGCCCTCCCAGCAGCTTCCCCAGCGTGCCCGTCATCATCGACATGCCGACGTTGAGGAACTTCATCCCGGCCCGGCCGCCCATCTTCGCCGGGGCCATCAGCAGTTTGATGAACTTCCCGTCCAGGAAGGACCCGAGCCGCTTCGGAGCGTCCAGGAAGTCCAGCGCCGAACGCGACGGGGGAGTGTCGACGACGATCAGATCCCACTCGTCACGGGCCCGCAGCTGCCCGAGCTTCTCCATCGCCATGTACTCCTGCGTACCGGCGAAGCCGGCCGACAGGGACTGGTAGAACGGGTTCTCCAGGATCGCCCGGGCCCGCTCGGCGTCCGCGTGCGCCTCGACGATCTCGTCGAAGGTCCGCTTCATGTCGAGCATCATCGCGTGCAGTTCCCCGCCGTCGGAGCCCTTGATGCCGTCGACCTTGCGGGGGATGTTGTCGAGCGAGTCGATCCCCATCGACTGGGCCAGCCGGCGCGCCGGGTCGATCGTCAGCACGACGACCTTGCGGCCCCGCTCGGCCGCCCGTACGCCGAGCGCCGCCGCGGTCGTCGTCTTGCCGACCCCGCCCGCGCCGCAGCAGACGACGATCCGCGTGCCCAGGTCGTCGATGAGCGGATCCAGGTGCAGGACGGGAGCGGAGTCGAGCCCGTTCGCGGCGGGCACGGAGTCGAGACCGTGCACCGCGGCAGCCTTCTCCGTCACACGCCCACCCCTTGCTTCCGTAGGTCCTTCGCCAGCCGGTACAGGCCCGCGATGTCCGCCCCGTCCCCGAGGAAGGGCAGTTCGTACGTCGGTACGCCGAGGCCGGCCAGCACCGCACGCTGCTCGCGCTCCAGCTCCACCCGCTGGGCGTGCTCGCCCGCCTGCTCCAGGAGCGGCTCGACCAGCTTCGTACCGCCGGAGATCCCCGCGGCCGCCAGGGTCTTCGCGACCGCGTCCCGGTGGTCGCCGGAGGCGGCCCGTACCGCCGCCTCGTCGAGGACGTGCGGACGGACCATGTTGACGATGATCTCGCCCACCGGTAGGTCGGCCCCGCGCAGCTCCGCGACGCCGTCCGCGGTCTCCTGGACCGGCATCTCCTCCAGCAGCGTCACCAGATGCACCGCCGTCTCCGGGGACTTGAGCACCCGCATCACGGCCTGCGCCTGATTGTGTATCGGGCCGATCCGGGCCAGCCCCGCCACCTCGTCGTTCACGTTGAGGAAGCGGGTGATCCGGCCGGTCGGGGGTGCGTCCATGACGACATGGTCGTAGGTGTAGCCGCCGTGCTTCTCGCGCCGGCGGACCGCCTCGCACGCCTTGCCGGTCAGCAGTACGTCCCGTACGCCCGGCGCTATCGTCGTCGCGAAGTCGATCGCGCCGAGCTTCTTCAGGGCCCGGCCCGCGGTGCCCAGTTTGTAGAACATCTGGAGGTAGTCGAGGAGCGCGCGCTCGGCGTCGATGGCCAGCGCGAACACCTCGCCGCCGCCCGGCGCGACGGCGATCTTGCGCTCCTCGTACGGAAGGGCTTCCGTCTCGAAGAGCTGTGCGATGCCCTGTCTGCCTTCGACCTCGACGAGGAGGGTCCGCTTGCCCTCCGTCGCGAGGGCGAGCGCGAGGGCGGCGGCGACCGTCGTCTTACCGGTACCACCCTTGCCGCTGACGACCTGGAGCCTGCTCACGTCTTCGAGCCTAACCACTGGCAGGCCCGCCTAAGCAGGAGGCTACCTGTGGCAGCGGATACAGTCGGCTCCATGACCAAGTGGGAATACGCGACCGTGCCCCTTCTCGTGCACGCGACGAAGCAGATTCTGGACACCTGGGGCGAGGACGGGTGGGAGCTCGTCCAGGTCGTTCCCGGCCCGAACAACCCCGAGCAGCTCGTGGCCTACCTGAAGCGGGAGAAGTCCTGATGAGCGGCGCCGTCGAGGCGAAGCTCGCCGAGCTGGGCCTGACGCTGCCGGAGGTCGTGCCCCCGCTGGCCGCCTACCAGCCGGCCGTGCAGTCGGGTGTGTACGTCTACACCTCGGGCCAGCTCCCGATCGTGGAGGGCAAGCTCCAGCTGGCCGGCAAGGTCGGCGGCGAGGTCACCGCCGAGGAGGCCAAGAAGCTCGCGGCCACCTGCGCGCTGAACGCGCTCGCGGCCGTGAAGTCGGTCGCCGGTGACCTGGACCGGATCAAGCGGGTCGTGAAGGTCGTCGGCTTCGTCGCCTCGGCCTCCGACTTCACCGGTCAGCCGGGCGTCATCAACGGCGCCAGCGAGCTGCTGGGCGCCGTCCTCGGTGACAAGGGAGTGCACGCGCGCAGCGCGGTGGGTGTCGCGGTGCTGCCGCTGGACGCCCCGGTCGAGGTCGAGGTCCAGGTGGAGCTCGTCCAGGCCTGACCGCCCGTACGTTCGTCAAGAGCCGGTTCTCCCGCCCAGGGGGAATCGGCTCTCGTGCGTTCGGGTAGTTGCGCATACCATCCGGCCATGTCGAATGGTCAGTGGTACCCACCGGAATGGCCCGACCGCATCCGCGCCCTGGCGGCGGGCGAGCTCACGCCCCCGGCCCCGAGGCGGGCGGCGACCGTCCTTCTGCTGCGCGACGCCGCCGACGGTCCGCACGTCCATATGCTGCGGCGGCGCACCTCGATGGCCTTCGCGGGCGGTGCGTACGCGTATCCGGGCGGCGGCGTCGATCCGCGTGACGAGCACCCGGTGCGCTGGGCCGGACCCTCCCTGGAGAGCTGGGCCGAACGCCTCGGCGTCACGGGTACGGAAGAGGCGCAGGCGATCGTCTGCGCGGCCGTGCGGGAGACCTTCGAGGAGGCGGGCGTGCTGCTCGCCGGCGGGACCGCCGACTCCGTGGTCGACGACACGACCGGTGAGGACTGGGAGAAGGACCGGGAGGCGCTGGTCGCCCGTGAGCTGTCGTTCGCGGACTTCCTCGACCGGCGCGGGCTGGTGCTGCGCTCGGACCTGCTCGGTGCGTGGGCGCGGTGGATCACGCCGGAGTTCGAGTCCCGGCGGTACGACACCTGGTTCTTCGCGGCCGTCCTTCCGACCGGGCAGCGCACCCGTGACGTCTCGACCGAGGCGGACCGCACGGTCTGGATCCGCCCGGAGGACGCCGCGGCCGGCTACGACCGGGGCGAGCTGACGATGATGCCGCCGACGATCTCGACCCTGCGGGGCCTGGAACGCTTCGGTACGGCCGCCGAGGCGCTGGCCGCGGCCCAGGACCAGGACCTGACTCCCGTACTCGCGCAGGCGCGGCTGGAGGGCGACAAGCTGATCCTGAGCTGGCCGGGCCACGACGAGTTCACCAAGCACATCCCGACGGGCGCGCGTCCTGACGCGTCTGCCACGACGGACGCGGACCAGGACGCCGGTGCTCCGGGCGAAGGAGGTGGGCGATGAGTGACGCCGCCGCGCTGCCCGGGCAGCCCCGGGGCGGGGTCCTCTCCGGCCCCGCGACCGCCCGCGCCGTCAACGTCCTCGCGCCGAATCCGTCCGCGATGACCCTCGACGGCACCAATACCTGGATCGTCTCCGAGCCGGACTCCGACCTCGCCGTCGTCGTCGACCCGGGGCCGCTCGACGACGGTCACCTCACGCATGTGATCGAGACCGCGACGAAGCTCGGCAAGCGGGTCGCGCTCACGCTGCTGACGCACGGTCACCCCGACCACGCCGAGGGCGCGGGCCGGTTCGCCGAGCTGACGGGGACCCATGTGCGGGCCCTGGACCCGGCTCTGCGGCTCGGGGACGAGGGGCTCACCGCCGGGGACGTCATCGCGGTCGGCGGGCTGGAGATGCGGGTCGTACCGACGCCTGGGCACACCGCGGACTCGCTCTCCTTCCATCTCCCCGCCGACCGGGCCGTCCTGACGGGCGACACGATCCTCGGGCGCGGCACGACGATCGTCGCCCACCCCGACGGGCGGCTCGGCGACTATCTGGACTCGCTGCGCAGGCTGCGCTCGCTCACGGTCGACGACGGGGTTCACACGGTGCTGCCGGGGCACGGGCCCGTCCTGGAGGACGCACAGGGCGCGGTGGAGTTCTATCTCGCGCACCGCGCGAACCGGCTCGCCCAGGTGGAGACGGCGGTCGAGAGCGGCCACCGGACCCCCTCGGAGGTCGTCGCCCATGTGTACGCGGACGTGGACCGCTCGCTCTGGCCGGCCGCCGAACTGTCCGTACGGGCTCAGCTGGAGTACCTGCGGGAGCACGGCCTGATCTGACCCCCACCCTCGAGGGCTCGCGGTTCGTGTCTTACGCTCCGCTTACTTCGCCTGCAACCGACCGTAGTCCTCGGGGGGAACGCCCATGTTCGTCATAGCCATCCTGCTGCTCGTCGCAGCAGTGGTGCTCTTCTTCGTCGCCCGCTCCAACGACTCGAGGGGGCTGAAGCTCGGCGCGCTCGGCGCGGTCATCGCGGGTGCCTTCTCGCTGGTCGCCAGCATGACGTACGTGGTCAGCGCGTACGAGGTCGGCGTCCCGGTCGCGTTCGGCAAGGTGGGCGAGCCGATGACCTCGGGCATGCACGTCAAGTCGCCGTTCACCGACGTCACGACCTTCTCCACCCGCCCGGTCGACCTCAACCTCTCCGACAAGGACGTGGTCGAGGTCCGCTCCTCGCAGGGCGGCGTGATGGAGGTCGAGGTGACCGTGAAGTGGGCGGTCACGCCGGCCAAGTCGGTCGAGCTGTACCGGCTCGCGGGCAGCGAGGAGTCCATCCAGCAGCGTCTGGTCTACCCGGACAGCCGGGAGATCGTGCGTAACGTCTTCGCCCGCTACACGAGCGAGCAGGGCTACGCCACGGACCGCGAGAAGATCAACGCGGAGATCGGCACGCTCATCAAGGAGCGCCTGGCCCCGCGCGGGATCGACGTCACGACCGTCAACCTGCGCAACGTGAAGCCCTCGAAGGCTCTGCAGGACCAGATCGACCGCAAGATCCAGCAGCAGCAGGCGACCGAGCGCGCCACCGAGGCGTCCCGTACGGCCAAGGCCGAGGCCGACCGGCGCCGTATCGAGGCCGAGGGCATCGCCCGCGCCAACAAGATCCTCAACGACTCGCTGACCGACAAGGTCCTGATGAACCAGTGCATCGACGCGTACAAGGAGGCCGCGGCGAAGAACCCGGTGTACGCGGTTCCGTGCGGCGCCGCGGGTGGCAACCCGCTGATCGTCGACGGCACGAAGCGGTAGTACTGCCGTAGTCGACGTACGAGGAAGGCCGCCCGGTCCACGACCGGGCGGCCTTCCTCGTACGTACGGGGGTGCTTACCGCGAGCGCTTCGCGAGGCGCTCCACGTCCAGCAGGATCACGGCGCGGGCCTCCAGACGCAGCCAGCCGCGCTGTGCGAAGTCCGCCAGGGCCTTGTTGACCGTCTCGCGGGAGGCGCCGACCAGCTGGGCGAGCTCCTCCTGGGTCAGGTCGTGGACGACGTGGATGCCCTCCTCGGACTGCACGCCGAAGCGGCGCGACAGGTCGAGGAGCGCGCGGGCGACACGGCCCGGAACGTCGGAGAAGACCAGGTCGGACATCTGGTCGTTGGTCTTGCGCAGTCGGCGGGCGACCGCACGCAGCAGGGCGGTGGCCACCTCGGGGCGGGCGTTCAGCCAGGGCTGGAGGTCACCGTGGCCCAGGCCCAGCAGCTTGACCTCGGTCAGCGCGGTCGCCGTGGCGGTACGCGGGCCCGGGTCGAAGAGGGAGAGCTCGCCGATGAGCTCGCCGGGGCCGAGGACCGCCAGCATGTTCTCCCGGCCGTCGGGTGAGGTGCGGTGGAGCTTCACCTTGCCCTCGGTCACCACGTACAGGCGGTCACCGGGGTCGCCCTCGTGGAAGAGCGCGTCGCCACGGGCGAGCGTCGCTTCACTCATCGAGGCGCGCAGCTCCGCGGCCTGCTCGTCATCGAGCGCCGCGAAGAGCGGGGCGCGCCGCAGAACGTCGTCCACGAGTTCTCTCCTATGTCGACCTGCTCAGGGGACCTTGATCCCATGATGCCGGACGCACAAAACAGTGCGATCAATCACAACAAGTTTGACGTACCGAACCACTCCTCCGTACGTCAGGGCCCCGATTGGGTCGTGATCGGTCGTGCCCAGGGCGGATGTCGGTGGTGGCCCTTAGGCTGGCCGAGTGTCCAACTCGCCGGTGAGAGCGCAGGCCAAGGGGGCTGGAAGAGTGTCCGCCAAGGGTAATTCCGCTGTGGGCGAACAGGGTGCGCCGAAACAGGCGAATCCGGCAAAACGCCCAGCGAAGGTGACCTCCAAGGCCGCTTCGAAGACGGCGAAGCCCGCGGAGAAGGCCGCCGCGAAGACGTCGAAGGCCGCCGCGAAGACTCCGAAGCCCGCTCCGAAACCCGCGAAAGCGGAATCCCGGCTCGCGATGGTCCGCCGGGCCCGGAAGATCAACCGTGAGCTGGCCGAGGTCTTCCCGTACGCCCACCCCGAGCTGGACTTCCGGAATCCCTTCGAGCTGCTCGTCGCCACGGTCCTCTCCGCCCAGACCACCGACCTGCGGGTCAACCAGACCACCCCCGCGCTCTTCGCGGCGTACCCGACCCCCGAGGACCTGGCCGTCGCCGTCCCCGAGGAGGTCGAGGAGCTGATCCGGCCCACCGGCTTCTTCCGCGCCAAGACCAAGTCGATCATGGGCCTCGCCACGGCCCTCCGGGACGATTTCGGCGGCGAGGTCCCCGGCCGCCTCGACGACCTGGTGAAACTGCCCGGAGTGGGCCGTAAGACCGCTTTCGTCGTCCTCGGCAACGCCTTCGGCGTGCCTGGCATCACCGTCGACACCCACTTCATGCGCCTCGCCCGCCGCTGGAAGTGGACCGAGAGCGACGACCCGGTCAAGATCGAGGCGGAGATCGCCGAGATCTTCCCGAAGAGCGACTGGACGATGCTGTCCCACCGGGTGATCTTCCACGGCCGCCGGATCTGCCATGCCCGCAAGCCCGCCTGCGGCGCCTGCCCGATCGCCCCGCTCTGCCCGGCGTACGGAGAGGGCGAGACCGACCCGGAGAAGGCGCAGAAGCTCCTGAAGTACGAGAAGGGCGGCTTCCCCGGTCAGCGCCTCAACCCGCCCCCGGACTATCCGGGCCGCCCGGCCGCACCCGCCCCCGGCGTCGCCCCGGGAGCCGAGTGAGCCCAGCCGGCGGAGGGATCCCGGTGGGGCCGAGGGCGCCGAAGGATCCGATCCATGAGGGAACGAACCCACACACCGATCGCGTTGTGAACCACGGGGGTGCCTATGACGCGCACTGAAGAGACCGAAGCACACACCGGGGAAACGCCCCATGGCGTCGGGACCGGCGGCCTGCTCAGCCGGGACGGCCTGCCGGACTGGATCGCCCCCGTCGAGCGGGCCGCCCGCGCCGTCGCGCCCGAGCAGCTCAGCCGCTTCCTGCCGCCCGCCAGCGGCGCCGGCCGCCAGTCCGCCGTCCTGATCCTCTTCGGCGAGGGCGAGCGCGGCCCAGAGCTGCTGCTCATGGAGCGCTCCGGCTCCCTCCGCTCGCACGCCGGCCAGCCCTCCTTCCCCGGCGGCGCCCTCGACCCCGAGGACGGCGCCCCGGCCGACGGCGGCCTGCTGCGCGCCGCGCTGCGCGAAGCCGAGGAGGAGACCGGCCTCGACCCCTCCGGCGTCCAGCTCTTCGGCGTGCTCCCCCAGCTCTACATCCCGGTCAGCGGCTTCGTCGTCACCCCCGTGCTCGGCTGGTGGCGCACCCCCACCCCCGTCGGCGTGGTCGACCCCGCCGAGACCGCCCGGGTCTTCACCGTCCCCGTGGCGGATCTCACGGACCCCGCGAACCGCGCGACGACCGTCCACCCCAGCGGCCACGAGGGCCCGGGGTTCCTGGTCGCATCCGCTCTGGTCTGGGGTTTTACCGCCGGAGTGATCGACCGACTGCTTCACTTCGCAGGCTGGGAGAGACCGTGGGACCGGTCCAAGAAGGTCCCGCTCGACTGGCGCTCATGACAGGCTGACCTCCGGGCCGGGGCGACCGAAGACGAATCTGCGAGGCTATTGACGGTGAACGTGCTGGACATCCTGTTGCTGCTCGCCGCCGTGTGGTTCGCGATCATCGGTTACCGCCAGGGCTTCGTGGTCGGCATCCTGTCGGTCATCGGTTTCCTCGGCGGCGGCCTCGTCGCCGTCCTGCTGCTCCCGGTCGTCTGGGACTGGCTGACGAACAAGTCCGAGGTCTCCACCACGGCGACGGTCGTCTTCGTGATCGTGGTGATCGTCTGCGCCTCGGTCGGTCAGGCCTTCACCACCCACCTCGGGAACAAGCTGCGCCGGCACATCACCTGGTCACCGGCGCGCGCCCTGGACGCCACCGGCGGCGCGCTGGTCAACGTCGTCGCGATGCTGCTGGTCGCCTGGCTGCTCGGCTCCATCATCGCCCAGACATCGATGCCCACGGTGAGCAAGGAAGTACGCGACTCCAAGGTGCTCCTCGGAGTCGAACGGGTGATGCCCCATCAGGTCTCCACCTGGTTCACGAACTTCACCTCCACCCTCGCCCAGAACGGCTTCCCGCAGGTCTTCAGCCCGTTCGCCAACGAGCCCATCACGGAGGTCCGGCCCCCGGACCCGGCGCTCGCCGGCAGCCCGGTCGCCGCCCGCGCCCAGCGCTCCATCGTCAAGGTCGTCGGTACGGCGCCGAGCTGCGGCAAGGTCCTCGAAGGCACGGGCTTCGTCTTCTCCGACCGCCGTGTGATGACCAACGCCCATGTCGTCGGAGGGGTGGACGAGCCCACCGTCCAGATCGGCGGCGAGGGCAAGCTGTACGACGCGAAGGTCGTCCTCTACGACTGGGCGCGCGACATCGCCGTCCTGGACGTGCCGGATCTCGACGCCGAGCCCCTGCAGTTCACCGACGCGGACGCCCGCAGCGGCGACAACGCCATCGTCGCGGGCTTCCCCGAGAACGGCTCGTACGACGTCCGCTCGGCGCGCGTCCGGGGCCGTATCAACGCCAAGGGCCCGGACATCTACCACCGTGGCGAGGTCCGCAGGGATGTCTACTCCCTGTACGCGACGGTCCGTCAGGGCAACTCCGGAGGCCCGCTCCTCACCGCTGACGGCAAGGTGTACGGCGTGATCTTCGCCCGTTCGCTCGATGACGCGAACACCGGCTACGCGCTGACGGCCGACGAGATCCGGGACGACATCATCCAGGGCCGCGCGGCCAACCAGCAGGTGGACAGCCAGGGGTGCGCTCTGTAGCCGAACGGGCGATCGCGGTCAGTCCCGGGTGTGCCTGAGCCTGGCCGAGACCCAGCGGGCCCGGCGGCGCAGGATGCGCGGGATCCCCATCCCCTGCACGGGATGCGAGCGTCCCTGCTCCTGCGGGCCACCCCTCTCGCGAGAGCTCGACCCAGCGGTCGAGCGGCGGTTGCGTGCTGTGTCACCGTAGTCGTGCGTCCAGCCCATACCCCGACGTCTGCCCGTGGCCCAAGGTCGGTAATCGCCCAGGGGCCCGCCAATTGGAGTATGTCTCGGGCACATGGCCGTTCGTAGAACGGGAGTCCGGTCAGCGGTCGGGCTCGGGGTCCTTGAGCCAGTTGATGAGCTCCGTGGAGAACGCCACCGGGTCCTCCTCGTGCGGGAAGTGCCCCAAGCCGTCGAAGAGTCGCCAGCGGTACGGCGCCTCCACGTACTCCCCGGAGCCCGCCGCGCTGCGCGTGCGCATCGCCGGGTCCATCGAGCCGTGAAGGTGCAGGGTGGGTACCCGCACCGGGCGCTTCATACGCCGGTTGAACTGGATTCCGTCCGGCCGCGCCAGGGACCGCACCATCCACCGGTACGGCTCGATCGAGCAGTGCGCCGTCGACGGGATGCACATCGCCCGCCGGTACACCGCGATCGCCTCCTCGTCCGGCAGCCCGGGGCCCGACCAGTCCTCGATCAGCTTCCCCACCAGCGCCCCCTCGTCCGCGACGAGCTGACGCTCCGGCAGCCACGGGCGCTGGAAGCCCCATACGTACGAACCCGCCCGCGACTGCGAGAAGTCGGAGAGCATCGCCGAGCGCCAGCGGCGCGGGTGCGGCATCGAGGAGACCGCGAGCCGGCGGACCAGCTTCGGCCGCATCACGGCCGCGGTCCAGGCGAGATAGCCGCCCAGGTCATGGCCGACCAGCGCCGCGTCCGGCTCGCCGAGGGAGCGGACGACGCCGGTGATGTCGAGCGCCAGGTTGGCGGGGTCGTAACCCCGGGGCGTGCGGTCGCTGCCGCCCACGCCCCGCAGGTCCATCGCCACGGCCCGGAAGCCCGCCTCGGCGAGAGCAGGCAGCTGATGGCGCCAGGTCCACCAGAACTGCGGGAAGCCGTGCAGCAGCAGCACGAGCGGGCCGTCGCCCATCTCCGCGATGTGGAAGCGCGCGCCATTGGCGGCCACGTCGCGATGGGTCCACGGGCCGTCGATCCGTACGGGACTGCCGTTGCCGCTGCCGTTGCTGCTCTCAGGGACGGTCATGCAGACGAGCGTCCCACAGCGGCGGCCTTCTCCTGGACCGCGGCCGGCAGCTCCGCCCGAACGGGGCGGGGGTGCGGCTTGGCGTTCTGCAGGACCAAGGCGGTCTGCTTCGCCGAGGCGATGGACTTCTCCGGCGGCTTGACCTTCTTGAACTTGGCGTAGGCGAGCAGCCCCAGCAGCCCCGCCAGCAGCACGTTCGCCGCGAAGGAGAGCAGGAAGCACCAGGCGAGGTTCCAGCCGCCCTCGCCGTTGTGGCCGCCGGTCCACGTGTTGATGCCGTAGGCCAGCGCGAAGCTCAGCATGGGCAGCGAGAAGAGGAGCACCGTGGCGGCGGCCGTCCCGGCCGCGCCGCCGATGGCGCCCCGCTTGACGTCCTGCCGGATCTCCGCTTTGGCCAGGGCGATCTCGTCGTGCACCAGCGCGGACATCTCGGCTGTCGCCGAGGCGACCAGCTGACCGAGGCTGCGCTCGGTTCCGTTGACCGGGTCGCTCATCGCTGCTCCCTCTTCTCTTCTACGGTCCGACCTCAGATCATGCCGGACTGTCGTCGCCGTCGCGCGATGCCCCCGCCAGTTGGGCGCGCTCGCGATGCTCCGCGGCCTTCCTCTCGTAGATCTCGGCCATCCGGAGGTGGTACTCCGGGTTGTCCTGTTCGTACATGTCGGGGATGCCGTCCTCGTCCTCGTCGCGTTCCTCGTCCGCCAGCAGGGCCTGGTACTTCCGCACCCGCAGCTTGAGCAGAACCGTCGCGAGCACGGCGGCCGTCAGCGAGCCGATCAGGACAGCCGCCTTGACCTCCGCCATGAGGGTGGGGTCGTCCTCGAAGGCAAGCTCGCCGATGAGGAGCGAGACGGTGAAGCCGATGCCGGCGAGTGAGGCGACGGCGAGGACGTCCGGCCAGGCCAGATCCTCGTTGAGCTCCGCCCTGGTGAAGCGGGCCGCCAGCCAGGTGCCGCCGAAGATTCCCACGGTCTTGCCGACCACCAGGCCGAGGATGACACCGAGGGTGACGGGGTTGGTGGAGATGTCGGCGATGGTCTTCCCGCTGATGCTGACACCGGCCGAGAACAGGGCGAACAGAGGCACGGCCAGCCCGGCGGAGACCGGCCGGACCAGATGCTCGATGTGCTCGCCGGGGGACTGCTCCTCGCCTTCGCGCCTCGTGCAGCGCAGCATCAGGCCCATGGCGACGCCCGCGATGGTGGCGTGGATGCCGCTGTTGTACATCAGGCCCCAGATCACCAGGGCGAGCGGGACGTAGAAGTACCAGCCGCGGACGCCCTTGCGCAGGAGCAGCCAGAAGACGGCGAGGCCGATGAAGGCGCCGCCGAGCGCGGCGAAGTTCAGGTCGCTGGTGAAGAAGACCGCGATGATCAGGATCGCGAAGAGGTCGTCGACGACGGCCAGGGTGAGCAGGAACGCCCGGAGCGCGGATGGGAGCGAGGTCCCGATCACGGCGAGGACGGCGAGCGCGAAGGCGATGTCGGTCGCAGTGGGCACGGCCCAGCCGGTCATCGAACCGTCGCCGATGAGGTTGACGAGGGCGTAGACGCCCGCGGGTACGGCCATGCCGCATATCGCGGCGATGACGGGCAGGGCGGCGGCCTTGGGGTCGCGCAGTTCGCCCGCGACGAGCTCCCGCTTGAGCTCGATGCCGGCGACGAAGAAGAAGATCGCGAGGAGGCCGTCGGCCGCCCAGTGCTGGATCGAGAGGTCGAGCCCGAGCGCCTCGGGGCCGATGTGGAAGTTCTGTACCGTCGTGTAGCTCTCGTTGATGGGGGTGTTGGCCCAGACGATGGCGGCGATCGCGGCCACGAGCAGCAGCACGCCACCGACGGTCTCGGCGCGCAGCGCGTCGGCGACGAACTGCCGCTCGGGCAGTGACAGGCGGCCGAGGAACTTGCGGTCGGTGGGGGTGGGCGCAGGCGCGGGCACGGTAGGCGACCTCCGGTCGGTTGGGCACGACACAGCACATGCCGACCAGACTTCCCGGCGCACCTAAGTATTTCTGTCGCGTCTCTGACGCGATCTTTACTTTACCTAACAAGCTGGGACTGTGTCCGGTGACCGTCACTTTAGGTGGATATGAACGAAGGCGCCCACCCCAGATGACCTGGAGTGGGCGCCCGAACGAGCCGTGAGCCGTCAGTCCTCGCTGGAGGCAGCCGGCAGCTTCGTCTGGATGAGGTCCATGACGGACGAGTCCGTCAGCGTCGTGACGTCTCCCAGCTCCCGGTTCTCCGCCACGTCCCGCAGCAACCGCCGCATGATCTTCCCGGACCGCGTCTTAGGCAGCTCCGCCACCGGCAGCACACGCTTCGGCTTCGCGATCGGGCCGAGCGTCGTGCCGACGTGGTTGCGCAGCTCCGCGACGAGCCCCTCGTCCTCGCTGGCCGTACCCCGCAGGATCACGAAGGCGACGATCGCCTGGCCGGTCGTCTCGTCCGCTGCGCCGACCACCGCCGCCTCGGCGACGGCCGGGTGCGAGACGAGCGCGGACTCGACTTCGGTGGTGGAGATGTTGTGCCCGGAGACGAGCATGACGTCGTCGACCCGGCCGAGCAGCCAGATGTCGCCGTCCTCGTCCTTCTTCGCGCCGTCGCCTGCGAAGTACTTGCCCTCGAAGCGCGACCAGTACGTGTCGAGGAAGCGCTGGTCGTCGCCCCAGATGGTGCGCAGCATCGACGGCCACGGCTCGGTCAGGACCAGGTAGCCGCCGCCGCCGTTCGGCACCTCGTTCGCCTCGTCGTCGACGACGGTGGCGGAGATGCCGGGAAGCGGGCGCTGGGCCGAACCCGGCTTCGTCTCGGTGACACCCGGCAGCGGCGAGATCATCATCGCGCCGGTCTCGGTCTGCCACCAGGTGTCCACGATCGGGGTGGCGCCGGCGCCGATGTGCTCGCGGTACCAGATCCACGCCTCGGGGTTGATCGGCTCGCCGACCGAGCCGAGGACGCGCAGCGACGACAGGTCGAACTTCGCGGGGATGTCGTCGCCCCACTTCATGAACGTGCGGATCGCGGTCGGCGCCGTGTAGAGGATCGTGACGCCGTACTTCTGGATGATCTCCCAGAAGCGGCCCTGGTGCGGGGTGTCCGGGGTGCCCTCGTACATGACCTGCGTCGCGCCGTTGGCCAGCGGTCCGTAGGTGATGTACGAGTGTCCGGTCACCCAGCCGATGTCGGCGGTGCACCAGTAGACGTCGGTCTCCGGCTTGAGGTCGAAGACGGCCTGGTGGGTGTACGCGGCCTGGGTGAGGTAGCCGCCGGAGGTGTGCAGGATGCCCTTGGGCTTACCCGTCGTACCGGAGGTGTACAGGATGAAGAGCGGGTGCTCGGCCTCGAACGCCTCGGGGGTGTGCTCGGCGGACTGGCGGGCGACGATGTCGTCCCACCACACGTCCCGGCCCTCGGTCCACGCCACGTCCTGGCCCGTGCGGCGTACGACCAGGACGTTGCTCACGCGGTCCACGCGGGCGAGGGCCTCGTCGACGGCGGGCTTGAGGGCGCTCGGCTTGCCGCGGCGGTAGCCGCCGTCGGCGGTGATCACCAGCTTGGCGTCGGCGTCCTCGATGCGGGTGGCGATGGCATCGGCGGAGAAGCCGCCGAAGACCACGGAGTGCGCGGCGCCGATGCGGGCGCAGGCCAGCATCGAGACGACGGCCTCGGGGATCATCGGGAGGTAGATGGCCACCCGGTCGCCCTTGGTGACGCCCAGCTCGGTCAGGGCGTTGGCGGCCCGGGAGACCTCGTCCTTGAGCTCGGCGTAGGTGATGGCCCGGCCGTCGCCCGGCTCCCCCTCGAAGTGGATGGCGACGCGGTCGCCGTTCCCGGCCTCGACGTGCCGGTCGACGCAGTTGTACGCCACATTGAGCCTGCCGTCGGCGAACCACTTGGCGAACGGCGGGTTCGACCAGTCGAGGGTCTCGGTCGGCTCTGTGGCCCAGGTGAGCCGCTTCGCCTGCTCGGCCCAGAAGCCAAGCCTGTCCGCCGCGGCCTGCTCGTACGCCTCCGCCGTCACGTTGGCGTGCGCGGCCAGCTCGGCCGGCGGCGCGAACCGCCGCTCTTCCTTCAAGAGGTTGGCCAGGCTTTCGTTGCTCACGACATCTCCCTTTCCCAGGGCGTCCTATGTGCCTATGTGTCCCGCGTCATAGCTCATCAGTCAGATGCCCGGGTGACAAGAGTCTCCAGGGAATTGGTTTAGACCTGTGAGGTGGCGGGCGTGCGGTGGCCCCTCCCTCCCGAGCGGTGGGAAGAAGGGGCCACACAGTCTCACGGACGCTCGGACGGGAAGGTTCAGGACGCGCGGGCTTCCGCCCGCTCCACGATCATGGTCGGGGGGACCCGGTCGAAGACATCGTCGTAGCGGTGCTGTTCGTCCGGCCCGGCCAGCAGATACGCCTGGGCCTCGCCCACATGGAAGTACATCCCGTGCAGTGTGAGCGTCCCGTCGGCGAGCCGTCGCGCGACCGCGTCGTACGCCCGCAGATGCTCCAACTGCTGGACCACATTGGTCAGACACAGCTGCTCGACCGCGTCGGCCGGCAGCCTCCCCGAGATCCGCGCCCAGGCGTGTCTGCGGCTCGCCATCCGCTCCAGACTGGGCAGTCCGTACCGCAGCCAGCGCCGCAACGGGGTCGGTGGGTCGTCCGGCGTGCTGCCCAGCAGGGCCTGCATCGCCCCGCAGCCGGAGTGCCCGCAGACGGTGATCGACTGCACCCGCAGGATCTCCACCGCGTACTCGATCGCCGCCGCCACCGAGTCGTCCCCGCTCTCCTCGCCGGGCAGCGGAACGAGATTGCCCACGTTCCGTACGGTGAAGAGGTCGCCGGGGCCGCTGGAGGTGATCATGCTCGTCACGAGGCGGGAGTCGGCGCAGGTGAGGAAGAGCTGGGAGGGGCTCTGGCCCTCACGCGCGAGGCGCGCCAGCTCGTCGCGCACCAGCGGCGCCGTGTTGCGCTGGAACTTCCCGATGCCACTCGCCAGTTGATGCCCGGTCGCGCGGCGCGTCACGTCGGCCGGCGGGTGCTGGCCGCAGTGGTGGTTGCGCCAGGGCGTCCAGGGGCGGCAGCAGGCGTGGGACTCGGAGGTCGGTTCCGTGATCCGGGCGCCGGAGGGGCCGGTGATCTCCACCGCACCGCCGTGCCGCGCATAGCCCGACTGCCAGTCGTGCAGCGTCTCGTACGCGGCATGGTCCATGAAGGATCCGTCCAGTTCGACGACCACTCGGCCTCCCGGGGGCAGTTGGTGCAGGGCCCGGCTCAGCCGGGGTACGGCGAGGAAGGTCAGCTGTCCGCGGACGCGCACCAGATGGCGGCCGACGTGCTCCTCGAGGGTGATGCGGGTCTTGGCGAGGCGGTGCATCGCGACCGCGACGGCCACCGCGATCCCGAGCGCGACGCCCTCCAGGATGCCGATGAGCACGACACCGCTCAGCGTCACCGCGTACACGAGGACCTCGCGGTGCCGGGTGACGCTGCGGATGTGGGTGATGCTCACCATCTGGACGCCGACCACCATCACGAGGGCGGCGAGCGCGGGCAGCGGGATCAGGTCGAGGACCGGCACGAGGAGGAGCGCGGCCAGCACGATCCACAGGCCGTGCAGCATCGTGGAATGGCGGCTCACGGCGCCCGCGGAGACATTGGCGACGCTGCGCACCGCGACGCCCGCCACCGGCAGCCCGCCGAGCGCGCCGGAGACGATGTTGGCCGCTCCCTGCCCCGCGAGCTCCCGGTCGAGACGGGAGCGGGGCACGCTGAACCCGTGGTCGGCGCGGGCGGCCACCAGCTTGTCGACGGCGACGGCGGAGAGCAGCGACTGCACACTGGTGACCAGCGTGATGGTGAGGACGCCGGCCGCAAGGCCGAGGAGCGGTCCCTCCGGCAGCCCGGGCAGGGCGTGGCTGCTCCAGGAGGGCAGGTCGACGCGGGGGACGGCGAGCCCGGCGAGCGCGGCCAGGGCCGTCGCCGCGGCCACGGCGGCGAGTGCCCCCGGAATCCTCCGTACGAACCGGCCGGCGCGTCCGGGCAGCCGGGGCCAGATCAGCAGGACGGCGACCGTCAGCGCGCTGACGAGCAGCGCGACCGGATGGAGGTCGGCCAACTGGGCGGGCAGTCCGAGGACGTTGTCCACGGCGGAGCTCTGCGGGGTGCCGCCGAGGACGATGTGAAGTTGGGCGAGCGCGATGGTGGCGCCGATGCCGGCGATCATCCCGTGCACGATCGCGGGGGAGACCGCGAGGGCGGAGCGGGCCACGCGCAGGGCGGCGAGGCCGAGTTGGGCGAGTCCGGCGAGGACGGTGATGGCGCAGGTGGTGCGCCAGCCGTACCGCTGGATCAGCTCGGCGGTGACCACCGTGAGGCCCGCGGCGGGGCCGCTGACCTGGAGCGGCGCCCCGCCGATCCGGCCGGCGACGATGCCGCCGACGGCGGCTGCCACGAGGCCGGCCTGGAGCGGGGCTCCGGTGGCCAGTGCGATGCCGAGCGAGAGCGGCAGCGCGATCAGGAAGACGGAGATTGATGCGGACAGGTCGGCGCCCGCGATGCGGAAGCGGCGCCCGACGGGTGGCGGGCTGTGCGGACGGTGGGTGGGTGTACGGCGGATGGGTGTGAATACGGTCATTGGTTCCCGTCTCCTCCGGGGCGGCGCGGTCGCGGCTCGTGCGGGACGAACGTGGGGTCGCGGCCGTGGGTCACGGCGTGCAGCGGCGGGATTCCGAGCGCGGATCCTCATCACGAGTATCAACACTCAGTAAACGGATCGTAATGCAGAGTAAAGACTGCGGCACTATTTTCGGGGCAAATGGGGCAATGATTCACCGGTTCCGGTGATTAGTACTCATAGTTCAGCTTGTCGTTTCATCTTTCCGGCGGTCGTGGTGCGACGTTGACGCCGCTCGCATCGAACCCGAGGAGAGGTGGGCGGATGACAGCCGCCGGGAGAAGAACCACTGCCCGCACCAGGACGCTCGCCGTCGGCGCTTTCGCCGGCGCGCTGATCACCGGTCTCGCCGGTTGCTCGGATTCGGGCAAGCCGGCATCGAGTCAGGGCGCGCCGGGCGCGAAGGAACGCCCCGCCGCGGCCCCGCAGAACGCGGTGCGCCTGATCGGCGACGGCTCCACCGCCTTCACCGGCGTCCAGCCGAACCAGCCGGTCTGGAAGAAGCTGAAGCCGGGCGAAAAGCCCCCGCAGTTCGTGGTCTTCTCCTGGGACGGCGCGGGCGAGGACAGCCAGAAGCTCTTCTCCCACTTCCGCAAGGTGGGCAAGAAATACGACGCGACGATGACGTACTTCCTCAGCGGCGTCTATCTGCTGCCCGAGGAGAAGCGCAAGCTCTACGACCCGCCGCAGCACAACGCCGGCAGCTCGGAGATCGGCTTCAACGACACCGAGGGCATCCGCGACACGGTCCGTGAGCTGCGCGGAGCCTGGCAGGAGGGCAACGAGGTCGGCACGCACTTCAACGGCCACTTCTGCGGGCCGGAGAGCGGTGTCGGCAACTGGTCGGTCGAGGACTGGAAGAGCGAGATCCGCCAGGCCAAGTCCTTTGTGAAGAACTGGAAGACGAACGCCGGCCTGAAGGCCGAGCAGCCGCTCCCCTTCGACTACGACAAGGAGCTGGTCGGCGCCCGCACGCCGTGCCTGGAGGGCCGCGAGAACTTCGTCAAGGCCGCGTCCGAGCTGGGCTTCCGTTACGACACCAGTGGCGTCAACGACCAGATCTGGCCCGAGAAGGACCACGGCCTGTGGGACCTGTCGATGCACCTGGTCCCGGTGCCCGGCCGGGCGTTCCAGACCCTCTCCATGGACTACAACTTCATGGTCAACCAGTCGGGCGGCAAGACCCAGGGAGACCCGGCCATGCACGATTACTGGGGCGACCAGATGCGTGACGGTCTGGTGCAGGCCTTCAACCGCTCGTACCACGGCAACCGGGCGCCGGTGATCATCGGCAACCACTTCGAGTCCTGGAACGGCGGCACGTACATGCGCGCCATCGAGGAGACCATCGCCACGGTCTGCGTCCAGAAGGACGTGAAGTGTGTGTCCTTCCGCCAGCTCGCGGACTGGCTGGACGCACAGGACCCGGCGGTGATCGCGAAGATGCGGACCCTGAAGGTCGGCGAGGCCCCGAAGGGCGGCTGGGAGACCTTCCTGGCCTCCCGGCCCCTGACGTCGTCCTCACCGGCGGTGAAGCAGGCTGAACGACCCTGACGCCCCTTCGGTGGCTGCCGGTGCTTTCAGCTGGGTTGGGGAACGGCGTATCGCTCGCTGAGCACGAACTCGGGGTCGACCTGCGCCGCCAGGTCGACCCCGGTCTTCACGTTGCCCCAGCTCTCCGCGTTGCGGAGGTGGAAGTGGACCATCTGGCGCGTGTAGCGCTCCCAGTCGCGGTGGGCGTACGAGTCGTCCGCCGCGTTCTGGAGGGCCTGGAGCGCCATCCGGTTGTCCGCCTCCAGGAGTTCGAAGCGGGACGGGCGGCCCTTCTCCATCCCCCGGACCCAGTCCGAGTGGCCGACCGTCACCAGCAGGTCGTCCCCCACCTCGGCACGCAGGAAGTCCACGTCGTCCGGGCCCTGCACCTTGTTGCCGACGACCTTGAGCGCGACGCCGAAGTCCCGCGCGTACTCCTTGTACTGGCGGTAGACCGAGACGCCCTTGCGGGTCGGCTCGGCGACCAGGAACGTCATGTCGAAACGGGTGAACATCCCGGAGGCGAAGGAGTCCGAGCCGGCCGTCATGTCGACGACGACGTACTCGTCCTCCCCGTCGACCAGGTGGTTCAGGCACAGCTCCACCGCGCCGACCTTGGAGTGGTAGCAGGACACCCCGAGATCCGACTCGGTGAACGGTCCCGTCGCCATCAGCCGGATGTCGCCGTCGTCGAGCCGCACGGTCCGGGCGCACGCCTCGTACACCGGGTTGTCCTCGCGGACCCGCAGCAGCCGCGAACCCTCTCCAGGCGGGGTCGTCTTGATCATCGTGTCGGCGGAGGCGATCCGTGGGTTGGAGCCCCGCAGGTACTCCTTGATCAGCGGCAGGTGCGCGCCCATCGCGGGCAGCGTCGCCGCCTCGGTTTCGTCGAGACCCAGCGCGGCCCCGAGATGTTGGTTGATGTCGGCGTCCACCGCGACGACGGGGGCTTCATTGGCGGCGAGGTGGCGGATGAAGAGCGAGGACAGCGTGGTCTTCCCGCTGCCGCCCTTCCCTACGAAAGCGATCTTCATGTTCACCTAGCGTAGTGCCATGATCGCGGTGTGTGGTCAAGGTGCGTGAAGAAGACCACTCCAACGTGGGGCGGCGGCCAAGGGCGCGTAGCCTCCCTACTTATGAGTACGCACGCCTCTGACCCCCTGGCCGCCCTCGGTTCCCTGCCGGGCGTCGCCGATTCGGTGGACTCCGTACGCAAGGCCGTAGACCGGGTCTATGGGCACCGCGTGATGCGGCGCCGCAGCAACGAGATCACCTCCGAGGCGGCTCTGCGCGGCGCGCGGGGTTCGGCCGCGCTCTCCGGCGCCGACTGGGCGCTGGAGGAGGTCCGCCGGCGGACGGACTTCGGCGGGGACGCCGAGGCGCGGACGGTGGGCGCGGCCCTGCGGCTGGGCGCCGAGGCCGGTCAGCTGCTCTCCATCTGGCGCCAGTCGCCGCTGCGGGTGCTGGCCCGGCTGCACCTGGTCGCGGTGGGCGACACCGCCGACTTCGGGGACTCCGTCGGTAGGCCCCGGCAGGCCGGCGAGGCGGTCGACGAGCCGCTGATCGAGGCGCCGCTGCCGGACCCGGCCGAGGTCGCGGGCCGGCTCGACGGGCTCTCGGAGCTGATCATCGCCGGTGGTACGGCCCCGGCGCTGGTGACGGCGGCCGTGGTGCACGGTGAACTGCTCGCGCTGCGGCCGTTCACCTCGTACAACGGGCTGATCGCGCGGGCCGCCGAGCGAATCGTACTGATCGGCAGCGGGCTGGACCCGAAGTCCATCTGTCCGGCCGAGGTCGGACACGCCGAGCAGGGGCGTGCCGCGTACGTCGCGGCATTCGACGGGTATCTCTCCGGGACTCCGGAGGGCATGGCGGCCTGGATCGCCCACTGCGGGCGGGCCGTGGAGCTGGGTGTCCGGGAGTCGACGGCGGTGTGTGAGGCGCTCCAGCGCGGCGCTGCCTAGGCGATGCGGCGCCGGGGGTCTCCCGGGGGTCTCCCGGGCGTCTTCCAGGGATCTCGCGGTGATCTCGTGGGCCCTCGGGAAACGTCCCGGAACAGGGTTGCGGCGGTACCAGTCCTGGTACCGCCGCTGGCACGTCTGCCGAGTTACCAAGCGTCCTCGATATGTGCCCATCAGGCGGGGAACTTTGCCCGTCGCCTGGTGCGGCTGGCCCGTAATCGACGGGTCGACGTCGCGTGGGTGCTCAGCTTCTGTGCATGGTCCGTGGGGCCTTCTTGCTCAACAGGTGATCCTCTCGGATGTCCTAGGTCTCGCGGGCCTGATTCCTTTCTACTCCTGTCGGATGGGATGCGAAAGTCCTGGCTGCACTTCTTTACTTTCGTATCAAATCCGGGCAAAACGATCGGCGAGGGCGGCCTGTCGTCGACGGTTGGCGTACCAGACGAGTCCGGCGGTCGCGGCGGCCGCGCCGACGGCGGCCGCCGCCACGAGCGCGGGGCGCGGCGGCATCCGGAACGCGGGCAGGCGCTGCTTGAGGCGGACCGGCTTCTCGAAGGCCAGGATCGGCCAGTCCCGGGTCGTGGCCTCGCGGCGGAGCGTCCGGTCGGGGTTCACCGCATAGGGGTGGCCCACGGCCTCCAGCATCGGTACGTCGGTCGCCGAGTCGCTGTACGCGTAGCAGCGGGAGAGGTCGTAGCCCTCCGACTCCGCGAGCTCCCGGACCGCCTCGGCCTTGGTGGGTCCGTAGGCGTAGTACTCCACCTCCCCGGTGAAGCAGCCGTCGTCGCCGACGACCATCCGAGTGGCGACGACTCGGTCGGCGCCCAGCATCTCGCCGATCGGCTCCACCACCTCGGCGCCCGAGGTCGAGACGATCACGACATCACGGCCGGCGGCGTGGTGCTGCTCGATGAGCGAGGCCGCCTCGTCGTAGATGATCGGGTCGATCAGCTCATGCAGGGTCTCGGCGACAAGCTCCTTGACCTGCGAGACGTTCCAGCCTTTGCAGAGCGCGGAAAGATATTCGCGCATCCGCTCCATCTGATCGTGGTCGGCGCCGCCCACGAGGAAGACGAACTGGATGTAGGCAGTCCGTAGGACGGCGCGGCGGTTGATCAGTCCGCCTTGGTAGAAGGACTTGCTGAAGGTCAGCGTCGACGACTTCGCAATGACCGTCTTGTCCAGGTCAAAGAAGGCGGCTGTGCGCGGCAACGAGTGGTTTTCCACGAGGCGAGCATAGGTGCCCGCCATTCGGCGTACGCTCGGGCGTGTGGGTTTGCCTGAGAAGGCTCTCGGGTACACCATGGAAGTCACGGATCGTTCGCGACCGTGCTAACCCGGTCCGGCTCCTCCCCCCCCCGAGTCGGCCGGAGAGACGACCCCCGCTCTCCCCCCCGGCGGGGGTCGTCGCATGTCCGGACGCGTTTTCGCGTGCTGGATCCTCATGTCTCCCCCTCCCGTCGGCCGTGTGGCCGCCGCTGCGTGATGCCCTCGTTTCGTCACTCAGCGTAGTGGATGGGCTGCTCTCCGGGCATCCCTGGTATGGGGCACGGGGATATTCACAACCGGTGAGTTATCCACAGTTTTTGAGCAAGATCCACAAGATTTCCGGGATGGCGCCACGGTGATTCCCGCCGCGAACTCCGCGGTTGGAAGGAATCACCGATCTCGGCCGTGCGACCGGCGCGGACGGGATCACACGGACAGGGGGCGTCTGCTGTGGCGGGAATGTCGACTTTCACAACTTCCGAAGGTTCCAGGACCGCGAGGTCCATCGGCTCATCCGGAGCGCCGGACGGGGAGAGGGCCGACGGGGGGCACCGGGCCGGGCCGTTGATCGTGACCGAGGATCTGACGCTGCTCGACGATCTGTTGCGGCTGTGCGCCGCGGCGGGGGCCGAGCCCGAGGTGCACCACACCGTGCCGGAACAGCGTGCGAGCTGGGCCGACGCCCCGCTCGTCCTGGTCGGCGACGACGCGGCGGCCCGTTGCCGCGGGGCCGCCCGCAGGCCAGGCGTGATCCTTGTCGGCCGGGGCGCCGAGGGCCGCGAGGACCCCGAAGTGTGGCGGCGGGCCGTCGAGATCGGCGCCGACGGCGTGCTGCGGCTGCCGGACGCCGAGAGCTGGCTCGTCGACCGGATCGCCGACGCGGCCGAGGGTGCCGGGAAGCAGGCGCTGACCGTGGGCGTCATCGGTGGACGCGGCGGCGCCGGCGCCTCGACGCTGGCCTGCGCCCTCGCGCTGGCCGCCGCAAGGACCGGGCGGCGCACCCTGCTCGTGGACGGCGACCCGCTCGGCGGCGGACTCGACGTCCTGCTCGGCGGAGAGCGAGTCGAAGGCAGGCGATGGCCCGACTTCGCCGCCTCCAAGGGGCGAGTGGCGGGCGGAGCCCTGGAGGAGTCGCTGCCCTCGGTGCGCGGACTGCGCGTGCTCAGCTGGGACCGGGGGGACTCGGTTCTGGTACCGCCCGAGGCGATGCGCTCGGTGCTCGCCGCGGCGCGCAGGCGCGGCGGGATCGTCGTCGTGGATCTGCCCCGCCGGGTCGACGCGGCGGTGACCGAGGCGCTGGCGCAGCTGGACCTCGGACTTCTCGTCGTCCCCGGCGAGTTGCGGGCCGTCGCTGCCGCGCAGCGGGTCGCCACCCACGCGGGGCGGGTCGTGCGCGATCTGCGCGCGGTGGTGCGCGGTCCTTACGCTCCCGGGCTCGACGAGCAGTGGGTCGCGGACGCGCTGCGGCTGCCGCTCGCCGGAGAACTGCCGCACGATCCCGGCCTCCTGGCCGCCGTGGACGGCGGCGCGCCGCCGGGCGGCGAGGCCCGGGGTGCGCTCGGCCGATTCTGTGCGGAGTTCTGGACGCGTGCCCTGACCCCGGACGGGGCGTCATGAGCACCGGGGCGCCCATGGGCGGTGCGGTCGGCGGTGCGGGGCTTCTGGAGGCCGTGCGGCAACGGCTCGCGGAGAGCGGTGCCGAGCCGACGCCCGCACGGGTCGCGGCTGCGTTGCGGGCCCAGGGGCGGCTGCTCGGAGACGCGGAAGTTCTGGGTGCGGCCGAGACCTTGCGGTGCGAACTCGTCGGCACAGGCCCGCTGGAACCGCTGCTCGCCGATCCCGCCGTCACCGATGTGCTCGTCTCCGCACCTGACCGGGTCTGGCTCGACCGGGGCACCGGTCTCGAACTCACCGAGGTCCGCTTCGCGGACGCGCCGTCCGTACGCCGACTGGCACAGCGGCTCGCGGCGGTGGCCGGCAGGCGCCTGGACGACGCCCGGCCCTGGGTGGACGCCCGTCTGCCCGACGGGACCCGGATGCACGCCGTGCTCCCGCCGGTGGCGGTCGGCTCGACGTGTCTGTCGCTGCGGGTGGTGCGGCCGCGGGCCTTCTCCGTGGGCGAGTTGACCGCGGCGGGCACGGTCCCGCCGGGCGGGGAGCGGATCCTGCGGGCGCTGATCGAGGCCCGGGTCTCCTATCTGATCTCCGGCGGCACGGGCTCGGGAAAGACGACACTCCTTTCCACTCTGCTCGGCCTGGTCGGCGAGCGGGAGCGGATCGTCCTGGCCGAGGACTCGGCCGAACTGCGGCCCGACCACCCGCATGTGGTCCGCCTGGAGGCGCGCCCGGCGAACCAGGAGGGTGCAGGTCTGGTGACCCTTCGGGACCTGGTCCGGCAGGCGCTGCGGATGCGGCCCGACCGGCTGGTCGTCGGCGAGGTCCGCGGCGGGGAGGCGGTCGATCTGCTGGCCGCCCTCAACACGGGCCATGAAGGCGGCTCGGGAACGCTCCACGCCAACACGGCGGCCGACGTGCCTGCCCGCCTCGAAGCCCTCGGGACGGCGGCGGGCCTCGACCGGGCGGCGCTGCACAGCCAGTTGGGTGCCGGACTCTCGGCGGTGCTGCATCTCGTACGGGACCGGGCGGGGCGACGGCGGATCGCCGAGATCCATGTCCTGGAGAGGGACCGGGAGGGGCTTGTGGTGACCGTGCCCGCGCTGCGTTGGGGAGCCGGCGGGTTCGAGCAGGACCGGGGCTGGGGGCGGCTGCGGTCGCTGATCGGGGGCGAGTGGTGAGCGGGGAGCAGTGGGTGCTTGTGCAGGGCGCGGCGGCGCTGTGCGCCGGGGCGGCGATCTGGCGGCTGGCCGAGCGGGAGCGGGGGCTGCGCAGGTCGCGGCTGGTGCTGGCGGACGGGGGCGCTCCGGGGACCCTCGGGGCCCTGGGGGCTTCGGGGCGGGGGTTCGCATCGTTTCGGTCGGTGGGCGAGCGGTGGTGGGCCGTGGTGCGGGCGCGGCGGGCCTGGCTGTGTCTGCCCGTCGCCGCGGTCCTTGCGCTCGTCGGGGAGTCGCCGCTGCCGTTGGTTGCCGGAGCGCTCGCGGTGCCGCTGGTGGGGCGCAGGCTGCGTGCGGCGGCGCTCCGCAAGGAGCGGGAGGCGCGGTCCGACGCGGTCGTGGCCCTGTGCGGTGTGGTCGCGGGTGAGCTGAGAGCCGGCCGACAGCCCCCACAGGCGCTGCTCTTCGCGGTCGGGGCGACCAAGGCGCTCGGGTCGGCGGAGGAGGCGGAGGTCCTCGCGGCCGCCCGGTTCGGTGGGGACGTGGCGGGGGCGTTGCGACGGGCGGCGCGCCAGGACGGTGGAGACGGTCTGGCCGGCCTGGCGGCCTGCTGGCAGGTCGCGGTGGACGGCGGCGCGGGGCTGGCCGCGGGACTCGACCGACTGGAGGCCGCGCTCAGGGACCGCCGGGACCAGCGGGAACGGCTGAGGGCCCAACTGGCCGGAGCCTGGGCGACGGTGACTGTCCTGGCCGTGCTCCCGGCGGTGGGGCTCGTGCTCGGTGCGGCACTGGGCGCGCGGCCGCTGCACGTGCTGTTGCACACGCCGGTGGGGCTCGTGTGTCTGGCCGTCGGCGGCGCCCTGGAAGCGGCCGGTCTGGGGTGGGCGGCGCGGATCGTGAGAGGCGGGGAGCGGGCGTGAGCGGACCGACGGGACTGGCGGGACTCGTGAGGCTGGATGAGTTCGTCCACAGGCTGGGGATGGTGATTGCGGTGACCGGCCTGATCGTCTGGGCCGCCTGGACCGTGGTCGACCGACGGCATCGACGGCGCACGCGCAAGCGGATCGCGGCGTTGTTGGCCACCGAGTTGGAGCGGCGAGGACGGCGCGGGATCGGACTTCCGCCCCGGCTGCGCGGCTGGGTGGGGCCGCTGCTGGCGGCGGTCGTGGGCTGGGCGCTGATCGGTGGCCCGGCCGGCCTCCTGGCGGGCGGCGCCACCGGCTGGGGAGTACGACACTTCCGTGCCCGCCGAGCCCATGCGACGGGCGACGACGGGGAGGCCCTGCGGCAGCTCCCGCTCGCGGCCGACTTGTTGGCGGCCTGCGCGTCGGCCGGAGCGGGGCCCGGCGAGGCGGCGGAGGCGGTGGGACGGTCGCTGGGCGGACCGGTCGGCGAGCGGTTGGCCCGGACAGCGGCGGAGCTCCGTCTGGGCGGCGAACCGGCCGACGTGTGGCGGAGGTTCGGCGCGATACCCGGCGCCGAGGGCCTCGCCCGCTGCATGGAACGGGCCGGCTCCTCCGGGGCACCCGCCGCGGGGGCCGTCTCGAAACACGCGGCCGACCTGCGGGCCGAGCGCGCACGGAAGGCGGCGGCCCGGGCGCAGCGTGCGCAGGTGCTGATCACCGCGCCCGTGGGGCTCTGCTTCCTGCCCGCCTTCCTGGCGGTGGGGGTGGCTCCGGTGGTGATCGGCCTCGCCGGCGGCCTGCTGCGGCACTGATCGAACACGAACACGAACACGACCGACAGAACGAACACGACGACAGCACATGGGGGTTGGCATGAAGAGGATCAGCGCATGGTGGCGGGCCCGACGGACGGCTCGGAGCGATGCGGGAATGACCACGTCCGAGTACGCGATGGGGACGATCGCGGCCGCGGCCTTCGCGGCCGTGCTGTACAAGATCGTGACCAGTGGCGGGGTCTCAGGGGCCCTGGAGTCCGTGATCGGGAAGGCGCTCGATGCGCCGTTCTGAGGACCGGGGCGCGGTGACCGTGGAGGCGGCGATGGCCCTGCCGGCCCTGGTGGTGTTCACCATGGCCCTGGTCTGGGCGCTCGCCGCGGCGGCGGCGCAGATCCAGTGTGTGGACGCGGCGCGGGCCGGGGCACGGGCGGTGGCCCGGTCGGAGCCGGTGGCCGGTGCCGAGGCGGCGGCCCGGGCCGCCGCGCCGGAGGGGGCCAGGGTCGGCGTCACCCGTTCGGGCGAGCTGTGGCGGGTGACTGTGGAGGTACCGGCCCCGGGGCCCGGCGGGATGGGGCTCACCCTGCGCGCCGGGGCGGCAGCGCTCGCCGAGGACACGGTGGGGGTGGCGGCGTCATGAGCAGGGCAGAGACGGGCGTGACCTGCAGGACGACGGGGACGGGAGGGGCCGATAGGACGAGCAGGACGGGCGGGGCGAGCAGGACCGGTGGGGCGAGCAGGACCGGTGGGGCGAGCGGGGGCGATAGGACGAGCAGGACCGGTGGGGCGAGTGGGGTCGATAGGACGAGCAGGACGGCCAGGACGGGCGGGGTCGGAAGAGCGGCCGGAACGGATGAGGCGGGCGGGGCTGGCGGAGCGGCCGGAACCGCTGAGGCGGGCGGGGTCGACAGGACGAGCAGGACGGCCCGGGTGGGCGGGGCCGGCAGGGCCTGGAGGGCGGCTGTCGGGTGGGGTGACCGGGGGATGGCGACGGTGTGGACCGCGTTCGCGGCCTGCGTCCTGTGTGTGGTGTTCGGGGCGGTGCTCGCGCTGGGGCAGGCGGTCGCGGCCCGGCATCGCGCGGGCGGGGCCGCGGACCTGGCGGCGCTCGCCGCGGCCGACCGGGCCCTGTGGGGCGAGGAGGCCGCCTGCGCGGCGGCCGCCCGGGTGGCGGGTGCGCAGGGCGCGGCCGTGCTGCGGTGCTCCCTGCGGGGCGACATCGCGGACGTGACCGCGGCGGTGCGCCTGGGGCCCTACGCGCCGACGGTCAGGGCCCGGGCGGGGCCTCCTGAGGCTCTTCCGGGGCTTCCCGCAGCAGTTCCGTGAGGAGGCGCACGGCGCCGCGCTTGTGGAGCGGGTCGTTGCCGTTGCCGCACTTGGGCGACTGGATGCAGGAGGGGCAGCCCGCCTCGCACTCGCAGGAGGCGATCGCCTCGCGGGTGGCCGAAAGCCACGCGCGGGCGGTGTGGAAGGCCCGCTCGGCGAAGCCGGCGCCACCCGGATGGCCGTCGTAGACGAAGACGGTGGGCAGCAGCGTGTCGGGGTGGAGCGGGACCGAGACCCCGCCGATGTCCCAGCGGTCGCAGGTGGCGAAGAGCGGCAGCATGCCGATCGAGGCGTGCTCGGCGGCGTGCAGAGCGCCCCCGAGGATCTCCGGATTGATCCGGGCCGCATCCAGCTGGTCCTCGGTGACCGTCCACCACACGGCCCGGGTGCGCAGGGTGCGGGGCGGCAGGTCGAGCTTGGTCTCGCCGAGGACCTCGCCCGTGATGAGACGGCGGCGCAGGTAGGAGACGACCTGGTTGGTGACCTCCACGGAGCCGTAGCAGAGGCGGCCGGATCCCCAGGGGATCTCGATGTCGGTTTCGAGGACGGAGATGGAGGTGGTGTCCCGGGCGGTGGTGGAGTACGGCGGACTTGCCTCCTCGACCAGGGCCACGGAGTCCTTCAGGTCGAGGGTCTTCACCAGGTAGGTGCGGCCCTGATGGAGGTGGACGGCGCCGTCGTGGACGGCGGTGTGGGAGGCGGCCTCGTCGACCGTGCCGAGGAGGCGGCCGGTGGCGGCCTCCACGATCTGGACGGGGCTGCCGCCCCCGCCCCGGATATCGGTCAGGTCGGCGGCCCGCTCACGGCGGGTCCAGTACCAGCCGGTGGAGCGCTTGCGCAGGAGGCCGGCGGCCTCCAGCTGGGGCAGCAGTTCGGGGACGGCCGGGCCGAAGAGCGCCAGGTCGGCGTCGGTCAGCGGGAGCTCCGCGGCGGCGGCGCACAGATGGGGGGCGAGGACGTACGGGTTGTCGGGGTCCAGGACTGTCGACTCGACCGGCTGCTGGAACAGGGCCTCGGGGTGGTGGACCAGGAAGGTGTCCAGCGGGTCGTCGCGGGCGACCAGGATCGCCAGGGCGCCCTCGCCGGAGCGGCCGGCGCGGCCCGCCTGCTGCCACAGGGAGGCCCGTGTGCCCGGGTAGCCGGCGATCACCACGGCGTCCAGGCCCGAGACGTCCACGCCCAGCTCCAGGGCGGTCGTGGCGGCCAGGCCCAGCAGCTCGCCCGAGTGCAGGGCGCGCTCCAGGGCGCGGCGCTCCTCGGGCAGGTAGCCACCACGGTAGGCGGCGACCCGGCGGGCGAGGGAGCGGTCGACCTCGGCGAGGCGCTCCTGGGCGATGACCGAGATCAGCTCGGCGCCGCGCCGGGAGCGGACGAAGGCGACCGAGCGGACGCCCTGGACGGTCAGGTCGGTCAGCAGGTCGGCGGTCTCGGCGGTGGCCGTGCGGCGCACCGGGGCGCCCTGCTCGCCGTGGAGCTCGGTCAGCGGCGGCTCCCAGAGGGCGAAGACCAGCTCGCCGTGCGGGGAGGCGTCGTCGGAGACCTCCGAGACCGGCAGGCCGGTCAGTCGGCCGGCGGCCAGGGCGGGCTCGGCCGAGGTGGCCGAGGCGAGGAGGAAGACGGGATCCGCGCCGTACCGGGCGCAGACACGCCGAAGGCGGCGCAGCACCTGGGCGACGTGGGAGCCGAAGACGCCCCGGTAGGTGTGGCACTCGTCGATCACGACGAAGCGCAGGGAGCGCAGGAAGGAGGACCACCTGGGGTGGGACGGGAGTATGCCCCGGTGCAGCATGTCGGGATTGGTCAGCACGTAGTTCGCGTACTGGCGGACCCATTCGCGCTCCCCGACCGGCGTGTCGCCGTCGTAGACGGCAGGCCGGATCCGGTTGCCGAGCGGGGCGGCCAGCTCGCGTACGGCGCGGCGCTGGTCGGCGGCGAGGGCCTTGGTGGGCGCCAGGTACAGGGCGGTGGTGCCCCGGCCGTTCGCGGCCTCGGAGCCGTCCAGGAGCGTGGACAGGACGGGTGCGAGATAGGCCAGCGACTTGCCCGAGGCGGTGCCGGTCGAGATCACCACGGATTCGCCGTCCAGGGCGTGCTCGGCGGCCTCTGCCTGGTGAGCCCAGGGGTGCTCGATGCCCGCCGTCTGGATCGCGCCGATCACTTCCGGCCGGATGCGATGCGGCCAGACGGCATGGCGACCCTCCCGGGCGGGCAAGTGCTCCGTATGAGTGATGCGCGCGGCCCGGCTCTCGCCCGAGGAGAGCCGGTCGAGGATCATGCCGGGAGAGGGGCGGCTGCCCATGTCCCCGGCAGGTCGACTGGGGCGGTGATTCTTGGCCATCGGCACCGAGTGTGTCACTGGCGTGACGGACAATGCTCCCAAGGCGTCGTGCATGGCTGCTGGTAAGTGATTGAATGCCATCGCGGCTGGCGATCCGTCCCCCGACTCCGCCGGGGAGACCGAGGGGCGACCGCTCGATAGCAAGGTGCTGGAGGATCCGTGGACCTGTCCCTGTCGACTCGCAATGTGTCCGGCCCGAGTGGCGACCGTACGGTCGTCGAGGTCGGTGGCGAGATTGATGTGTATACCGCGCCCAAGCTGCGCGAGCAGTTGGTCGAGTTGGTGAATGACGGCAGCTACCACCTGGTTGTCGACATGGAGGGCGTGGACTTCCTCGACTCGACCGGCCTCGGCGTGCTGGTGGGCGGCCTGAAGCGCGTCCGCGCGCACGAGGGCTCGCTGCGCCTGGTCTGCAACCAGGAGCGCATTCTGAAGATCTTCCGGATCACCGGTCTGACCAAGGTGTTCCCCATTCACACCACGGTCGACGAGGCCGTCAACGCCACCGACTGACGGCCGGCCGGCTTCGGAAGAAGGAGTGGAGAGCCGGGCCGTACACGCCCGGTCCTCCGACCTGCCCGCCCATACGTTCCTAGGGGGACCGCATGGCCACCGTTGAACTCCGCTTCAGCGCCCAACCCGAGCACGTCCGCACGGCCCGCCTCGTGGCGGCCGCGGTGGCGCGCCGGGCCGGGGTCGACGAGGCGGTTCTCGACGAGGTCAGACTCGCCGTCGGCGAGGCGTGTTCCCGCGCAGTGGGGCTCCACCGCAGCAACGACGTCGTCACCCCTGTCCGGGTCGTGCTGACCGAGGAGGAGAAGACGTTCTCCATCGAGGTCGGCGACGAGGTCCCGGGCGCGGGTGTGGCGGCGGCCGATGCCGCCGGTGTGCCCGGTGCGCGGGACGAGGCTCCCGCCGAGGAGTTCGACGACGCGGACGGTGAGGACGAGATGGGGCTCGCGGTGATCCGCGGACTCGTCGACGACGTCGAGGTCCGAGCCGGCGAGGAGGGCGGGGTCATCAGGATGAGCTGGCCGACCACGCCGGCGGTCGCGCTCCCCTGAGAGCCCTCCGAGGGCTCCTCTGAGGGCGCCTCTGAGGGATTCTCCGAGAGGTTTCCTGTGGGCTCCTCCCGGGGTCCCTGAGCGATCCCCTGGGGAGCGTCCGATGAGCACCCCCTCCGAGCGCTCCCCCAGGGACCGTCCACCCAGGGACCGTCCACCCAGGGACCGTCCACCCAGGGACCGTCCACCCAGGGACCGTCTACCCAGGGACCGTCCACCCAGGACCGCCCACCCAAGGCCCGGTCACCCAGGACCGTTCCCCGGGGCTCTTCCCCCGAATGGCCTACGTCGAACGAATGGCGCACCTCGATCCTTCGGGATCATGGCGAGATCATGAAAGAGGCCCTGCTGAGCAGGGCCTCTTTTCATTTCCCTAGATCATGGATCATGTGCAAATGCTTTTGCCCCATTACTTCTTTCGATGGGAAGATCGAGTCAATGGGGAATTCCGTTTGCGGCGCCCTGTTTTGATCAGGTTCTGCTCCCTACAATCCGTCCACATCTTGAGCTCGCAACGTCAAGGAGGACGAATGGCGGGGCTCTTCAACACAGAACTGACCGGACACCCCACTTCTCTCGCCGCGGCGGTACTCACCGACGAGAACCGAACCATCGTGATCGTCATCGCGGTCGTCGCGCTGGCCGCGCTCTTCGTAGCCCAGGTGCTGGTGCGCCAGGTGCTCGCGGCCGGTGAGGGCACCGATGCGATGAAGAAGATCGCCGCCGCCGTACAGGAGGGTGCGAACGCATATCTCGCGCGGCAGTTGCGGACACTCGCGATCTTCGCCGCCGTCGTGTTCTTCCTGCTGTTGCTGCTTCCCGCCGACAACTGGTCGCAGCGCGCCGGGCGTTCCCTCTTCTTCCTGGTGGGTGCGCTTTTCTCGGCGGCCACCGGATACATCGGCATGAGGCTCGCCGTACGGGCGAATGTGCGAGTGGCCGCGGCCGCCCGCGAGGCGACCCCGGGGCCGGGTGAACCGGAAAAGGATCTGACGTCCGTCTCGCACAAGGCGATGAAGATCGCTTTCCGCACGGGCGGAGTGGTCGGCATGACCACCGTGGGCCTCGGCCTGCTCGGTGCCTCCTGCGTCGTCCTCGTCTACGCGGCCGACGCGCCCAAGGTCCTGGAGGGCTTCGGCCTGGGTGCCGCGCTCATTGCGATGTTCATGCGAGTCGGCGGCGGCATCTTCACCAAGGCCGCGGACGTCGGCGCCGACCTCGTCGGCAAGGTCGAGCAGGGCATCCCCGAGGACGACCCGCGCAACGCAGCCACCATCGCCGACAACGTGGGCGACAACGTCGGTGACTGCGCGGGCATGGCCGCCGACCTCTTCGAGTCGTACGCCGTCACGCTCGTCGCCGCACTCATCCTCGGCAAGGCGGCCTTCGGCGACCTCGGCCTCGCCTTTCCGCTGATCGTCCCGGCGATCGGCGTGGTCACCGCGATGATCGGCATCTTCGCGGTCGCCCCGCGGCGCGCCGACCGCAGCGGAATGACCGCCATCAACCGCGGCTTCTTCATCTCCGCGGTGATCTCGCTCGCCCTGGTCACCATCGCCGTCTTCGTCTACCTGCCCTCCTCCTACGCCGACCTCAAGGGCGTCACGGAGCCCGGCATCCAGAGCCATGCCGGAGACCCGCGGATCCTCGCCCTGGTCGCCGTCGCCATCGGCATCGTCCTGGCCGCGCTGATCCAGCAGCTCACCGGCTACTTCACCGAGACGACCCGGCGACCGGTCAAGGACATCGGCAAGTCCTCGCTCACCGGCGCCGCCACCGTCGTTCTCGCCGGCATCTCCATCGGTCTGGAGTCCGCCGTCTACACCGCCATGCTGATCGGCCTCGCCGTCTACGGGGCGTTCCTGCTGGGCGGCGCCTCCATCGTGCTGGCCCTGTTCGCGGTCGCCCTGGCCGGCACCGGCCTGCTCACCACCGTCGGCGTGATCGTCGCCATGGACACCTTCGGCCCGGTCTCCGACAACGCCCAGGGCATCGCCGAGATGTCCGGCGACGTCCAGGGCGCGGGCGCGCAGGTCCTCACCGACCTCGACGCCGTCGGCAACACCACCAAGGCCATCACCAAGGGCATCGCCATCGCGACCGCCGTCCTGGCGGCGGCGGCGCTGTTCGGCTCGTACCGCGACGCGATCGCCACGGCGGTCGGCGACGTCGGGGCCAAGGTCACCGAGACGAATCTCTCGATGGACATCTCCCAGCCCAACAACCTCTTCGGGCTGATCCTCGGCGCAGCGGTCGTCTTCCTCTTCTCGGGGCTCGCGATCAACGCGGTGTCGCGCTCGGCCGGCGCGGTGGTCTATGAGGTACGGCGGCAGTTCCGCGAGCACCCCGGGATCATGAACTACACCGAGAAGCCCGAGTACGGGCGCGTGGTCGACATCTGCACCAAGGACGCGCTGCGCGAACTCGCCACGCCCGGACTGCTCGCCGTGTTGGCGCCGATCGCGGTCGGCTTCTCACTCGGTGTGGGCGCGCTCGGCGCGTACCTCGCCGGAGCGATCGGCACGGGTGCGTTGATGGCGGTCTTCCTCGCCAACTCCGGCGGGGCGTGGGACAACGCCAAGAAGCTCGTCGAGGACGGTCACCACGGTGGCAAGGGCAGCGAAGCCCATGCCGCGACCGTCATCGGCGATACCGTCGGCGACCCGTTCAAGGACACCGCGGGACCGGCCATCAACCCGCTGTTGAAGGTGATGAACCTCGTCGCGCTGCTGATCGCGCCCGCGGTGGTGCAGTTCAGCTACGGCGACGACTCGAGTGCCGGACTGCGGGCGCTGATCGCGATCCTCGCGATCGTCGTCATCGTCGGTGCCGTCTACGTCTCCAAGCGGCGTTCGGTGGCCGTCGGCGACGAAGCGGGTGACGAAGGCAACGCCGCGCATCGCAAGGCCGCTTCGCCGGACGCTCCGGTGATTTCGTAACACCTGGTCAGAGTGCGGGCGGGCGGCATGTGTTGTCATGCCGTCCGCCCGTTGCATGTGGGTGAGTGAGGCGTGTCTCCCTTGGTGCGAACGGCTGCAATATGGGATGAATCGGTCGCACGAAAGGTGGATGTCGCCCGCATGGCGTGTATGTTCCGGGGCCGAGAGCCTTGGAAGGGACCGATCCGGTGAACAAGAAACTTGCGGCCGCGCTGTCCGGCGGCGCGGTACTGGTGCTCGCGCTGTCCGGTTGCAGCGACGACGGCGACAAGGTCGACGACTGGGCCAAGACGGTCTGCGACCAGGCGAAGCCCCAGATCCAGAAGCGGGCCGACGCACAGCAGCTCATCATCTCGACGGCGGCGGACGGAAAGCCGGCCGACATCCAGGCCGCCGACTCGAAGGCCTTCCAGGACATCGCCGACGCGGACCGCGCGCTCGCCAAGTCCATCGAGGCCGCCGGTGCGCCGCCCGTGGACAACGGGGAGAAGCTCCAGCAGGACGCGGTCAAGGAGCTCAACGCCACGGCGGTGGCGTACGAGGGGCTGAAGAAGCAGGTCGACGGGCTCGACCCGAACAACCAGCAGAAGTTCGCGGACGGTCTGCAGGGTGTCGCCGACGGTCTGAAGAAGATCGAGAAGATGGACCAGGACGCGCTGGCCAAGCTGCAGTCCGGCGAGCTGGGCACGGCGATGGCGAAGCAGCCGGGCTGCCAGAGGGCGACGCCCTCGCCGGCGTCGGGCGGCTCGGCGTCTCCCGACGCGGGCTCCAAGCCTTCGGAGAAGGCGTCCACGAAGCCTTCGGAGAAGCCGTCGGGATCCGCGAGCAAGAAGGCGGAGTAGGGCGGACGGACCGTACGGGCCCCGGGTGAGCACCGCTCGCCCCGGGGCCCTCGCGCCGCCGACCGCGCAGGCACGACGCGGCCGGGTCCGTGGCCCAGCCCTGTGGCCGCCGGGTTCGTGGCCCAGCCCTGTGGCCGCCGGGACCGCGGCCCGGGTCCGAGGCGGCCGTGCCGAAGCCGCCGGGTCCGTGGTCGCCCCGGGCGGGGCGGCAGAGGCAATGTCGGTGGCGGCCGTCACAATGGTGGGGTGAGTACGACCAGCCTGACCTCCCGCCTCCCCGTGCCCGCGCACGCCGCCCGGCTGCGCGAAGCGCTGCTCGCCGCCGACTTCACCGCCGACGGCCTGCTCGAACTGCTCGGCGCCCCCGCCTACGCCGCGCTCGCGCGCAGCGAGACCGTGCCCGCTCTGCGGGCCACCCGGGGGGACTCCCCGCTGGAGACCCTCGTGCGGCTCTTCCTGCTTCAGGGGTCCGTCCCCGCCGAGCGGGCGGCCGCCGCGCTGCCTCTGGAGGAGTGCCTGGCGGACGGCTGGGTGGAGCGCGTGGACGACGAGGTCCGCGCCGCCGTCGACGTACGGCCGTACGGCGGGCCCGAGGGCCAGGACTGGTTCATCGTCTCCGACCTGGGCTGCGCCGTCGGCGGGGCCGGCGGCATCGGAAAGAAAGGCCGTCAGGCAGGGGCAGCCGTCGTCCTCGGCGTCGGCGGGGCCTCCACCACCCTCGCCGGCATCACCGTCCGTACGCCGGTGTCCTCCGCGCTCGATCTCGGCACCGGCTCCGGACTCCAGGCCCTGCACGCCGCCCAGCACGCCACCCTGGTCACCGCCACCGACCTGAACCCCCGCGCGCTGGACTTCACCCGCCTCACCCTCGCGCTCTCCGGCGCCCGCGAGGCCGAACTGCTCCAGGGCTCCCTCTTCGAGCCGGTCGACGGCGACACGTACGACCTGATCGTCTCCAATCCGCCGTTCGTCATCTCCCCCGGCGCCCGGCTCACCTACCGCGACGGCGGGATGGGCGGCGACGACCTGTGCCGCACGCTCGTGCAGGAGGCCGGGGAGCGGCTCAACGACGGTGGCTACGCCCAGTTTCTCGCCAACTGGCAGCACGTCGAGGGCGAGGAGTGGCAGGACCGGCTGCGCTCCTGGGTCCCCCGCGGCTGCGACGCCTGGATCGTGCAGCGCGAGGTTCAGGACATCACCCAGTACGCCGAGCTGTGGCTGCGCGACAGCGGCGACCACCGCGAGGAGCCGACGGAGTACGCGACACGGTACGGGGCCTGGCTGGACGAGTTCGAGGCCCGCAAGACCAAGGCCGTCGGCTTCGGCTGGATCACCCTGCGCAAGAACGCCGCCGTGGCCTCCGGCGCGGTCGAGCCGTCGATCGTCGTCGAGGAGTGGCCGCACCCGGTGGAGCAGCCGCTCGGCGACACCGTACGGGCCCACTTCGAGCGCCAGGACTATCTGCGCGCCCACGACGACGCGGCCCTGCTCGCCGACCACTTCGCCCTCGCACCCGAGGTGATGCAGGAGCAGGTCGGGCTGCCGGGCGCCGAGGACCCCGAGCACGTCGTGCTGCGGCAGAACCGCGGGATGCGGCGCGCCACCAAGGTGGACCACGTCGGTGCGGGCTTCGCGGGCGTGTGCGACGGCTCGCTCAGCGCCGGCCGGATCCTCGACGCGATCGGACAGCTGATGGGCGAGGACCCCGTGCTGCTGCGCGACCGCACCCCGCAGGCGATCCGGCTGCTGGTGGAGGAGGGGTTCCTCCTCCCGGTCGGGGAGGAGGGGCGGCAGGGTTGATACGGATCGAGCTGGACGAGGCCTCGCTCGGGGCGACCCGCATCGCGATCAGCCCGCTGCGGGACGCCTTCTGCGCCCTCCACCTCGCGCTGCCGTGGCGGCGGCCCTCCTGGCCGTACCAGGAGTGGGTCGTCGGCGCGCGGGAGGTGTGGCGCGAGGACGAGCGGCTCGGGCCGCTGCGCGAGCTGCTTGCCGAGGGGCGGTACGAGGTCTCCGACTTCCTGCTGCCGCGCCCCGTCGGCACGGTGAATGTCCACGAGGAGCTCGATCAGCTGCGCTCCACCGACCCGGAGTTCGTCCGGGCCCAGGCGGCCGTCGCCTTCCCCGGGATGGCCGACGAGCCCTTCCTGCTGCCCTATCTGAAGGACCCGCAGGCCGCCTGCGCGGCGCTCGCCGACGCGTACGCGGCCTGGTGGGAGGGGGCCATCGAGCCGTACTGGCCGACCATGCGCCGACTCGTCGAGGACGAAGTCCTCGTCCGGGCGCGGACCTTCGCCACCGAGGGCGTCGACACGCTGTTCAGCGGGCTCGAAGCGCGCGGGCGCTGGGAGCGTCCGGTGCTCGAACTGACCAAGCACTACGAGGCGGAGTACGCGACGGGGGAGCGGCGTCTGGTGCTGGTCCCGCTCGTCTTCGCGGAGGGCTGCCGGCTCTACTCCACCGACGACCCCGAGGTGGTCGCCGTCTCCTACCAGGCGCGGGGGGCCGCAGCGCTGCGCGAGCCCGTCGAGCCCGTGGCCGAGGACCGGCTCGGGCTGATGCTCGGACGCGGCCGGGCGGCCGTCCTGCGGGAGCTGGCCGGCCCCCTGACCACGGCCGGTGTCGCGGACCGGCTCGGGCTCGCGCCCAGCACGGTCTCCGAGCATCTGTCGGTGCTCGCGGAAGCGGGCGTCGTGACCCGGCACCGGGTCGGCCGCTCCGTCTACTATCAGCTGACGGACACCGGCCGTTCGCTGCTCGCGCTCCTCGCCGGGGAGGGCGTGCTGCACGCGGTCGCCTGACGATTCGGGGGCTCCCGAATCGATGGCCCGGGGCGGTACGGCGCTCCTAACGTCCCGCGCATGCTCGCAATCGAGGCGGACGCGCTGCGCCGCACCTACACCAGCAGGACCGGTTGGCTGAGGCCCCGCCGGACCGAGACCGAGGCCGTGCGCGGGGTCACCTTCGAGGTGGCGCCGGGCGAACTGTTCGGGCTCCTCGGCCCCAACGGCGCCGGGAAGACCACCACCATCAAGATGCTCAACACCCTGCTCCTGCCGACCTCCGGCACGGCCCGGGTGTTCGGCCACGACGTGGCCCGCGACCCCGTCGCCGTACGCCGCCGCATCGGCTACGTCTTCGGCGGCGACCGCGGCCTCTACGACCGGCTGTCCGCCCTCGACAACCTCCGGTACTTCGCCGAGCTGTACGGCGTCCCGGCCCGCGCCCAGAAGCGGCGGATCGCCGAACTCCTCGACCTGGTGGGCCTCACGGGCCGCGAGAAGGAGCGGGTCGAGGGGTACTCGCGCGGGATGCGGCAACGCCTCCACATCGCCCGAGGCCTCCTCCACCACCCCGACGTCCTCTTCCTCGACGAGCCGTCCATCGGCGTCGACCCGGTCGCCGCCCGCGATCTGCGCCGTACCGTCGCCGATCTCACCGCAGCCGGTACGACCGTGCTGCTCACCACCCACTACATGGCCGAGGCGGACGAGCTCTGCGACCGCGTCGCCGTCATCGCCGGCGGCCGGATCAAGGCGCTCGGGACGCCCGAGAGCCTCAAGTCCCGCGTCCAGGAACGGGACGTGCTGGAGATCGAGGCGTACGGCGTCGGCGAGGAGCACCTGGCGCGGATCCGTGAACTGCCGGGTGTGCGGGGAGCGTCGGCGGAGGACCGGGGGGCCGCGCAGACCGTGACCGTGCAGACCGACCGCGGAGCCGTACCGCACGCCCGGATCCTGGCAGCCGTCGAAGGCGTACGCATCGGGCGGGTCGCCAGCCGCGAACCATCCCTGGAGGACGCCTACATCGCGATCGTCGCCGAGGATGACCGGCAGGGGGCAGACGATTCCGCTGCGCCGGAGCAGGACCGGGCGTCCCGGGGTTCTCGGGGGGTGTCGGCGTGACGCGCGTCCTGCGGCTGATCGGCGTCGGCGTGCGGACGCATGTCTCGTACATGTCCCGCTCGCCGATCGAGATCACCTTCGCCGTCCTCGTGCCGCTCGTGTACGCGACCCTCGCCGTCTATCTGTTCCGTGCGGCCGGCGATCCGGAGCGGCTGCTCACCGCCTCCGTCGGCGCCGGTCTCATGGGCATCTGGGGCTCGGTGCTGTTCGGTTCGGGCGGCGCCGTGCAGAACCAGCGCTGGCTGGGGACGCTGGAGACGCTCGTCGTGGCACCCGCCCCGCTCGCCCTCGTCCTGCTGCCGATCACCCTCGCGACCGCCGTCATCGGTACGTACGCGATGGGCGCGACCGTCCTGTGGGGTGTGCTGCTCTTCGGCGTGCCCCTGGACTTCGCGCACCCGCTCCTCTTCCTGCTCGCCGTCCCCGTGTGCGTGCTCGCGCTCGGCATGATGGGGCTGCTGCTCGCCGCCACCTTCGTGCTGCTGCGCAACGCCAACGCGCTGGCCAACCCGCTCGACACGCCTGTCTGGCTGCTGTCCGGGCTGCTCGTGCCGATCGGTGTGCTGCCCGCCTGGACCCACCCGATCTCCTGGGCGTTGCCGACGACCTGGGGCGCGCGTGCCGTGCACGCCGCGACCTCCGGCGGGGACGTCCTCACCCCGCTGCTCGGAGCCGTCGCCCTCGGCGCCGGATACGCGCTGGCCGCCGTCCTCGTCCTCGGTCGGGTGGAGCGCCGGGCGCGCGCCGCGGCCACGCTTGCCCTCGCCTGAAAGGACCTTGCCGGATGTTCTGCTTCCGCCTCCGCCTCATCGGCTTCCGCTTCCGCACCTCCGCCCGGCTCCTCGTGGTCGGCGGATCGCTCTCCTACCGTGCCCTGTTCAACTGGACGACCCCACCCATGTTCATCGGAACTCTGCTGGTCGGGCCGCTGCTCCAGGTGTTCTTCTTCGTGTTCCTTGGCAGAGAACTCGGTGTCGCCGACGACCGCTTCCACGTGGTCGGCAACGCCGTCCTCGCAGCTTCCGCCTCCTGCGTGTACGGCGGCACCATGGCGATCGCGAACGAGCGCCGGTTCGGCACCCTCGGGGCCGTACTGCTCTCGCCGCGCCACCGCGTCCCCCTGTGGGCCGGACGTGCCCTCCCGTATGTCCTGAACGGGCTGCTCGTCAGCGCCTTCGTCCTCACCGTCGCCGCGCTCGTGCTCGGACTGCCGGTGCCCGTCGCCGCGCTGCCCGGCCTCGCCCTGGTGCTGCTCGTCGCGGCCGCTGCCTGCTCGGCGTTCGGGCTCGCGCTGGGCGCGCTCGGGCTGCGCTTCCGGGACGTGTTTCTCGTGTCGAACGTGGCCAGTTCGGTACTGCTCCTGCTGACGGGCGCCGCCGTCCCCCGCCCCACGCTGCCGGAGTGGATGCGGACGGCAGGCGACCTGCTGCCGCTCACGCACGCGGCGGACGCGGCGCGCCGGCTCACCGCCGGTGACGGCCTCGACGGCACGCTGCTCGGCGCCGAGCTCGCGGTCGGCGCCGGATACGCGCTCCTGGCCGTGGCACTCCTCGCCGTCTTCGAGCGGGACAGCAGGCGACGGGCCACGCTCGATGTGATGTGACGAACCAGAAGGAAGGAGGGAGGGGCGCACTACCGGCCATATTCGTGAACCCGTACGGGAGCGTCCGCGTCGTTCACCCGGAATTCGCGCCGACGACGCCGGGAGGTGCCAGCCTCGGCCTCCGGGGCCACGGGGGCCCGCGAAGGGAACGGGGTACGGGCATGGAGAGCGGGCCGGCGATCTTCGCGGGAATGGCGTTCGCGCTGTTCGGAGCCGCGCTGCTGCTGTGGACGGGGGTGCGCGTGGCGCACGGCCGACAGGTCGCGCAGGGGGTCGCCACGCCGATGGCCGCCACGCTGACGACGATCTTCGGAATCGTCTTCCTTCTCCTCGGGGTGTGGTGCTTCGGGCGGCTGTGACGAGGTCGCCCCGAGCGGGCCCGCCCCACCGGACCGGGAGTCCGGGCGGCAGGAATGCCAGGACTCGGGTTACCGTTCGAGTGGCCGTTGCGGGCTTTCGCCGTTTGACACGGGGGCGGGTTGTACCGTCACACTCCGCAGCGATGGCAGCGTCACCCAGCGTGTCGCCGCCGTGCGTGCCATGCGGAGTACCAGCGCCGTACGTGCCACCGAGCGTCGACCGGAGAGAAGAGCGAAGTTGTCCCCGACCAGCGAGACCGCACAGGGCGGCCGCCGACTCGTCATCGTCGAGTCGCCTGCCAAGGCGAAGACGATCAAGGGCTACCTCGGCCCCGGTTACGTCGTCGAGGCGAGCGTCGGGCACATCCGCGACCTCCCCAGCGGCGCTGCCGAGGTGCCCGAGAAGTACACCGGCGAGGTGCGCCGCCTCGGCGTCGACGTCGAGCACGACTTCCAGCCGATCTACGTCGTCAACGCCGACAAGAAGGCCCAGGTCAGGAAGCTCAAGGAGCAGCTGGCCGGGGTCGACGAACTCTTCCTCGCCACCGATGAGGACCGCGAGGGCGAAGCCATCGCGTGGCACCTCCTCGAGGTCCTGAAGCCCAAGGTCCCGGTCCACCGGATGGTCTTCCACGAGATCACCAAGGACGCGATCCAGGAGGCCGTCCGCAACCCGCGCGAGCTGAACAAGCGCATGGTGGACGCCCAGGAGACCCGCCGCATCCTCGACCGGCTGTACGGCTACGAGGTCTCGCCGGTCCTGTGGAAGAAGGTCATGCGCGGCCTCTCCGCGGGCCGAGTCCAGTCCGTGGCCACCCGGCTCGTCGTCGAGCGTGAGCGCGAGCGCATCGCCTTCCGCTCCGCCGAGTACTGGGACCTCACCGGCACCTTCGCGACCGGCCGCGCCGGCGACCCGTCGGACCCGTCGTCGCTGGTCGCGCGCCTGAACACGGTCGACGGCAAGCGCGTCGCCCAGGGCCGTGACTTCGGCTCCGACGGGCAGCTGAAGACCGCGAACATCCTCCACCTCGACGAGGAGAAGGCACGGGCGCTGGCCGCCTCGCTCGCCGACACCTCGTTCAGCGTCCGGTCGGTCGAGTCGAAGCCGTACCGCCGCTCTCCGTACGCCCCGTTCCGTACGACCACCCTCCAGCAGGAGGCGAGCCGGAAGCTGGGCTTCGGCGCGAAGGCGACCATGCAGGTCGCCCAGAAGCTGTACGAGAACGGCTTCATCACCTATATGCGTACGGACTCCACGACCCTGTCCGACACCGCCATCGCGGCGGCAAGGGCCCAGGTCACGCAGTTGTACGGCGCCGACTACCTGCCGGAGAAGCCGCGCGTCTACGCGGGCAAGGTCAAGAACGCGCAGGAGGCGCACGAGGCGATTCGCCCTTCGGGTGATCGTTTCCGCACCCCGGCGGAGACCGGTCTGACCGGCGACCAGTTCCGCCTCTACGAACTGATCTGGAAGCGGACCGTCGCCTCCCAGATGAAGGACGCGACCGGAAACTCGGTCACCGTGAAGATCGGCGGCCGCTCCGCGGACGGCCGGGACGCCGAGTTCAGCGCCTCCGGCAAGACGATCACCTTCCACGGCTTCATGAAGGCGTACGTGGAAGGGGCGGACGACCCCAACGCCGAGCTGGACGACCGTGAGCGCCGGCTGCCGCAGGTCGCCGAGGGCGATGCGCTGTCCGCCGAGGAGATCACCGCCGACGGCCACGCGACCAAGCCCCCGGCCCGCTACACCGAGGCCTCGCTGGTCAAGGAGCTGGAAGAGCGCGAGATCGGCCGCCCGTCGACGTACGCGTCGATCATCGGCACGATCCTGGACCGCGGCTACGTCTTCAAGAAGGGGACGGCGCTCGTGCCGTCGTTCCTGAGCTTCGCCGTGGTCAACCTGCTCGAGAAGCACTTCGGCCGGCTCGTCGACTACTCCTTCACCGCCAAGATGGAGGACGACCTCGACCGCATCGCGCGGGGCGAGGCCCAGGCCGTGCCGTGGCTGAAGCGCTTCTACTTCGGCGAGGGCGAGGGTTCCGGTGCGTCCGCCGCGGCGGACGCCGGGAACGGTGACGGCGACCACCTCGGCGGCCTGAAGGAGCTGGTGACCGACCTCGGCGCGATCGACGCCCGGGAGATCTCCTCCTTCCCGGTCGGCGACGGCATCATGCTGCGCGTCGGGCGGTACGGCCCGTACGTCGAGCGCGGTGAGAAGGACGCCGAGGGTCACCAGCGCGCGGACGTCCCCGAGGAACTCGCGCCCGACGAGCTGACGGTCGCCTACGCCGAGGAGCTGCTGGCCAAGCCGAGCGGTGACTTCGAGCTGGGCGTCGACCCGGTCAGCGGCAACCAGATCGTCGCCAAGGCCGGCCGGTACGGCCCGTACGTCACCGAGATCCTGCCCGAGGACACCCCGAAGACCGGCAAGAACGCGGTGAAGCCGCGGACCGCCTCGCTCTTCAAGTCCATGGCGCTGGACACGGTCACGCTGGAGGACGCGCTCAAGCTGATGTCCCTGCCGCGTGTGGTGGGTGCCGACGCGGAGGGCGTCGAGATCACGGCGCAGAACGGCCGCTACGGCCCGTACCTGAAGAAGGGCACGGACTCGCGGTCGCTGACGGAGGAGGAGCAGCTCTTCACGATCACGCTGGAGGAGGCGCTCGCGATCTACGCGCAGCCCAAGCAGCGTGGCCGGGCGGCCGCCAAGCCGCCGCTGAAGGAGCTGGGCGTCGACCCCGTCAGCGAGAAGCCCGTGGTCGTCAAGGACGGTCGCTTCGGCCCGTACGTGACCGACGGCGAGACAAACGCGACCCTGCGGACCGGCGACAGCGTCGAGGACATCACGCCGGAGCGCGGCTTCGAGCTGCTCGCCGAGAAGCGTGCCAAGGGTCCGGCGAAGAAGACGGCCAAGAAGGCGCCCGCGAAGAAGACCGCCGCCAAGAAGGCCGCGCCGGCGAAGAAGACGGCGGCCAAGAAGACCGCCGCGAAGAAGACGACGACGGCCAAGACCGCGGCGGCGAAGAAGACCGCCGCCGCGAAGAAGACGGCCGAATAGCCGCGAGCGGCACACCTTGTAAGGGGCGGGGGCCCATTGCCCCCGCCCCTTACGTCGTTTGTTCGGGCGCGGGCCACGGGGAGTAAAGGGGTCCGGATAGGGTGGACGGATGACGCGAGCAGAGCAGCCAGACTCCGACGTCGCGCTTGTCGCAGACTCCCGCGAGCGTGCCGTACGGGCGCTTTTGCGCCATCAACCGTTGCGACGGCTCTGGAGCGCCCAGTTCGTCGGCGGGACCGGGGACGCCCTCGCCCTGCTCGTCCTGGTGCTCCTCGGGCTCCAGGCCGCCGTCTTCGAGGGAGCCCTCGGCGGCGGATACCGCGGGGCCGCGTTCGCCGTCGCGGCCGTGGTCGGCGCCCGACTGCTGGCCTCGGTGCTGTTCGGCGCCGTCCTCCTCGGCCCCCTCACCGCGCTGACCGCGCCCGGCGGCGCGCTCGACCGGCGCTGGACCATGATGGGAGCCGACGGTCTGCGGGTCGCGCTGCTCGTGGTCGCGCCCCTGTGGATCGACTGGACCCCGGACAAGGCGCTCGGGTTCCTGCTCGGCACCGTCTTCGTCGTCGGCGCCGCCGAGCGGCTGTGGACCGTGGCCAAGGACGGCGCGGCTCCCGCGCTGCTGCCCGCGCCGCCGCTGGAGGGCGCCGCCGTGCGGCCCCTGCCGGACCACCTGGACGCACTGCGCCGACTGTCGCTGCGTACCGGATTCCTGGCCGTACCGGCCGCGGCCGCCGTGCTCCTCGTCGCGACCCTCGTCGGCAACCTGCTCGGCACCGGCATCGAGTGGTTCTCGCTGCACCAGGCCGCCCTCGGCGCGTACGTCGCCGCCGGACTGTTCGCCGCCTCGCTCTCCGTGCTGTACGCCGTCGAGCTGCCCGGCGGGCAGACGCCCCGCCCCCGCTCGCCCCTGGAGGGTCTGCGCAGGCCCTCCGCGGAGAAGGGACGCACGGGAGCCGTCCGGCTGCTCGTCCTCGCCTGCGCCACCGTCGCCGCAGCCGTCACCGCCGCGGCGGCGGTCTCCGTCCTGCACGCGTACGACCTCGGCGGCGGCCCCGTCACCTTCGCGCTGCTGATCCTCGCGCTGAGCGGGGCCACCGGCGTCGGCATCAGGACGGCCGGATCCGTCCTGCCCGTTCTCTCCCGCCGCCGGCTGCTCGCCCTCGCGATCAGTCTCACCGGCATCGCGCTGCTCGCGATGGGCCTCGTCCCGGACACCGCCACGGTCCTGCTTCTCGCCGTGCTCGCCGGGTACGCGGCCGGTGTCGCCGCCAACACCGGCCACACCCTCATCGACCAGGAGACCGAGGAGGCCCGGCGACCCCGGGTCACCGAACACCTCCAGGCCGTCGCCCGGGTCGCCATGGCCGTCGGCGCGCTCGGCGCTCCGCTGCTCGCCGCCGCCATCGGGGAGCACCGCCTCGCCTCCGGAAGCTTCGTCTTCGCACACGGCGGTGCCGCGTTCACCCTGATGCTGGTCGGTGCGCTGCTGCTGCCCGTCGCCGCGCTCGTCCTCGCCAAGACCGACGACCGGGCCGGCGTACCGCTGCGCCGCGATCTGCGCGACGCGCTGCGCGGCGCCGACCCCGTCCAGGCGCCCGCCCCGACCGGCTTCTTCATCGCCCTGGAGGGCGGCGACGGGGCCGGCAAGTCCACCCAGGCCGAGGCGCTCGCGGAGTGGATCCGCGCCAAGGGCCACGAGGTCGTCGTCACCCGCGAGCCGGGCGCGACGCCGATCGGCAAGCGGCTGCGCTCGATCCTTCTCGACGTGTCCAGCGCCGGGCTCTCGAACCGCGCCGAGGCGCTGCTGTACGCCGCCGACCGCGCCGAGCACGTCGACTCGCTGGTCAAGCCCGCCCTCGAGCGGGGCGCGGTGGTGATCTCCGACCGGTACATCGACTCGTCCGTCGCCTATCAGGGCGCCGGGCGGGATCTGTCGCCGACCGAGATCGCCCGCATCAACCGCTGGGCGACCGGCGGTCTCGTTCCGCACCTGACCGTGCTGCTCGACGTCTCCCCGGAGACCGCGCGGGAACGGTTCACCGAGGCACCCGACCGGCTGGAGTCCGAGCCGCCGGAGTTCCACGCGCGCGTGCGGGCCGGCTTCCTGGCGCTGGCCGCCGGTGACCCCGGCCGCTACCTCGTCGTCGACGCCGGCCAGGAGCCGGAGGCCGTCACCACCGTGGTACGCCACCGGCTCGACCGGATGCTGCCGCTGTCCGAGGCCGAGGTGAAGGCCCAGGAGGAGGCACGGCGGAAGGCCGAGGAGGACGCCAGGCGCCGGGCCGAGGAGGAGGCCGCCCGCAAGGCGGAGGAGGAGCGGCTGGAGCGCGAGCGCCAGGAGCAGCTCGCCAAGCTCCGTGCCGAGGAGGAGGAGCGCAAGCGCCAGGAGGAGGAAGAGGCCCGGCGCCGCGAGGCCGAACGGCAGGCGGAGGAGGCCCGTCAGCGGGCCGAGGAGGCCCGGCTGGCCGCCGAGGAGGAGCGCAAGCGGCGCGAGGCCGAGGAGAAGGCCCGCCGCGAGGAGGAGGAACGCCGCCGCAAGCAGGCCGAGGAAGAGGCCCGGCTGCGCGCGGAGGCGGAGGAACGCCGCCGCGAGAAGCAGCGCAAGGCCGAGGAGGCCCTGCTGCGGGCGGAAGAGGCGCGACGCCTGGCCGAGGCCGCGGCGGCGAAGGCCGCCGAGGAGGCCGCTCGGAAGGCGGCTGCCGAGGCCGCGGAGAAGGCCGCCGCCGAGGCCGCCCGCGCGGAAGAGGCGAGGAAGGCCGCCGAGGTCGCCCGCGCCGAGGAGGCGAGGAAGGCCGCCGATGCGCAGCGGGCCGCGGAGGCGCAGCGGGCAGCCGAGGCCGCCGAGGCCAGGAAGGCCGCCGAGGCCGCTGCCGCCAAGGCCGCGCAGGCCGCCCGCGAGGCGGAGGCGTCGGCCAACGAGGTGACGGTGGAGACCCCCGTCGTGCACCCCGACGAGGTGACCGTGGAAACGCCTGTCGTGCAGCCCGACGAGGTGACGCAGACGGTGCCCCAGGTCTCGCCGAACGAGATCACCGTCCCGACGCCGGTCGTCGACCCCGACGCCGTACGGCCCGAGGCGGAGACCTCGGTCCTGCCGCAGGTGCGGGCCGCGGACGAGACGGCGGTGCTGCCGCCGGTGCGGGCCACCGACGAGACGGCGGTGCTGCCTCCCGTACGGGGGACGGACCCGGTCGATCGGGTGCCGTCGGGCATCTTCCGCGACGAGCAGCCCGCCGGATCCAACGAGCAGACGCGCGAGCTGCCGCAGCTCGACGACCAGGGCCGCCCGCGCCGCCGCTCCGACTGGGCGGAGGAGACCCCGCTCGACGACCTCCCGACCCTGGCGGACGAGCTGCTCGGCCCCCACGACGACGAGGACGACGGCCGCCGCCGGCGCCGCTGACGCGAGGCGGTACGGACGGGGGCGCGGCAGGGCCGCGCCCCCGTCCGGCGTATCCGGGACGACCCAGGGCCGTCCCGGGCGTCGTCCCGGGCCGTCCGGAGGTGTCAGAGGGGTGCCCCACAATGGAGTGCGTACCTGAGGAGGGGCAGACATGGCCGTATGGGACGACCTCGTCGGACAGGCGCGTGTCGAGGAGCAGCTCGCCGCCGCGGCGCGGGACGCCGACGCGCTCGTGACCGCCCATGCCGCCGGCGGGCCGGACCCCGAGGCGTCCAAGATGACCCACGCCTGGCTCTTCACCGGCCCCCCGGGCTCCGGTCGGGCGACCGCGGCGCGCGCCTTCGCGGCCGCGCTGCAGTGCGTGAGCCCGGACCGGGCGCTGGGCGGGGCGCCGGGATGCGGTTTCTGCGACGGCTGCCACACGGCGCTCGTCGGGACGCACGCCGATGTGGAGGTCGTGCGCACGGACCTGCTCTCCATCGGTGTGAAGGAGACCCGCGACCTCGTCAGGCGCGCCCAGCTCTCGCCCGCCGGCGGCCGCTGGCAGGTGATCGTCCTGGAGGACGCCGACCGGCTCACCGAAGGCGCGGGCAATGTGCTCCTGAAGGCCGTCGAGGAGCCCGCGCCGCGCACGGTGTGGCTGCTCTGCGCGCCGTCCCTGGAGGACGTGCTCCCCACCATCCGCTCCCGCTGCCGCCACCTGACCCTGCGCACACCCCCGGTGGTCGCGGTCGCCGACGTGCTCGTACGCCGGGACGGCATCGCGCCCGAGGTCGCCGCCGCCGCCGCCCGGGCCACCCAGGGCCACATCGACCGGGCCCGCAGGCTGGCCACCGACGAGCGGGCCCGGGCCCGCCGCGCCGTCGTCCTGAAGCTCCCGCTGCGCGTCGACGACATCGGCGGCTGCCTCAAGGCGGCCCAGGAGCTCGTCGACGCGGCCGGCGAGGACGCCAAGCAGGTCGCCGAGGAGATCGACGTCAAGGAGACCGAGGAGCTCAAGGCCGCGCTCGGCGGCGGCCAGGGCGGGCGGATGCCGCGTGGCACCGCCGGGGCGATGAAGGAGCTGGAGGAGCGGCAGAAGCGGCGGAAGACCCGGACGCAGCGCGACAGCCTCGACCTCGCGCTCACCGACCTCACCGGCTTCTACCGCGATGTCCTCACCCTGCAGCTCCGGGCGCGGACGCCGCTCGCCAACGAGGACGTACGGGACGCCGTGGAGCGGATCGCCCGTGACACCGCGCCGGAGCGGACGCTGCGCCGGATCGAGGCGGTGCTCGCCTGCCGGGAGGCGCTGGACCGCAATGTCGCCCCGCTGCTCGCGGTCGAGGCGATGACGATGGCGCTGCGCGACTGAGCACGGGCGATTGGACACGGTCCGTACTCGTACGGATACGCTCCGGTCCATGGACTCCAGGCGTTTGCTCCGTACGTCCGCCACGGCCCTCGCGGCCGCCGGGCTGATCCTCTCCGGCTGCACGGGCGGCAGCGACGCCGCGCCCGCGACTCCGTCGTCGGCGGGGGCGCCCGCCCCGACGTCCGACGCGGCCCTGCGGAGCTACTACGCACAGAAGCTCACCTGGCGCGACTGCGGAGTGCCGACCTTCCAGTGCGCCTCGCTGCGCGTGCCGCTCGACTACGCGAAGCCGGCGGCCGGGGACATCGAACTGGCCGTCTCCCGGGTCGCGGCCACCGGCCCCGGCAAGCGCATCGGCTCGCTCCTGGTCAACCCCGGCGGCCCGGGCGGCTCCGCCGTCGGCTACCTCCAGGCGTACGCGGGCATCGGCTACCCGGTCCCCGTCCGCGCCCGCTACGACATGGTCGCCGTCGACCCGCGCGGGGTGGCACGCAGCGCTCCCGTCGAGTGTCTGACGGGCCCGCAGATGGACGACTACACGCAGGTCGACCAGACCCCCGACGACCTCGCCGAGACCGATGCGCTCGCCGCCTCCTTCAAGGGCTTCGCGGCGGGCTGCGTGAAGCGCTCGGGGAAGGTCCTGCCGCGCGTCTCCACGGTGGAGACCGCCCGGGACATGGACATCCTTCGGGAGGTGCTCGGCGACAAGAAGCTGAACTACGTCGGGGCCTCGTACGGCACGTTCCTCGGGGCCACCTACGCCGAGCTGTTCCCCTCCCGCGCCGGACGGCTGGTCCTCGACGGGGCGATGGACCCGTCGCTGCCCGCGATCGACCTCAACCGCGACCAGACCGCCGGATTCGAGACCGCCTTCCGGGCGTTCGCGGCCGACTGCGTCAAGCAGACGGACTGCCCGCTCGGCACCAAGTCGGTCGCCGCGGCCGGCAACAGGCTGAAGGCCTTCTTCCGCGACGTCGACGCCCGGCCCGTACCGACCGGCGAGAGCCGCAGGCTGGGGGAGTCCCTGGCGACGACCGGGGTGATCGCCGCGATGTACGACGAGGCGGCCTGGCCGCAGTTGCGCGATGCCCTGACCCAGGCGATCGGCGGCGAGGGCGCGGGCCTGCTGACACTGGCCGACGCCTACTACGAGCGCGAGGCGGACGGCTCGTACGCGAACCTCATGTCCGCCAACGCGGCCGTGAACTGCCTGGACCTCCCGGCGGCCTTCCGTGGACCGGCCGACGCCGAGAAGGCGGTGCCGTCGTTCGAGAAGGCGTCCCCCGTCTTCGGCAAGAGCCTCGCCTGGGCGGCGCTGAACTGCACCTACTGGCCGACCCCGGCGACCGGCCGCCCCCACCGCATCACCGCCGAGGGCGCGCCCCCGATCGTCGTCGTCGGCACCACCCGCGACCCGGCGACCCCCTACAAGTGGGCCGAGTCCCTGGCGTCCCAGCTCGCCTCCGGAAACCTGCTGACGTACGAGGGCGACGGCCACACGGCGTACGGCCGGGGCAGCGACTGCATCGACACCGCGATCAACGCCTACCTGCTGGAGGGCACGGTCCCGAAGGACGGTAAGCGCTGCACGTGAGGGGTGGCGTGGGCCACGTCGAGGGTGGTCAGGAGCACCCCTCGAAACTGTGTAGACTTGGCGAGGCCGCTGCACCCACCATGGGAACGCACGGCATGCCGCCTTAGCTCAGTTGGCCAGAGCAACGCACTCGTAATGCGTAGGTCTCGGGTTCGAATCCCGAAGGCGGCTCGGATCAGCCCCAGGACTCACTCGCCGTGACCTGGGGCTTTTTCATGCCCTGTTGGGTCGGGACGGGGAGTGCGACGCTCCTGTCACCCTCGTGCGTGCCCCTTGCGTGCCCATGGGTGCGCGGCCGCTCCCTGTCGGGCCGGTCGGCGCCTGCTCGGGGGGTTACTGCGTTCAGCGGGCGTGTTTCACACTTCACTGCGGTAAGTGACCGACTGTTACGCAAAGTGATTGACCTTGATCGTTTCTGCTGGTCATCTCAGGGCCATGCGTACACGAATCAGGTTCGCCCTCGCGGCGGCACTCTCCGCCGCCGTGGCGATCGCCGGGCCCCTCTCGGCCTCGGCCCACTCCGTGCCCTCCCCCTCGGGCGGACCCTCGCTCGCCCCGCTGACCACCTCCACCTCTCCCAAGGTCATCCCGGGGCAGTACATCGTCACCCTGAAGGCGGGGCAGTCGGCCTCGGGTACCGCGCAGCAGGTGCCGGGCGTGAAGCCGCTCTTCACCTACAACCGTGTCTTCTCCGGCTACGCGGCCAAGCTGACGGCCACTCAGTTGGACTCCGTCCGCAAGCTGCCGGGCGTCGCCACCGTCGAGCAGGACGCCACGGTCACCGTGGCGCCCGTGCAGGCTCCCGCGCTGCGGGGCGTCGCGTACAGCTGGGGTCAGGACCGGATCGACCAGCCCTATCTGCCGCTCAACGGCCAGTTCAACGTCGGCACCGGCGGCAAGGGCGCCACCGCCTACATCCTCGACACCGGTCTGGAGTTCGGGCACGCCGAGTTCGACGGCCGGGCGCGGCCCGGCTTCGACGCGATCGGCGACGGCAGGAGCGGCGCCGACTGCAACGGCCACGGCACCCATGTCGGCGGCACCGTCGCCGGTAAGCGGTACGGCGTGGCGCGCGAGGCCGCCCTGGTCAGCGTCCGTGTCCTGAACTGTCAGGGCTCGGGCTCCTGGTCGGGCATCATCGCCGGCCTGGACTGGGTGGCGCAGAACGCCGTCCAGCCGGCCGTCCTCAACGGCTCGCTCGGCGGCCCCCGCAACACCGCCGTCAACAACGCCGCCACCGCCCTGGCCGCCCGGGGCGTCCTGCCCGTGTTCGCCGCGGGCAACGACTCCATCAACGCCTGCAACGTCTCGCCCGCCAGCGCCGCCGACGTGCTGACAGTCGGCGCCACGAACCATCTGGACGAGGAGACGGACTTCTCGAACTTCGGAGCGTGCCTCGACCTCTACGCTCCCGGCGCGGCCATCATCTCCGCCAAGCTCGGCGGCGACAGCATCGCCCTGAGCGGCACGTCCATGGCCGCCCCGCACGTGGCCGGTGTCGCGGCCCTCGCCAGGGCCCAGAGCCCGTCGACCGGCCCGGCGGCCATCGCGACCTGGATCACCGATCACACCGTCAAGGGCGAACTGGTCGTCTCGGGGGGCTCCCCGAACCGGCTGCTCCAGACCGGCGGGCTGTAACACCGTCAGCAGGCAGTGTCGGCCCGGCCGGTTCCACCGGTCGGGCCGACGGCGTGTATGGGGCGGACCCGTCACGAAAGACCAGGTCAAGCGTCTTCACAGGGTCATCACTCGCACGGTCGTCGAACTCGCCTACACTCCCGCAGGCCATGTGCATGGCAATTACACGGGAGGAATGCGTGAAGAGGAGTTTCAAGACGAGGGCGGTGTTGTCCATCATGGCGACCCTCGCCGCGTCGCTGCTGACGGCAGCACCCGCGCAGGCCGTCGACGACCCCGGCCTGGCGCTGGGCAACTTCGAGCTCCGCCCGATCGGCAACCGGGCCGAGCTGCAGGGCCGGGTCGACAAGCTGAACGCCGACCTGCCCAACATAGGCGTGAACTCGATATTGAAGGCGGACGCCCGTCAGGGCACGTGGAGTTCGGGCGTCTGCAACGCGGCGGCCGTCGAGGCCGGCACGAAGCCGGAGAACTTCACCCGGAGCTTCTGCTTCGACGACGCCGACAACGGCAACGCGAACTCCGAGTGGTGGCCGCAGGGCGTGACCACCGTCGCCGACGCCGACGAGGACCAGACCTGGGGCGATCCCGAAGCCGGGTGGAACCCCGCGGACCACAAGCCGATGATGGTCACCTGGTACAACAAGGACGACTGGAACGGCGACAAGAAGCCCGACGACGCGGACGCCGACGGACTGAACACCGAACGCAAGGGCGTTCGTGTCTCCTTCATCGATTCCAGCACCGGGAAGTACGCCCACGTCCTGCTGGTGTACCCGTTCATCAACTCCTCGGGCAACGCCAGCTACATGAGTGTGCGCACCTCGCAGCACTACTCGTCGAGCCAGTACAACTACGGCTCGCTGCACGCCGGCGGCATCGTCTGGTACGGCTACTACCTGTACGTGGCCGACACCAACCGCGGATTCCGCGTCTTCGACCTGCGCAACATCATCGACCTCGGGGCCCTGCCCGCGGACAAGTGGGGCACGTCCAAGACCGCCATCGGCAGGCAGGACGGCGTCTACCACGCCCACGGATACCGCTACATCCTTCCGCAGAGCGACGGCTGGACCAACACCGCCTGCGACACGGTCGAGCCGCCGCCGGGCACTCCCTGCGACATGCAGGACAACGACAAGACGTGCCAGGCGAACGACGTCACACCGAAGACCAGCTTCGCCGGCCTGGACCGCAGCTCCAGCGTCCGCCACATCACCACCGGCGAGTGGTGCGAGAAGGCACAGGTCACGGACGCGTACACGACCGGCAGGGTCATCCGTCGGCCGATGAACTCCAGCGGGGGAACGCCGAAACTGGACGCCAACGGCTATTGGGCGGCCGACGAGGCCTACCGCATCCCCTACAACACGTCGTACACCGACAACGGCGGGATCCAGGGCGCCGCGGTCATCAACGGCACGTACTACCTCAGTCAGAGCCGAGGAATGTCGAACGGCCGGTTGATCGTCGCCAGGCCCGACACCGGCACCGGACGACTCGTAGAGACGTCCCCCCGCCGGGTGTCCGCGATCGGGGTCGAGGACCTCTCCGTCTGGCCCGGTTCGCCGAACCAGCTCTGGACGGTCACCGAACACCCGGGCAAGCGCATGCTGTTCAGCGTCACTCCATAACCGTGTGACCAGCTACGCGGCGCCCGGGACGGCTTCGGCCGGCTCGGGCGCCGCTTCGTTTCCCTGTTCCTTTGATGAACTGCCCGTCGGCGCCGTACGCCGTCAGCCCGTCGGCTGCTCGCGTTCCTGCTGGGCCAGCAGGTAGCCCGCCTGGAAGCGGCTCTCGGCGCCCAGGGCCGCCATCACATCGGCGACGTGGCGGCGGCAGCTGCGGACCGAGAGGCCCAGGCGGCGGGCGATCGCGGCGTCGGTCAGGCCCTCCGTGAGGAGGCGGACGATCGTCTGCTTGAGCTCGTCGGAGATGTCCATGATCGTCTGGCGGTCCCATTCGGTCTCGAACGGGAGCGCCTCCAGCCAGAGGCGTTCGTACGCGCCGACCATGAACGAGACCACGTGGGGTTCACGGATCAGGACCGCCGCGTTCGGGTCGTCCGGGACCGGGATGACCGCCGTCGCGCGGTCGAAGACCAGCATCCGCATGAACTCGTCGTCCAGGGTCCGCACCTGGGCACCCAGCTTGCCGACCCGTTCGACATAGGCGCAGGTGCCCGCGGAGAAGCGGGCCGTGTGCTGGTAGAGGACGCGCATCCGGACGCCGCGGCGCAGCAGCTCCTCGTCCCGGGCGACCGCCTCTTCCAGGACCTCGGCGCGCCGGCCGCCGCCCGGCTGCGCCGTCATGACCTCGCTCTCGCAGGTGCGGCCCAGTTCGGTGATCGCCTCCCGGACCGCCCGGAGATCGGTGAGGACCTCCACGTACTCCGCCCGCCGGAGGTGCGTCATCTGGGACAGATGCGTCTCGTAGAGCGGCATGAACGCCATCAACTGCTCGCGTGTGCGCTCCATGTGCAGGCGCCTGGCCCGCATCTCGCGCTCCAGCGGGCCCAGGGTGCGCTGGACCGCCTCGTCCGGTGGCACCGGCAGGACCCCGCGCTCCGGCGTGCGGCGCAACAGGCCCATGTCGAGCAGGGCCGACACCGCCGACTCCACGCGCGCGAGCGGGAGTTCCAGCTCAGCGGCCAGGTCCGCCGGGCGCGCGGGGAGGTCGGGATCGCGCCCGAGGATCGTCGTGTAGACCCGCGCCGGGGGATCGTCCGGAGCCAGGCCTTCCGGTAGAGCCTCCCCCGGAGGCGCCCCCATGAGTCCGACCGTGAAGCCGCCGCCAGGGCCGCTCGCGAGGCCCTCGGGCCTCTCGCTTCTGTCTGGTATCGCCACCTTTACCCCCGCTTGTGACAGCGTCCTGTTGCTGCCATGCAGCCTAATGAGCCATGCGGTTCGCCCGATAGTCATGCAATCCCGGATACGTTCATCTCACCGCCCACAAGGTCAAAGCTCACAGAGCTCGTGAAGCACGCGAGCCATGCAAATCCCTTGAAAACACTCGGACTCAGTCATCGCGGAAGAGAGAGCAGACGAATGAAGCGGCGGATCCGCAACACCGTGTACGCCACCCTGATCACCGCCCTCGCGGGCCTGGCCACCGTCACCGGCACGCAGCTCGCCGCCGGCGGCGGAGCCGGTGCCGGTACCGAGGACACGGGCTGGGGCGCGGCGGTCGTCAGCGGCACCTACGACACCGGCTGGGGCGCTCCGGTCCCCGGCCCGGGAACGAACGACACCGGCTGGGGATGAATGTATGACGCTGCTCGACTGCACCCTGCGTACCAGCGGGCAGCTCACCGGCGGCGCGCCGTCACCGCAGCTGGTCGCCGACTATCTCGCGGTCTGCGGGCGGCTCGGCATCGACGTGATCGAGCTGGGGTACGTGCGCGATCCCGCCGACCGGACGGCCGGCGCCCCGCTGCCCGAGGTCCTCACGGTCACCCGCGCCGAGCGGTACGGGCCGCGGTTCGCGGTCCTGCTCGACGCCGCCGAACTGCCGGCAGGGGACGGCCCCGCCGCGGCGGCGGCCGACCGGATCGCCGACCGGATCGCCGCCGTCCCACTCCCCGTCGGCCTGGTGCGCGTCGCCGTCCGCTACGACGAGGTGGCGCGGGCCGCCGCCCCGCTGGGACGGCTGCGCGACGCCGGGTTCGGCGTCTGTCTGCTCCTCACCGACATCGACCTCGCCTCCTACCCCGAACTCGACCGCTGTCTCACCGAGACGGCGGCGCTCGGACCGCTCGACGCCGTCTTTCTCGTCGACTCGCTCGGCTCGCTCCGCCCGGAGCGTGTCATCGAACTCGTCCAGTCCACCCGCGCCGCCGTGGTCGCCCCGGTCGGCATCCACGCCCACGACAACCAGGGATTCGCCCTCCACAACACCGTGGTGGCCCGCAGCGCCGGCGCCACCTGGCAGGACGCGGCCGTGCACGGGATCGGCCCCGGAGCGGGCATCACCCGCACCGAGCAGCTCCTCGCCCTGCTCGGCACCACGCCAGGCGATCTCGGTCCGCTCCTCGAACTGATCGCCCTCCACTTCGCCCCGCTCAAGCGACGGTACGGCTGGGGCGCCGGCCCTCGTCAGGTCATGGCCGGCCTCGCCCGGATCCCGGTGACGGCGGTGCGGGGGTTGGACGGGGGCTGACGGGGGCCTGCCCCACCCCGGGCTGCCCTGCCCCGCCCCGCGTCGGAGAGAGACCGGACCCGCGTCGGAGAGATCCCCGCCCTGCGTCGGAGACACGCCCTCCCGCCCGCGTCGCCGTCGCCCGTCACCTGCCGCACGCCTCAGGAGACCCGTATGCCCTTCACCGCACCCATCCTGCCCCCGGGGGAGCCGGCCGTCGCCGTCACCCCGTACGGCAGCGCCGACACCACCCCGCCCGCCCGGCGGGCAGACCGCACAGGAGAGGCCATGGCCGACCGTAGCCCGAACCGCTTCCGCATCGACCGGAGTTCCGCCGAGGAGGAGTTCGGCCTCGCCTGCCAGCGGCTGATTCCGTGGCCCGGCGGGGACAAGGAGCCGCCGGTCGGCGCCATGGCCTGCTTCCTGCGGCCCGGTGGCGACTCCGACCCCGACTGCCACAACCAGGACGAGGTCATGATCATCCTCTCCGGCGCCGGCAGCGTGACCCTCGACGGCGTGCTCGAACCGCCCTTCCGCACGGGCGACATCGTCGTCCTGCCCCGCAATCAGGAGCACGTCGTCCACAACACGGGTGACGAGGAGCTGAGCTGGGTCTCCCTCTACTGGCCGCTGCGCGAGCCCGCCGTCCGTACCGAGAACGAGGAGGTCGCGGCGTGAGCGCGACGCACTGGATCACCGCCACCCCGCCCACGCCCAACGGCGACCTGCACATCGGCCACCTCGCCGGCCCGTACCTCGCCGGTGACGTGCTGCGTCGCTATCTGGTGGCCGAGGGGGCCGGGACCGTCCGGTACACCACCGGCCTGGACGACCACCAGAGCTACGTTCCCGTCCGCGGCTTCAACGACGGCGGGCGCAAGGGCGAGGAGGTCGCCGACGGGTACGGCGCGTCCATCGAGTCCGTCTGGCGGCAGGCCGGTGCCGACTTCGACGCCATCGTCCGCCCGCGCCGTGATGTCGAGTACCAGTCGGTGGTGCAGGAGTTCTTCCAGCGGCTGTACGACGCCGGCCACATCGTCGCCCGTACGCGGCCGCTGCCGTACTGCACCGGCTGTGAGCGCTGGCTGTACGAGGCGCACCTCAAGGGCGGCTGCCCGCACTGCGGCTCCGGTTCGAACGGCAACGCCTGCGAGCCGTGCGGTCGCCCCAACGACTGCGCGGACCTGGTCGAGCCGGTCTGCACCGGATGCGGCGACACCCCCGAACTCCGCGACTGCGAACGGCTCTACTTCCCCCTCGCCCCCTTCGAGGAGCAGCTCACCACCTTCTGGGCCGAGGTCGACATGCCACCGCACCTGCGGTCGCTGTGCGAGTGGATGCGGGCCGAGGGGCTGCCGGAGATCGCCGTCAGCCACCCCTCCGACTGGGGTGTGCCGGTACCGGTCCCGGGCTTCACCGAGCAGCGGATCTACGTGTGGTTCGAGATGGCCCCCGGCTATCTGCTGGAGTGGACCGGCGCCGGGGAGACCGGGCCCGCGCCGGCGCCGGTGCAGTTCTTCGGCTTCGACAACGGCTACTTCCACGCGCTGCTGTTCCCGGCGGCGTTCCGTGCGTACGACGCGGACATCGCGCTGCCGAAGGCTTTCGTGGTCAACGAGTTCTACCGGCTCGAGGGGCTGAAGTTCTCCACGAGCCGACGGCACGCCATCTGGGCGCACGAGGAGCTGGCTCGTACGAGCGCGGACGTGCTGCGCTACCACGTGCTGTCGGACCGGCCCAACGGACGGCAGACCAGCTTCAGCTCGGCCGCGCTCGAGATCAGCCGGTCGCGGCTGGCGGACCGTTGGGACGGCTGGCTGGGCCGACTCTTCGCCGCCGTCGCCGAGGACGGGGGCGTGGTCCCGGCGGAGACGCCGCGGGGTGCTGCCTGGGAGCGGCTGCGCGGGCGACTGACGGAGACCGTCGGACAGCTGCGGGAGGCGTACGGGGTCGAGGGGTACGACGCCCGACGGGCGGTCGCGCTGCTCGACGAAGTCGTCGCCCTGGCCGAGGACTTCGGGTACGTGAACGGCTTCGAGGCGGAGCGCCCGGACGGCGCATCGGCGTACCGCGCCGCGCTGGCCGCGCAGCTGGCCGCGGCCGCCGCGCTGTCGGCGTGGGCCGCGCCCGCGCTGCCGTACGGCTCGGCGCGGCTGTCGGAGCTTCTCGGCCTGCCGGCGGTACGCCCCGTGGACGCGGTGGCCCTGACGCCACTGGTCCCGGGGGCGCCGCTGGCGGCCTGGCCGGGGACGGTCTTCGGTGGCTGAGGTCGTCGGGGGTGTGGGTGCGGGGTCCCCGGGCTTCCATGCCCGGCCCGCTCCCGCCGAGCCTGCCGGTGCCGAATCCGTGCTGCCCCGCGGGGCCGTCGTCGGGCCCTTCTCGGGGCCCCGGGCCGCATGGGGTGAGCACCTGGAGCGGGCCGCCGCCCTGTACGGGGACGTCACCTGGGAGCTGTACGACGACCGGGGAGAGGCGGAGACGGCCCGGCAGATCGCCGAGGCCGTGGTCGCCGAAGGGCGGCACACGCTGGTGATCGGCCACTTCAACAGCGCCGGCGCCCGGGCCGCGCTCCCCGTCTACCGGTCCGGCGGCCTGCCCGTCCTGCTGCCGCTGGCCACGACGCCGGACCTGCTCGCCGACTGCGGGGGCACGGTTCTGCGCTGGTGCCCGGACGACCGTGCCCAGGCGGCGGATCTGCTCGCCGCCGTCGGCGCGGCCGGCCACACCCGGATCGCCGTCACGCACGACGGGACGGCGTACGGGGAGGGCCTGGCGTGCCTGGTACGGGACGCGTGGCACGTGGGCGACCCCGCCCGCCCCGGTGCGGCCGCCGGACTTCCGGCCGGGCCCGTCGTCTCGGACGGCAGCGGTCCGGCGACCGGTGCGCCGCCGGGCGTCGGCCCGTTGGCGACCGGCTTCCGCACGGCGGCGGGAGCGCCGGGCATCGTCTCCACCCCCGGGGCCGACGTGGCCGCGCTCACCGCGCTCGTCGTGTGCGGGACCCACGGCGGCGCCGCGCGGGTCGGCCGGGAGTGGCGGGAGGCGGGCTTCGACGGGGAGCTGTACTTCACCGACGACTGCGCGGTCGACGAGTTCTCCGAGCTCCTCGGGGACGCGAACCGGGGCGCGAACCCGGGCGGGAACCGGGGCGCGCGCGTGGCCCGGATGCGCGGAGGGCCGGAAGCCCACGTCATGGCCGCCTTCGCGGCGGCGACCGAGGCCCTCACCGAGAACCCGGAGCGCACCGGGCGGACTCTGCTCGCCGCCGTACGGGCCCATGCCGACCGGGCGTTCACCGCGCTCGGGGAGCCCGTGGAGGGGAGCGTGGGCTGGGACTTCGTACCCGTACCCGTACCCGCTCCGTCTCGTACGTCGGCGTCGGCGTCGGCGTCGACGTCCTCGGGCGGTGGCGGTGGCGGTGGTCACCGGGGCCGGGCCTACGACGTGATCGTCGTCGGCGCCGGAGTCGTCGGGGCCGCGACCGCCGCCGTGCTCGCCCGGCAGGGTGCGCGGGTGGCGCTCGTCGCGCCGATGGACGGGCGTCGTGACCACGCCACCGCCTGGTCCGGTGGGCTCGTGCGGGCCTTCGAGGCCGACCCGTATCTGCGGGGGCTCGCCCTCCGCAGCCACCAGCTGGCCTGGGGGCCCGCGGCCCTGGTTCCGGGACCGTACGGCTTCGTGCCGACCGGTTCGCTGGTGCTGTGCGGCGACGCCGACCTGGACCAGGCCGAGAAGGGCGTCGCCGAGCTCAATGGCGCCGGGGTGCCGGCGGAGCTGCTGGAGCCCGGAGTGATCGGGGAACGGTTCCCGGGGCTGTCGGTGGACGGGGTCAGCGCCGCCGTGTGGGAACCGGAGGGCGGTTACGCCGATCCGCCGCGCACCGCGCGCGTGTACCGGGACCGGGCGCTGGCCCACGGCGCCCGGCTGCTGCCCGCCCGGGTGCGGGAACTGGTCGCGCCGCCCGGGGCCGACCGGGTCCGCGTCCTGCTGGAACCGGGCGGGCCCGTCGAGGCCCTGGCCGTCGTCCTGGCGGCCGGCAGCGGCACCGGGGCGATCGCCGGCCACCGGCTGAGCGGCTCGGACGCGGGGCGCACCAAGAGCATTCGGTACGGCTTCTTCCACCACCCGGACACGGCCGGACTGCCGACCGTCGTCGACATGGTGACCGGTGTCTGGGGTCGGCCCCAGGTCTCCGGGGAGGCGGCGGGCGGGTACATGGCGGGGCGACCCGTCGACGAGTGGGACGTACCCGCGGGCGGGGAGGACACGCTCACCGACGAGCACGTGGCGTACATCCGCCAGGGCGCGGCCGCGCGCTGGCCCTGGCTCGCGGACCCGGCGACCCGCTTCCTCGGCGGCCGGCAGGGCGTCGACCTGTACACCCCGAACTCCCTGCCCCACCTCGGCCGGGAACGGCCCGACAGCCGCATCGTGCTGGCCACCGGCTGGTCCGGCGCCGGCTTCAAGACGGCTCCGGCAGCAGCCGAACTCGCGGCGGCGGAAGCCCTGGACGTCCTGTCGAGCACCTGACGCCCCCCGGCAGGCCCGGCGGTCCGACGCCGGGCCCGTCCCCAACCCCCACCCCACCGGAGGTGACACCCATGACGGATCTCATGTCCCGCCCCTCGCCCCCCGGCAGGGAAGCGTCCTCGAAGAAGCTCGGCGTACGGGCCCTCGTCGTCTTCTACGTCAGCAGCCTCGTCGGGACCGGCATTCTGCTCGTGCCCGGGCTGACCGAGCGGCAGGCCGGACCCGCCTCGGTGTTGGCATGGCTCGCGCTTGCCGTCTGTTCCTATCCGTTCGCCCGGTTCTTCGCCGAGATGTCCGCCTGGCGGCCCGACGCCGCCGGGCTCGCCGCGATGGTGACCGCCGGGCTCGGGCGACGGCCGGGGCGGGCCGCCGCGCTGCTGCTCGTCGCGACGTACGTCATCGGCAACCCGGTCATGGGCATCGTCTCCGCCCGCTGTCTGCTCGGGCTGCTCGGGCAGCCCGACGGGCCGGTGTACCCGATCGCCATGGGCTTCATGGCCCTGTCCGCCGCGTTCACCCTCCTCGGGCTCACCGCCGGCGCGCGCGTCCAGGCCGCCTCGCTCGTCGTGCTGCTGCTCGGGCTCGGCGGGGCCGTGGCGGTCGCCGCACCGCGGTTCGACGCGGGGGAGTACACGCCGTTCCTGACGAACGGCTGGGACGGCGTCGGCATCGCCGTCGTCACCGCGTTCTTCTCCTTCCTCGGCTGGGAGAACGTCTCCACCCTCGCCGAACAGGTCGACGATCCCGCCCGCAGCTACCGCCGCGCCATCCGCTGGGCCGTGCCCGTCGTCGGGCTGCTCTACGCCGCCGTCACCGCTGCCTACCTGGCCGTCCCCGGCGACGAACCCGTCGTCATCACCGCCCTGTTGGGCGCCTCCCTCGGCGAAGCGGGCGCCGTCGTCGGCGATCTGCTCGCCCTCGGCCTCGCGGTCGTCGCCACCAACGCCTGGGTCCTCGGCGCCACCCGTGTCGTCCGGGCGGCCGCCCGCGACCGCATCCTGCCGCGCTCCCTGGCCGACCGGCCCGTGCCGGCCACCGTCGCCCTGACCCTCGCCTACACGGCCGTCCTCGGCGCCCTGACCGTCACCGACACCGGCGAGGAGCTCGTCCTCATCGTCACCAGCAGCGCCTTCCTGCTGCTGTACGTCGCGGCGGCCGCCGCCGCCCTCCGGGCCCGCGGCGCCGGGCGCGCCCTGCGCACCACCGCCGTCGTGACCCTGGTCATCGCCGTCGTCTTCCTCTCCTTCGCCGGTACGGGCCTCCTGATGGCGCTGCTCCTCGCCGCCGGCTGCGCCGCCCTCACCGCCCGCACGACCTCCTGAAACCGAAAGGCACCACCATGAACGAGACCACTCCCGTCTACGACGTCGTCGGTGTCGGCTTCGGCCCCGCCAACCTCGCCCTGGCCATCGCCATCGAGGAGCACAACGAGCGGGCCGCGCCCGACGAGAAGCTCACCGCCGTCTTCCTGGAGAAGCAGCCTGCCTTCGGATGGCACCGCGGCATGCTGATCCCGGACGCCACCATGCAGGTCTCGTTCCTCAAGGACCTGGCCACGATGCGCAACCCGACGAGCCGCTTCGGCTTCGTGCCGTACCTCCACGACCGGGGCCGACTGGTCGACTTCATCAACCACAAGGTGCTGTTCCCCACCCGCGAGGAGTTCCACGACTATCTCCAGTGGGCCGCCAACGGCGTGGACCACATGGTCCGTTACGGCCTCGAGGTCACCGGCATCCGCGCCGCCACCCAGGCCGGACCGGTCGTCGAGGTCGACGTCGCCGCGCGCGGGGAGGCCGAGGTGGTCACGTACCGGGCCCGCAACCTGGTCCTCGGCACCGGCCTCGTGCCCCGTCTGCCCGAGGGCGTCGACTCCTCTGAACGCCTGTGGCACAGCAGCGAGTTCCTGCACCGGCTCGCCGCGCTGCCCACCGAGAGCCCGCGCCGCTTCGTGGTCGCCGGCGCCGGACAGAGCGCCGCCGAGATCGCCGACCACCTCCACCGTACGTACGAGAACGCCGAGGTCGTCGCCGTCCACACGCGGTACGGCTACAGCCCCGCCGACGACAGCCCGTACGCGAACCGCATCTTCGACCCGGAGGCCGTCGACCTCTACCACGGCGCCGACCCGGACGTCCGGCGCAAGCTGATGGCCTACCACCGCAACACCAACTACGGCGTGGTGGACATGGACCTCATCGAGGAGCTCTACCGCCGCTCCTACCAGGAGCAGGTCCGCGGCGAGCGGCGTCTGCGCATCATGGGCGCCTCGCAGCTGACATCGGTCGAGGCCGACGCCGACGAGGTCCGGGTCCGGGTGCGCAATCTCGCGACCGGTGAGACCGAGGAGCTCACCGCCGACGCCGTCGTCTACGCCATCGGCTACACCGAGCCCGACCCGGCCCGCCTCCTCGGCGAACTGAACGCGGCATGCGAACGCGACGAGGACGGCCGACTGCTCGTGCACCGCGACTACCGCGTGCGGACGGGACCGGAGCTGGAGGCGGGCGTCTATCTGATGGGCGGCACCGAACACAGCCACGGCATCACGGCCAACCTCCTGTCGATGGCCGCCGTGCGGGCGGGCGAGATCTGCGACTCCCTCGCGACCGGCCGCCGTTCCGACAGGCGAGCGCCGGTGGCGGCCCGCGGCTGAAGCCCGTACAACCCGTAGAAGCCGGGGTGGTGCCCACGCGCGCGCCCCGTGCCCAGGACCCATCGCCGTCGCCCACGACGGCCGTACGAAGAGGACACCATGAGCACCGCCGCCGAGCAGGTACCCGCCCCGGACGAAATGGCCGCCACCGAGCGGACCCGGCTGCGCCGGATGCGCCACAAGGGCAGTCACCGGCGCGCCGATCTGGAGGCGGTGCTCGCCGCCGGCTTCCTCTGCCACCTCGGCGTCACCGTCGACGGGACCACGATGGTCGTGCCCACGGCGTACGGCACCGACGGCGACCGGCTCTATCTGCACGGCTCGGTCGCCAGCCGCAGCCTGGTCCAGGCGCCCGACGCGACCGTCTGCGTCACCGTGACGCACGTCGACGGCCTGGTGCTCGCCCGCTCCGTCTTCGAACACGGCGTCAACTACCGCTGCGCGATGATCTACGGCGTCCCGCGGCTCGTCACCGACCCGGACGAGAAGCTGCGGGGGCTGCGCGCGCTCACAGAGCAGTGCGCGCCGGGGCAGTGGGATTACGCCCGGCAGCCCAGCCGGAAGGAGCTCGCGGCGACCGCGCTGGTGGTGCTCGACCTCGTCGAGGCGTCGGTGAAGATCGCCACCGGGCCGCCGGACGACGGGGACAGCGAGGACGCCGCACTGGGGCTGTGGGCCGGGGTGCTGCCGGTCGTCACCACGTTCGGGGAGCCCGTCGCCGATCCCGTCCTGCCGGCCGGCATCGACCTGCCCGCGCACATCGCGGACCGCGCGGGCCGCGTCCTGACCGGCGAGGCGGTCCAGGCATGACGCGCACGAACGCCGACGCGCGAGGCTCCGACCCCGTCGCGCAGGCCGCCGACCGTGCTCCCCGCACGAACGCCGACGCGCGAGGCTTCGCCCCCGTCGCGCAGGCCGCCGACCGTGCTCCCCGCACGAACGCCGACGCGCGAGGCTTCGCCCCCGTCGCGCAGGCCGCCGACCGTGCTCCCCGCA